>NZ_JAZGQK010000013.1:0-290212 GCF_036422035.1 Plantactinospora sonchi
TCGATGTCCAGTTCGGTGATCTGTACGTCGACGCCGAGGGCGGCGAAGCTGGACAGTGTGGTGCGGTAGTTGCTGGGGTACGGCGAGCCGCTGTTGAAGTGCGACTGGAAGCCGACGCAGTCGATCGGCACGCCGCGCTGCTTGAAGTCCTGGACCATGCGGTAGACGGCCTGGGTCTTGTCCCAGGTCCAGTTGTCGGTGTTGTAGTCGTTGTAGCAGAGTTTGGCGTTGGGGTCGGCGGCGTCGGCGGCGCGGAACGCGGCCTCGATCCAGTCGTTCCCGGTGCGTTGCAGATTGGAGTCACGGCGGCCGCCGCCGTTGCCGTCGGCGAACGCCTCGTTCACCACGTCCCAGGAGTCGATTTTGCCCCGGTAGTAGGTGGCGACCCGGGTGACGTGGTTGAGCATCGCGGAGCGCAGCGCGGTGCCGCTCATGCTCTGCATCCAGCCGGGCTGCTGGGAGTGCCAGGCGAGGGTGTGGCCGCGGACCTTCCAGCCGCGGCTGGTCGCGTGGTTGACGATCCGGTCCGCGTTGGTGAACGTGAACTGGTTCTGCTGCGGCTCGGTCGCGTCGATCTTCATTTCGTTCTCGGCCGTGACCTGGTTGAACTCGCGGTTCAGGATGGTCACGTAGGTGTTGTCGCTGAGCTTGTTCGCGGCCACGGCGGTGCCGAAGTAGCGTCCGCCACGTTCGGCGGCGGAGGCGCCGAGGGTGGTCGCGGCGCTGGCGGAGCCGGCGAACGTGATCGCGGTACCGGTGGCGACCAACGCGGCGGCGGCCGAGACGAGCAGGACCCGCATACCTTGCCGCAACTTCGGGCGTCTACCCGTTGGCGGGAATACGTTGCTCATGGTTCGTGCCTCTCGAAGGTGGTGTGGTGGGCGGGGTGTGACGGGCTACCGCCTGCCGTGGTGCCCGCTCAGCAGGTGCGGTCGATCTGCGTGAGTTGCCCCCGGCCGCGGGGCGGTGGGGCCGGGTACCTCGGGCGATGGTTCCTCCTCAGGCGGTTCGGGTCGGTCGAGGTGGCGTACGCCGGCACCCCGGCGCGGCAGGTCAGCCGCCCGATACGGTGGCGCGAGGTAGCCCTTCCGCGCGTGGTCCGGTGCCCGGATGCCGGTCTCCACCGCGCGGACCTCATCGACACGACTCGATTTCGGGATGCTAACGAAAGAATTCCGAAACTTCAACGGGCCGGCTGTTGGCCCGATCTGGTCGAACGGTGCGGCCCGGCGGGTCGAAAGTCCGCTGATCCGTCAGCTGTCGGCGCTGAGTCGCTGGTCAGCTCCGGTGCGCCGGCATGGGACTGCCCGGCGACACGCAGCGCACATGTTCGATGAAAATTTCCGGAACTAACCGTCGGTCCCGGTCGGCGGCAGGGCCGCCTCCACCTCCGCGAGCCGCCGCCGCAGGAACCTGCGTTCCGGCTCGTTGCCGACCAGGTCAAGGGCCTGTCGGTACGCCGTCGCGGCCTCCGCGTCGCGGCCGAGTCGGCGCAACAGGTCCGCCCGGGCGGCGGGCAGCAGGTGGTACGCGGCCAGCCGCCCGCTCCGGTCGAGGTCGTCGAGCAGGGCCAACCCCGCCGACGGGCCGTCCCGCATCGCGACCGCGACCGCCCGGTTCAGTTCGACGACCGGTGACGGTGCCACCCGGGCCAGTACGTCGTAGAGCGCCACCACCTGTGGCCAGTCCGTGCTCGCCAGGTCCGCCGCCTCGTCGTGCAGTGCGGCGATGGCGGCCTGCACCGCGTACGGGCCGGGCTGCCCACGTGTCCCCGCGCCGGGCTCCCCGCCGAGCGCGGCGAGCAGGAGTTGTCGTCCCTCCGTGATCCGCGTCGAATCCCAGCGCGTCCGGTCCTGGTCTGCGAGCAGGACGACGTCGCCGTCGGGTGTGGTCCGGGCGGCCCGGCGCGCGTCGACCAGGAGCAGCAGGGCGAGCAGTCCGGCGACCTCCCGCTGCCCGGCCAGCAGCCGGTGCAGCAGCCGGGCCAGCCGGATCGCCTCGTCGGCGAGGTCGACCCGGACCAGTCGCGGGCCGGCGCTCGTGGCGTACCCCTCGGTGAAGATCAGGTAGATCACCTGGAGCACGGTGGGGAGCCGGACCGGAAGTTGGTCGACGTCCGGTACCCGGAACGGGATGCGCGCCTGACGGATCTTCCGCTTGGCCCGGGCCACGCGTTGGGCCATGGTCGGCACCGGAACCAGGAACGCCCGGGCCACCTCCGGGGTGGTGAGCCCGGCCAGGTGACGCAGGGTCAGCGCGACCCGGGCCGCCTCGGGCAGTGCCGGATGGCAGCAGGTGAAGAAGAGCCGCAGCCGCTCGTCGGGTACGTCGTCCGGGTCGTCGGTGGAGACCGCCGGCCCGTCCCGTTCCGCCTCGACCTGGAGTACGGCGAGCCGGGCCGCGTACGCCTGGTCGCGTCGCAGCCGGTCGACGGCCCGGCGGCGGGCGGTGGTGAGCAGCCACGCCGCCGGACGTGTCGGTACCCCGTGCGCGGGCCAGTGCCGAAGGGCCGCCTCGATGGCGTCGGAGGCGACCTCCTCGGCGAGGTCGAGGTCGCCGAACTGCCGGACCAGGGTGGCGAGCAGTCGGCCGTGTTCCTCGCGGAAGACCCGCTCGACGGCGTGCGTCTCGGTCACGCCGGGTCGGTCCACCAGTCCGGCTTGTCGAACTCCATGACCGGCCGGATCTCGACCGTGCCGCGCGACGCGGCCGGGCAGCGGGCGGCCCAGTCCACGGCGGCGTCCAGGTCGGGCAGGTCCACCAGGTAGTAGCCGCCGAGGATCTCCCGGGTCTCCGCGAACGGCCCGTCGGTGACGGTGCGCCCGCTGTCGGCGCCGACCCGGACACAGGTCGCGGTCTCGGTGCCCTGCAACGCCTGGCTGTCGAGCAGGGCACCGGCGTCCGCGAGTGCCTTGTCGTAGGCCCAGTAGGAGTCGATCTCGGCCTGGACCGCCGCCGGCTCGGCCGGGTCGCCGGCCGGGTCACCGTAGAGCAGGAACAGGTACTTCACGGTTGTCTCCCTCGGGTCGTCGTCGGGGGCGATCGCCTCCCAGCCTGACGACGAACGGACCGGGCCGGAATCGACACACCGGCCGGATCCGATTGTCGTGACCTCGATCCGGACCACCGACAAAAATTCTTGTCTTGACGGGAGCGATTGTCGGTGGAAGAGTATGGGCATGTTCGAAATCGCGGTGATCGAGGACCCGACAGCGGCCGAGGTGTCACTGGACCCGATCCGGGCCCGCCTGCTGGCCGCCCTCACCGAACCGGCATCGGCGGCGACGCTGGCGTCCCGGGTCGGTCTGGCCCGGCAGAAGGTGAACTACCACCTCCGGGCACTGGAGCAGCACGGCCTGATCGAGCTTGTCGAGGAACGCCGCAAGGGCAACATGACCGAACGGGTCATGCGGGCCACCGCGGCGTCGTACGTGATCTCGCCGGTCGCCTTGGCCGCCGTACGCCCCGACCCGGCGGCCCAGGCGCCGGACCGGCTCTCCGCACGCTGGCTGCTGGCGCTGGCCGCCCGACTCGTCCAGGACGTCGGCGCGCTGATCACCGGCGCCGACCGGGCCGGGAAACGGGTCGCCACGTTCGCCGTCGACGGCCGGGTGCGGTTCGCCTCCGCCACCGACCGGGCCGCGTTCGCCGAGGAACTCGCCGCCACCCTCACCGCCCTGGTCAGCAAGTACCACGACGAAAAGGCGCCCGGCGGCCGCGAGCACCGGGTGCTGCTCGCCCTGCACCCCAGCGCCGACCCCGCACCCACCCGGTCCACAGACGACGACACCACCGAGGAGTGAGTGACATGACCAGCCCCGCAGCCATCTCGACGTACCCGATCGCCCGGACCGTCCGGACCGCCGAGCCCACCACGGCACGCGGCCGCCGCCGGCAGCGCGCCCTCGGTGTCGGCGCCGCCGTCGTGTCCAGCAGCCTGCTCTACCTGGTCGCCCGCGCGGCCGGCACCGACTTCGTGCTCGTCGCGCCGAACAACCCGGTGCCGCACCCGCTGATCCTGCCGGAGATCGCGGTCTTCGCCCTGCTCTTCGGCCTACTCGGCTGGGGCACGCTGGCGCTGCTGGAGCGGTTCACCCGGCACGCCAGGGTGATCTGGAGCGCGCTGGCCGGCGTGGTCCTGCTGGCCTCGTTCGTTCCGGTCTTCCTCGAGCGGGCCAGCACGGACACCCGGATCATGCTCTGCCTGATCCACGTCGCGGTCGCGGTCGCGCTGGCCCCGATGCTGCGCCACCGGGCCGGCCGCGCCCGCTGACCCCGCCTCCACCGGCACATCCCGCAGCCGCCACCCCGACATCCGCACCAGCGACAGCGAACAGCGCGTGCCGGGCCTGGAACGTCCACCGGGACAACCAGACCCGGCACGATCTTCCGAAAGGACGGAAACACACCGTTATGGGACACCAATTCGAACTGCAGAAGACCGTCGAGCTGGCCGCGACGCCGGAAGAGGTCTGGGCGGCGATCGCCACCGGTCCGGGCATCGACTCCTGGTTCATGGGGCGCAGCGAGGTCGAGCCCCGCGAGGGCGGTCGGACGCGGTTGTCGATGCTCGGCCAGGTCGCGGAGGCGACGGTGACCGGCTGGGAGCCCGGCAAGCGGTTCGCGAGCCGGACCGAGCCTGGCCCCGACGGCACGTTCCTCGCCACCGAGTACCTCATCGAGGGCCGCGACCAGGGCAGCACGGTGCTCCGGATGGTGCAGAGCGGCGTGCTCGGAGACAACTGGGAAACCGAGTACGAGGCGATGCGGGTCGGCTGGGACATGTACCTGGGCAGCCTGGCCGCGTACGTGGCCCACTTCCCCGGCCGGAGCGCCACCCCGGTCACCGCGTTCCGCCCCGGCGCCGGACACCCCGACCAGGTGTGGGCCGCCGTCACCGGCGCGTTCGGCGTCACCGGCCCGGTCACCGAGGGCGTGCCGGCCCGGCTGACCGTGCCGGGACTGCCGCCGATCGACGGGGTGGTCGACCTCGTCGGCCTGCCGACGTACTTCGGGGTCCGCACCGACGACGCGATCTACCGGTTCCTGCACTCCGGCACCGAACGGGGCAACGCCCTGGTCGTCGGACACCACATCTTCGCCGCCGACCCCGACCCGGCCCGGACCGAGCAGGCCTGGCAGGAGTGGCTGGACCGGCTTCCCGTCGGCTGACCGTCCCGCTGCCGGTCGGTCGCGACCCAGCCCCTGGCCGTCCCGCTGCCGGTCGGTCGCGACCCGGCCCCGGCCGCTCAGGGTTGGTCAGGTGCCGGTCCCCGTCGACCGTCCGGATCTTCGGATCCCCCGGTCCGTCGGCGGGCCGGCACCGGCACCGGCGTGATCCGCATGCCGGCGAGCCCGTGCAACGAGTACAGCAGTCCGAGCACACTGCCCCGGTCCTGGAGCAGCCGCCACTTCGCCTCGTGCAACGCCTGCCCCACCGTGGAACCGGTGAGCAGACCCGTGTAGAACCACCGGCTCATCACGGCTGCCGTCCCGTCCGGGATGTTCGCCGAGGTGCCGATGACGCCCCGGTTGCCGTTGCGCTGGAACGGCTGGAGCAGCGAGATCGCACTGTGCGGGTCCATCACCGCCGTACCGCAGGCGTTGAGGAACACCAGCGGCTTGTCGGTCCGGTGCGTACCCACCCGCCCCGGACCCTGGGCGGCCCAGTGCTCCACCAGGTCGCTCTTCAACTCACGCAGCAGGACCCGCAGCTCCCGACGCTGCTCGTCGGCGAGCAGGTAGCCGTGCCCGTCCGGGTCCTCCGGCCGGGCCTCACAGTCACAGGCGAAGTGCAGGACCTGGTCGGCCGGTACGCCCCGACTGCCGTCGACGCCGAGCGCCGGGTCACACAGCTGCGCGGCCAGGCTCGGCGCGTCGGGCTTGCCCACGTCACCCGGGTACGGCCCCTCCAGCCGGAGCTGGTCGCCCCGGCCCCGGAAGAAGTCCAGCTCCTGCCGGGCCCCCGGATAGCCGGCGTGGTAGACCATCCGGAGCGGCAGCCGGTCCCAGCCAGCGAGGTCCAGATTCCACTGCACGTCGTCCCGGTCCCGGCGCTCCACCACGGCGGCGTAACCGGGAAAGGCGAGCGCGGCCTGCTCCAGCTCCGGCTGGTCCCGTACCCGTGGCGGGCGGGCCGGTTCGAACAGCGGCAGCAACTCCCACGGGAAGACGTGGTCCGACCGGGTGATGACGTGGATCAGCGGCGGCTCACCCGACCGGACGCGCCAGGTCGGACAGGCGGTACGCAGGAACTCGACCAGTCGGCGCGAGTCGTTCTGCGGATCCGTCAACACGTCGAAGAGAAACGCCCGACCGTACGCGCCGAGCGCCGCCAGGCTGTCGCCGGCCGCCACCAGGTTCCGGCGCGCCCTCTCCTCCGGGTCGGCCGGCACGGGTGCGTCGACCCGCCCCCGGTGCTCCCGCAGAATCCGGCCGAGGCCGGCGTTCAGCTTCGCGCCGTGCTGGCGTACCTCGCCGAGCGGGGCGAGCCGGACGGTCAGGGTCGCCCCGACGCCCGGCGCCTCCAGGTCGAGCCAAAGCGCACCCTCGCGCTCCCCCGTGTAGACCCGCACCGTGGGCCGGTGGTTCGTCCGGTGGTCGGCGCGGTGCACCCCGCCGCTGGTTCCGTCGCTCATCCGTGACCCTCCCGTCCGGTCCGGACCGGTCGCCGTCGTTCACCCGTCGCCGTGCTCCGGACCGGTCGACGGCACCAGACGGGTCGAGGCGCCGTCCGACACCGCTTTGACCTGGATCGGCAGCGACTGCACCAGGCGGGCCGAGGAGAGCAGCACGATCCGCACCTCGTGCTCGCCGGCCTCGGGAAAGACCAGCTCGGTGTGGTGCCGGACCTGAGCGTTGTTGACCGGGCAGGTGACGGTCAGCTCCGGCCGGGACACCTCGACAAACGGCGCGTCGATCAGCACGTTGAGCTCGACCTCCGGCGCCGCCGTACCGGCCGCCGCCGCGGGTCGCCAGACCGAGGGCGGCTCGAGCACCGGATGCTCGCCGAGCGCGTACGGCCGCTGCCCGGTCGCGACGACCACGGTGAGTTCGCAGCGTTCGCCGACCGGCGCCTGCCAGACCGGCTCCGGACCGGTACCCGACACGGCCACGGTGGCCGGCCCGCTCAGCTGTACGCCGACCGCGCCCCGGAACGCCACGGCCGGCGCCGGCGCCAGCGCCTGCCGGATCTCGTCCCGCAGCCGCCCGGTGACCGAGCTGGTGACCCGGGCGGTCAGCGACTCGGTGCTGGCCGCCGAGAGGCTGACCCGGTCGGTGGGAAACGCGGCGTACGGGGCCGGGAGTTCCGGACGCGGCAGCCCGGTCGGGAACTCCCGGCCGGCGAGCAGCGGTTCACGGCCGCTGGCCTGGTCGTGTTCCAGGATTCGCAGGACGTCCCGGAGCGCCGCCCAGTCCTCCTGCTCGGCGAAGGTCGCCACGGAGGTCATCAGCAGGTGCCGGGCCGCCTCGCGGTCGCCGGCCCGCAGCCGGATCTCGCCGCGTACCCGGTCCAGCCGGGCGGCGAGCGCGGCGAGCACCGCGGCCGGCTCGCCCCGGACGTGCAACAGGTCGAGCTTGCCGGCGGCCACGTGGGCGAGCCGGTCCGCCTCCACCCACCAGTCCAGCGCGAGCACGGTCCGGGCCAGCAGGCAGTACGTGCGCACCTCGCCGATCGGGTTGCCCATCCGTTGGAAGGTGACCGCGGCGGCGGCGGCCCGCCGGACGGCGCGTACCGCCGCCCAGGCCTCGGTCGGCCCGTCGCCGTCCTCCGCCACCGCCCGCCCGTCGCCGTCCTCGGCCATGGCCCGACCGAGCAGCGACCGCGCCAGCCGGTACTGCACCGTCGCCTTGCGGCGCTGGTCACTCGCCACGAACTGGAGGGTCTCGCCGAAGTACGCGTCCGCGCTGTTCCAGTCACCGCGCCGACGTGCGGCCTCGGCCAGCGAGAGCAGGATCCGGTAGCGGGTGGCGTCGGGGATCCGGGGGTCGAGCAGCTCGTCCTTCGCCGCCTCGGGGGTGTCGACGTGGTGCACCTCGCCGAGCAGTACCCGGACCAGTCGTTGCTCACCCTGGTCGTCGACGGCCACCGCGTGACGGTGCGCGTCCTCCAGCGCGTCGATCGCCTCCCGGTACCGGGCGGCCTGCATGAACGCCTCGCCGATCTTGCGTCGGGCGGTGGCGAGCCGCAGCGCCGCCTTCCGGGCCTCCGGTGAGTCGTCGTCCGGGGCGTCGAGCCGCAGCCGCTCGCAGAACGTCGTCGCCCGGTTGAAGGTCTCCTCGGCCTCCCGGTACCGCTCCACCGCGACCAGGTACGTCCCGGCGGCGAGCAGGACGTCGACCAGACCGAGCCAGTCCTGCTCCCGTTCGGCGGCCTGACTCGCGCTCCGGTACGCGTCCAGGGTCTCGGCAGTGGAGACGTTCGCCGGTACGCACCCGTCCAGCCAGGCGCCGATCCGCCAGCGGATCCGGTCCGGGGTGTCCGCCGTTCCGACCAGCCGGAGCAGGTTCGGGTACTCGAGTCGTACCCACTGCTGCGGGCTGTCCGCGATCCGTTTCGGCAGTGTCGAGTTGGCCGACAGCCACCGGGGCGCCTCGATGGCGGCGAAGTCTGCCTCCAGTACGGCCAGCGCCGCGGCGACGACCTCCAGGTACGCCTCGTCCAGCCGGGCGAAGGCGGCCTCGACGTCGGCCCGGGGCATCCGGGCGGCCTGCTCGGTGGCGAAGAGTCGGACCAGCGGGTGCAGGCCGTACCTGGCGACCCGCGAGGTGTGGTCCATCCCGTGGTCCTGCAGCAGTTGCGCGGTGGCCAGCCGGTCGACGAGCGCGTCCGCCTCACCGCCGGGCAGCCGCATCATCGGGGTCAGTACCCACGGTACGAAGGTGGCCGACGGGATCAGGGCGAGCAGCGCCAGCGCGGTCTGTTCCTGGGGGAGGAGCCGCTCGTACTCGGTCCGCAGGTGCCGCCGCAGCGGGCGTCCGGGTCGGACCAGCCAGCCGAGCCGGGACCGCTCCTCCCGGAGCAGGCCCGCGACCTGGCAGGCGTCCGCACGGTCCTCGGCCACCCGTTCGGCGGCGGCGCGGATGGCCAGCGGCAGGCCGGCGCAGTAGTTCATGATCTCCGCGACGCATTCCGGACGCACCCCGTCCGGTACGCCGGAGACCGCGGCGAACATCTCCAGCGCGCCGTCGTCGTCCAGCGGTGCCAGGTGGTACGACGGCGCCGGCAGGTGGTCCGGCCAGAGCAGGTCACGACGGCTGGTGATCAGCACGGCGGTGGCCGGCGAGTTCGGCATGACCAACTGCACCTGTTCGGCGCTGCGCGCGGCGTCCAGGATGAACAGCATCCGTTTCCGGGCGGTGAGGGAGCGGAAGACCACGGCCCGGGCCTCGGTGGTCGGCGGCATCTCACCGACCTGCCAGCCGAGGGCGAGCAGCAGCTCCTGGAGAATCTCGTGCGGCGGCCGGTCGGCGCTGCCGGTGCCGAGGCTGACGTACACCTGGCCGTCCGGATACTGCGCGGCCAGGTCCCGGGCCAACGCGTCGACGAGCGCGCTCTTGCCGACCCCGGGCATGCCGTGCACCCGCAGCACCACCGGACCGGTCGCCGGTTGGCCCTGTGCCGGGCGTCGCCGGCGCCACCACGACCGGCGGGGCGGTTCCGGCCGGGCCGCCCGCTGCGCCTCGTGCTGCTCGCGCAGGTCCGCCAGTTCCTCGGCGCGGCCCCGGAACAGGTCGTCCCGGGCCGGCAGGGTGGGCACGGCCTCGATCCGCCAGCGGCCGAAGCGCCACCGGCCGAACCACCGCCGGGCGAGCCAGGCCAGGCCGGTCGACCCGGCCAGCCACCCTCGTACCTCCTCCCGGCGGCTGCCCGGCGGTTGCCCCCGCCGGGCCCCCGACCCGCTCGGACGCCCCGACCCGCTCGGACGGCGTGACCCGGCCGACGGTGTCGGCCGGCCGGCGGCCCGGGGCGGCGTGGCGCGAGGCTCCCGGGGGACCAGCGGTTTGCTGGACTCCAGCGCCTCCGGAGGTTCGAGCAGCAGTACGGTGACGGCGCCGAACACGCTCAGCGCGCTGAGCGCGACGTACTGCCAGCCGGTCGGGATGTTCTCGTAGAGCGTGCTGAGCACAACCGAGAGACCGGTGAAGATGGCGCCCGCCCACAGCCGGAGCCAGTGCGCACGGCGCCGGAGCCGCTGGAGCCGGACGCGTAGTGATACCGGCTCGGCCGATCGTCCCCGGTCCCTCGCCGTCATCTCGCGGCGACGGTCGTCGCGTGGGGTCGACGGGTACGGGACGGGCCGCCACCTGGTGGGCTGCCGCCCGCCTCGGTCGGCTCGTCACGCAGTTCGGACTCCACCTCCCAGAGCAGTCGGGCCGCGAGCCAGTGCCCGTACGCGTCGCCGACCCTGGTGTACGTCTGCTTGGCGGCCTTGAGCAGGGCGCTCGCCTCCTGGACCCGGTCGGCGAGGTGGTACGCCTGGGCCAGGGCGGTCGCGGCGTCCGTCATGATCCACCGGTCACCGCAGCGCCGGAACGTGCCGTGGCTCTCCTCCAGCAGCGGAATGGCCCGTTCGAGGTTCTGTTCCGCCAGGTACGCCCGACCGAGTTCCAGCCGGGCGTGCCCGGCGCCGTAACGGTGTTCCAACCGGGTGAAGCCGGACAGCGCGGTGATGGCGAATTCCCGACTCTGGTCGAACTTCTCCTCCTGGAGCAGCAGCCGGGCATGCTGGAGACGGATCCAGCAGCACCGCAACTGCTGGTGGGCGGCGGGATCGGCGGTCAGTTTCTCCGCCTCGGAGAACAGCTCCCGCGCCCGTTCCGGATCCGCGCACATCTGCTCGACCACCCCGTGCGCCAGCAGGATCCCCGGCAGTTCGCGACGGGCGGCCGAACTCTGCGGCGCACACAGCTGCTTGGCCTGTGCGGCGTACCGCCGGCCCTGTGCGCAGTCGCCCCGGAGCGCCTGCAGCACGATCTGCTCGCGGAGCACCCGGATGTGCTCCACGTCGTCCCCGGCCTCCCGGACGGCTTCCAGGGCCTCGCCGAGTTCCGCCTCCGCCTCCGGGATCTGCCGCTGCCCCAGCCGCAGGCTGCCCGACAGCCGCAACGCGCGGGCCCGGACCAGCAACGAGCCGCTGCCCAGCTCCCGGGCCTCGCGGACGTACGCCGCCGCGGCGTCGATCCAGCCGAACTCGGCCACCACCTCGCCGAGCGCGACCAGGGCGAGACCCTCCCGGACCTTGGCCGGGGTGGTGGCGCCGGACCGGCTGTCGACCCGCCGTACGTCGTCCTCGCGGCACCAGGCCAGCAGCTCCCGGGCGCTCTCCAGCGCCTCGTTGAGCCGGCCCTCGTCCAGTTGCTGGTAGACCGTCTGGCCGAGCTGCCGTTCGAGGTCCCGGGCGACCCGCCCCTCCCGCTCGGTCCGCAGCGCTCCCCGGATGCGCTGCTGCGTCTCCGGGTCCAGCGCGGTGCCCATCCGACGCGCGGCGTAGACCTGGGCGTACCAGGGCAGCGTGTACGCCGAGACGCCGGACTCGTCGTCGACCTGCCGCTCGGCGAACCGGGCCAGCGCCAGCCGGTCGAGCAGCCGGGCGGCGAGACCCGGCGGATCCTGCTCGTCGGGGCGTTGGCCGCGCAGCAGGGCGGCGAGCATCCACGGCTGCACCTGACGGGTGTCGGCCAGGCCCAGCACCAGGAGGGCGTTCTGCTCGGCGCGGGTGAGGAGGGCGTACGCCAGGTCGAGGACCCCGGTGAAGGCGATGTCCGGGTCACCCGGCCCGGTGGTCGCCGCCTCCTCCATCCGTCGTACCGCGACCTCCAGTGTCCAGTTGCGACGGCCGGCGAGGACGGCACCGGCGATGGAGAGCGCGACCGGATAACCGGCGGACTCCGCCACGATCCGGGCCGCCTGGGTCGGCTCCTGCGGCACCCGGTCACCGCCGACGAGTTCGTCCAGCAGCTTGGTCGCGGCCGGGGTCTCCAATGGGCCGACCGGCACACTGAACAGGTGCGGGACCGACTCCCGCAGGGTCGGCAGCTCGCCCGTCGCGGTGACGACGGCGAGGCAGCGCCCACCGGCGGGCAGCAGCGGCAGGATCTGCTCGGCCGACTCCACGTCGTCGAGGATGACCAGGACCCGACGCCGCCGGGTACGTTCGTGGTACCAGCTGCGGTACTCCGTCGGGGCGGGCTGGCGTTCCTTCGGCCCGTTCAGTGCCCAGACGAAGACCGCGAGCCGCTCCTCCGGGGTGGTGACGTCGGCGCGGTCGAACCGGAACAGCAGCTGTCCGTCCGGGTACTCCTCGGCGACCTGGTGGGCCAGGTGGATGGCGAGGGCGGTCTTGCCGACACCCCGGGCACCGTGCAGCACGATCAACCGGGGTCCGGACCGGTCCTCGGCCGGCGTCGAGAGGTACGTCCACATCTCGGCCAGCGTGTCGTCGCGGCCGACGAGCAGGCCCGGCGGCGGCAGCTCGGCGGGGATCACCGGCTGGTGCCGAGGACTGTCGGCGGTCCGTTCGAGACCACCGGGGACGGCCGCGACCGGCGGAGCGGCGGCCCGCCGGCGCCGGACGACCGCCAGGAGGACGAACATCAGCAGCGCCCCGGTACTGACGGCCGTGATGTTGATGATCGTCGGAAGGAGCCAGGGGCGGAACAGGATGGCCATCGTCGCAAAGATCAAAATTATCGCCACGTACAGAAGCAATCGGATCCGTGCGCGCATCGAGTCTCTCCCCCTCTGGTTGTTCCATGATGGCGAGAGCGGGCAAGCCAGGCCAGCCATTGCGTCCCTTTAGTTCCCGAACACGGCGTGACGTGGTTCGATGCTCGGCCATTCACACATCGGAAATCAGCCGTCCGGATGAGCGGCCCGCGCCCCGGCTGTCGGGTCGCCGACTCTTCGCGGGGCGCCGCGGCGACGACGGTGTCGCGATGCCGCCGGCCAGGACATCGGCCGGCTCCGCCGGCGGTATTGGTTCAGCGCCGACGCTTCGGTACACAGGTATGTCAACAGTCGGATCAACCCCGGTCCGAAGTTGGTCGTCCTCGTCGCCGGCCTAGTGTTGGTACCCGCCCTCGCCGTGACACCGGACATTGGAGGCGTGGCTGGGGACATCGCTCCGGTCATGTCGGAGCCGGCTGGCGAGGGCTCGGCTCGATCGCGTCCATTTGCTAGCGTGCCGGACAGACATTCACGATCGACGATCGTCGGGGGATCGTATGTGGGGTGGTGACCCGGGCGCGGGTGGTCTGCTGGATCCGGACAGCGCACATGACGAGATCGCCCGGTGGCGGGGGCGTGTCCACCGGATGGCGGTCGACACGGAGTCCATGAGCGCCCGGCTTCGGGACGCGCGGATGACAGCAGCCGACGACGACGGGTTGGTCGAGGTGACGATCGACGCCACCGGCCGGTTGGTTGACCTGCGGCTCAGTGAGCGAACCAGGCAGGTCTCGACCGACGTGGTGGCCAGGACGGTCATCCAGACCATCGCGGTAGCGGCGCGACAGTTGGGTGAACGCGCGCAGCAGATCATCGCCGAGACGGTGGGAACGGATTCGCCGGCTGGTTACGAGATCGCTGAGCGGGTGGGGCAGCAGTTGCGGATGCCGGACCCGACGGTGGGCGGCGAGGACGACCGGCCGCGGTGGCGGTGAGACGCGGTGACCGGTTTTCGTGCCGCGGCGGATCAGATTCGCGTACACGCGCGCAACGTCGAGGCGGTCCAGCACCGCTTCGGTGCGGTGAAGGCGGCCAGCGCGCACATCGAGCGGAACGACGCGGCGTACGGACTGCTGTGCCAGTGGCTTCCGGCGGTGCTGGAGGGCCGGCACGTGCGCCAGGACGAGCTGTACGCCTACGTCGAAGAGAACTTGTCCCTGGTGGTGCAGGCCCTGCGGCAGACAGCGGACGCGTACGACAACGTTGACGGCCGGGCCGCGCAGCGGATCGGCGCGTCGTACCGGCCGACGGGACAACCGTGGTGAGGTCCGGCTCGACCGTGGTGGGGCGGGTTCGATGACCGACCCGTCACTCATCGCCGGTGTCGAGTCGACGCGTGAGGTGTGGACCGGGGCCTCGCTGGCGGACTCCGTCGAGGGCCTGGTCGACGCGATCCGCAGCGAGGGTTGGGTCGACGACCTCCTGGCCGGTACCGGGCTGGCGCTCGAGGTCGCGGGAACGGTCCTGGACCCGTTCAGTGCGTTGCTGGCGAACGGGCTCGGTTGGGCGATGGAGTACTTCGAGCCGCTACGGGAGATTCTCGACAAGCTCACCGGTATGCCGGACGTGGTGGCCTCGCACTCGGCGACCTGGAACAACATGGCGGCCGAACTGCAGGGGATGGCCAACGACCTGAACGGGCACCTGGGCCGGGACCTGCCAGACTGGCAGGGCGGTTCCGCCGAGAGCTACCAGAACCTCATGGTCCACAACGTGGACGCGCTGGCCGGACTGGCGGGGATTTCGGCAGCTATGGCGGTGGCAACCCAGGCAGCCGGAGATCTCGTACGCGCCACCCGCGACATCGTCCGGGACCTTATCGCGGATCTCGTGGCGCGGGTCATCGTGTGGGCCGTCGAAGCGATCTTCGTGGTCACGATCCCGGTGATCGCCGCGCAGATCGCCGCTGCCGTCGTCAAGTGGACCGGGCGGATCCTCAGCTTCGTCACCGCCCTGGTCAACAGCCTGACCAACCTCACCCGGTTGCTGAACGGGTGAGCCGGCCATGAGCAGACCCCGAGGGCCACGTGGCGGCGACGGCGACGCCCCCACCACGGGCGGCACCGGCAGCGGGGACACCTCCACCGGCGCTACCGGCAGCGGAGACACCCCCACGGGCGGTACCGGCAGCGGGAGACCGCCGGGGCGGCAGCGCGGGCCGGCGTCGGCGCAGAGCGTCGGCCAGGGGCAGCAGTCAGTCGGCGAATCCGCGCGGCTGGGCCGCCCAGATCCGGGAGCGTCATTTGGCGGTGGGCCGTTGGTGCCGGGGACACCGCCGAGTACCCCGCCGTCCGGATCAGCGACGGACCCGACGCTGGCCGGCACGACCGCGAATCCCGCCGGCCCCGCGACGTCCGGCGTACCGGGGTCCCCTGGTTCGCCGGCGGGGCCGGGCGGACCACCGGCTGGTTCGCCGGCCGACATCCCGGACTGGCGCCAGCGCATGGACGCCGCGCTCGGCACGGGCGGCAACCCGCCCGTGCTGGCTGGCACGCCGGGCGCCTCGGGAGCCGGCGCCAGCACCGGTGCGGGCGGCACGGATGGCGGCGGCTCCGGAGGTGGTGGTACCGGAGGTGGCGGTACTCCGCCGGGCGACGGTTCTGGCCCTGGTCGCGGCGGCTCGGACGACGGCGGTAGCCCAGGCGATGGTGACGGCAGCGGTTCGGGCGACGGGAACGAGGGGCCGTACACACCGGCTGACCGGACTGACCAGGAGTTGCAGGACGACCTGGATCCCACGCCACGCGACGGTGAGACGCCTGCGCAGGCGGGTGACCGGGCTGACGCCGCCGCAGCGGAGATCGAGGTCCGGCGGTACGTCGAAACCTACGAGCAACTCGGCGACGAGCCGCCCCGGTTCGACGTCGCCAACAACGACGCGCAACACGGCAACCTGACCGGCCGGGACCACCCGCACACCAACGAACGGCACGGTCCGGACATACGGCTGGAGCGCGACCCGACCGGCACCGACCCCACGATCGAGGGCCGGATCTACGGCGATCCACCGTGGGGCAACCACGCGACTTATTCATTCCGATGGGACGACCCATCGGTGCAGAACAGGGCGATCAACGAGTATGTAAACCAGAACTGGGAGCAAATCCGTCACGAGTTGGCGGTGAACGGGAGACACGACGGAGGCTTTGACTTTGGTAACCGCGTGGGCGAGGGGTACTACAACGACGGGGCGTACGGCGCCGGGCCCCGGCAGGCCCATCACCACGTGACCAGCTACGTCGAGATTCGAATCAGAGTCGTGCCTGGTTCCAATCCATCCGAGCCGTATATCCTTAGTGCATTCCCCAGCGCCAACCCGAAAGGTTGAGCCAGCAATGGATCTGTCCCGGTTGCCTGAGTCGGCCCGTAGGCGTGCCGAGCAGCTCAATGCCCGTACTCCGCTGGAAGTGGTTACCGATCTTGCTGCGGGGTACCTGGCGGACGCTGACGGCTTTGACGAGGTGATCGATGACATCCGTAGTGCAGCGGCGTACAATGTACGAAATGTCCGGGGTCAGATTGCCGCGATAGAGCAGGTGCTGGCGGAGCCGCAGCCACCGAACGCTCTCGCCCACATAGTGATCTGGAGAGGCAACTGGCCCTTGGACGACGACCCCACGGACGCTGGGGCGGCTGCCTTCCTTGCCGAACTTGCCGATCATATGCGGGCGGCGGTTGCCGAGGTGGAGGCCGCCCGGCAGGCGCGGTTCCGGAAGCCTGCGGCCACGGAGCACACCACCGGTTCCGGCGAGCGGACCGCAGGGCCGGACGAGCCGACGTCACCCTGAGCTTCACCCGACCCGCCGTCCGTCCCCACCGTTCCACGGCACCGAGGCAACCGCCGCTGCGCGAGTCCGTCCCGGACCGACGGATCGAAGAGCAACCAGGCCTCCGGCGCACCCTCGTCGCCCTGCCTCGTACGACATCATCCGGAGCTGCACGGGAGCCGCCCGACTGGCGACTCCCTCGACCGCTCGTCCAGTCGTCAGCCGCCCAGCCGTTCGACCACTGGGCGCCGGATCACGAACTTGCCCGGCTCTCGTACCTGCTCGAACGCCGCGTTGTTGAGCAGCACGCAGCTTCCGGACGGGCTCGTCACCGTGACCGTGACGGACTTGTTGTTGTCCAGGTTCGTGACCTTGAGCTTGGTGCCGACCGGGAAGACCCCGCTGGACGCGGCCGGCCCGGCATCCTCGTTGAACAGGGTGACCGTCGAGCCCTTGCAGACGACCTCGCCTGTCCCGGACGAGCCGCTGTTCGAACCGTTGCCACCGGAGTTGTCGCTGCCCGCTCCGTCGTCGCCGTCCGGGTCGGCGGGCGCCTTCGGCGGTTGCTCGCCCGGTCCGGCCTCCGGCGGGGCGGCCGGCGCGGCAGGAGCGTCCGCCCGTACGTCTGCGGTGCAGCCGGCGGTGGCCCGGCGCTGCTGGATGAGGTCGACCACGGCCTGCCGGTTGGCGATCCGATCGGCGGAGAGCGCGTCCGGGTTGGCCTGCTGCTCGGCGATGAAGTTCAGGTTGTTACGCAGCGCGGTGTCCAGACCGGTGCAGTTCTCGCCCGCGTTGCCCAGTCCGGTCCCGGCAGCCAACGCGCCGCCGAGCAGGGCTGTCGCGGCCACGCCGAGGAGGATCTTCCGCGCCCGGCTGGTCGTCCTGCCTCGCCTGTACATAAACACTGCTCCCTCGGTCGTCTGCTGCCCGTTGCAGCCGCCGATGGATACGTGGGTGAACTCCGGGCGGATTTGTGCAAATCCCTAAATGTTCCTTAACTGCCACCGATGCTCGCCGCCAGCGGTGGGAACCGCCCGACGCGTACGGCTACCGGACCGGTACCCCGGCCATCGATGTGGCGCAGGGTCCTGTTCGTGGCGTCCGGTCGACCAAGTGTGAGGGGTGCCGTCTGGCGATGTGGAGCGCGCGTACCGCCTCGGAGACGGCGACCGCGCCCTCGCGGTGCCCGATGGTGTCGTCGCCGAAACCCGGGCTGTGGACGAGTAGTACGGGAATGCCCGCGATGTCGACGTCGGTCGGGCTGCACTCGTAGGCGCGGGTTTCGCCGTCAGGTCGTACCTCGCCCGAGGAGTCACGGCCGTGTGGCATGTGTGCTCTGCCGTCTCAGAGTGGCGCTCAGCGAGACCGTCCGGCCCTGGGCGCCGGTGAGGGTCCGCCCGTCCGCCCCGATCACGTACGGTTGATCGAGCGTGACCACCCGCCTGCTACGTTGGCCATCGTGAATGCCGACAAGGGACTGCCGATGCGGTCGATCGCGGGAACCGCGCTGTTGCTGGCGGCGATCGGTGGGTGTTCGTTCACGCCGATCGAACCGGTGGATCCCGGCATCAGTTCCGCGACGTCGAGGCCGCCGGTCGAGCTCAAGTCCTTCGACCCGCCCACCCGCTTCGATGCCGCCGCCGTCACGCCACTGGAGGTCTCCACGGACGCGGACGAGGTGCTTCTGCACGGCACCACGGCGGTCGTTCCGATCCACGGCAGCAAACCGACGGCGTCCTCCGAGGACGAGATCCGTCTGGTCGACGTCCGCACCAACACGGTGCGGGAAGTGATCAAGCCGACGTACCCGCTGCCGAAGATCGGCACGGTGACGGTGTTGCCGGCGCTCACGTCCGTCGGAGGCCGGCCGACCGTGCTCGCGCCGTTCCTCGGCGAGTCGCCGGGACAGGGCACCACGCCGGGCCGTCCGCTGGTCGAGGTCGTGGCAATCGACCCGGAGAGCGGAAAGGCTGACTGGCGCGCCGAGATCCCGGTCGAGGGGTGGCCCGAGAACGGCAGTGCGAACGGCGTCGAGGTCTCGGTCGTGGGCGTGGCCGACGGGGTGGGAATCGTTCGGATCGCGGACTCGTCGCTGTCGGCGGAAGGCGGCGACACGTACGCGCTGGATCTGGGCAGCCGCAAGGTGCTGTGGAGCATGCGCGGGTTCGCGGGGCGGGCCGTGGCGGCCGGAGTGGTCGCGGGCCAGCAACCCGGAGCCGGGCAGACGCCGAAGGTCCAGGTGCGCGGAATCGACGCGCGAACCGGCCGGCAGCGGTGGGCGTCGCCGCGTGACGCGTACTCGGTCGACGTGTTCGCGGCCGGCCCGTCCAAGGCAGTGGTCCGGGGACGCACCGAACCGGACGGGAAGCGGTACGTCGAGGTTGTGGAGATCGCGACGGGACGGGCGGTGACCGTCACCGAGGACAAGCCCGATGCGCCGGCCCCGCACCCGCAGGACTGCGTGTACGACGAGCAGGCCATCACAATCTGCTCCGGCAACGACTGGGTGGGCGCGCTCGACGCACAGACCGGCTCCTGGCTGTGGTCGATCACGAAGGGTGGCTCGCGTCTCGTTCCCTACGTGACCGGCGCCTGGCACGGCGTCGTCTACGGAAGGACCGACAACGGCCCCGTCGTCCTCGATGGCAGGACCGGTACGGACCGGGAGACCCAACCGGGAGTCGCGCCCTCGGTGGTGAACGACTCCGTGGCGATCGGCCCGTGGCCCGGCGGCAACCTGGGGTCGAGCAGCTACCCGGTGATCGGGTGACAGGCGTTCGTCAGCTGGGACCAGTCCGCTCACCGGCTGCCCACCGCAGGTCGGGGTGACGCGGCGACGGGGTGGCCGGTTGTCCGGCCGACCACCCCGTCCATCCGGCTGGACAGCGCCGGATACCGGTCGGAGACCCTCCCGCCACGTCGGTGTAGGCAGGAGCGTGCGTGCCTGCTCGACGAGGATCACGACAGCGGGGTCAGCGCCGCAACTGCTGCGTGATCGTAGGGTCGGCGATCTGGGTGTCCTTCGCCAGCATGAACGCCTTGCTGAGGATGACGGCGAGCACCCGGTCACCCTCGAACGGGAGGAAGACGTCGCGGGTCGAGGAGCCGACCGACTGCTTCGGCACAATGCAGAGGTACTGGTCGTTCGGGCTCATCAGGATGTTGCCCGAACCAAGATGGATCTTGTAGGTGCGCAGGTCGCCGCGGACGACGAGGAAACGACCCTCGACCTCTGCCCGGTCGGCGATCGCCAGCCGGGGGACGAGGCGTCCGAGTATCTCCTTGCGGGTCTGCGCGGTGCCGCTGAGCTCGCCGAAGCTGTAGGACGCCCAGTACTCGCGGAACTGTCCTTCCGGACCGCCGTCCTGCCAGGTCGGGTCGTTACCGACGCTGGCGACGCCGACGAACAGGTCAACGTCCCGCAGGACCTCGCTGAGTACCAGCGGCGGGATCTCGGCCAGCGGCAGCGGATCGGTCGGCTGCGCGTCCTGGTGTATCCACTGCGCGTAGCCGCCGCCACCGGCGTGCGCGTGGTTTTCGGGTGCCGAGATCGGATAGAACCGGACCTGGTCGGTGGTGATCCGCAGGTACGCCCCCGACTCGGTGGCGTCGGTTTCCCAGTCGTCGCCGACGCCCTCGATCCAGAACTCCGCACGCAGCCCCCACTGCGTCAGCTCGCGGGTGGCCGGCTCGTACTCGTCGTCGACCATCATCCGCAGCTTGTTGCGCCATCCCCGGGCCGCGGTCAACGCGTGGAACTGGTGCTGGCGCAGGATGTGCGCGGCGTACCGGTTGGAGTAGACCCGGGTGTTCTCCTCGGCCGCAGTCAGCAGATAGACCTCGCGGTGTGCCTGCTTGAACGGTTGGGTGACGCGTTTGGCCTCCAGCCACGCGCGCCAGGCGATCACCTCGTCCACCTCACGGCCGATCGGATGCCACAGCCGTACCGTCTCGCCGGCAGCGATCTCCTTGTCTTCACTGGTACGCAGAGCGCCGTCCCAGTACGCGCACGGCACGTCGTCGACCAGCCAGATCAGCCGACGAGCCAACGTGCCGACCAGCGGATGGTCGAGGTAGCGGGCGCGCCAGGCCTCGAACGGCCAGACCCGCTGGGCGAGGAACTGGCGGTCGAGGCGTTCCGCCTGGGCCGACAACATCTTTTCCACGTCCTTGACGGCGGCCTTGAACTCGGCGAGTTGCTCGGAGTACGCCGAGCGCACCGAGGCGGGGACCGACTTGACGGTCTTCCCGGCACTGTTGCGCCAGGTGACCGTGACCGTCCCGGACGTGGCGTCCAGCGTCGCGGAGGCCTCGCCGAAGTGTTCGACGCGCCTGCCGACCTCGGTCAGCCCGTACGCTGGAACGGCCAGTTCCTCGACCTCGTCCCGGGTCAGGTGCAACGCGGCGGCCCGGGCGTCGAGGGCCGCGTTCAGCTCCTTCAGCGTGCCCTTGAAGGTGACCCGTGCGGCGAGTCGGGCGAGCTGGGCGAGCGCCTCCTCGGACGGGACGCGCGACAGCGCGTACACGCAGGCATTGGCGACCTTCGGGCTGCGCGGGCCGAGCCCGGTGGCCTTGCGCAGTGACGTCTCGACCAGCGCCCCGAGCACCCGTGGGGTCTCGGGCTGCTCGGGCAGGAACGAGACCAGCCAGACGAGTCCGCGCAGTACCGTGGCGTTGAACTGGTCGAAGGCCTCGTTGACGTCGTGTTCCCACCGGGTGCGGTTGAGCAGGATGGTGCGCGGACGCCCGACCAGGCCAAGCCAGGTCCGCAGCCGGTCACCGGGATCAGTCAGCTCGACCAGTAGCTCGCGGCCGGTCGTTTCCCACCTCTGCGACGGCTTGGCACTCGTCGCGGTCGCCGCGTGCCGGAACACCTCGTACCATCGGCGGGCCTCGGCAGGGTCGAGCGACGCGACGTCGGCCAGGGCACGATCGGCCCACGCCTCGCCCGGATTGAGCATCGGTACGTCAAGCTTGTCCAGCAACGGCTTGATCGCTTCGGCGGCGCTCCAGTAGCCGTGCGCGACGGTGCGGCGCAGCATGGCGACGACCTCCACCGGAAGCGGCCGGCCGGCTTCGAGGAGAAGTTCGGTCATCCGCCGCAGCTCGTCGCCGCCGAAGTAGGCGGTGTGCCTGGCGCCGAAGGCGAGTGCCACCGCGGCCGAGTCTGGTGTCCTGATCTTGCTGTAAGGCTTGACCAGGATTTCCAGCAGGTCGTTGGTGACGCGCCGCTGCTCGGTCTCGGTGACCTGGCAACAGCGTTCGAGGACCGCCATCAGCAGCTCGGGCTTGCGCTCGGGCGCGAGGAGCCCGAGCGCGGTGGTCGCGTCCCGACTCTCGTGGCCCCAGTCCCCGGTATAGACGGCGGTGTAGGCCATCACCTCGTCGGTCAGGGCCTCGACGTCACCGTGCCGGGCGAGTGCCGCCATCCGCTCGGCGCGTTCGGGGAAAATCGTCGGCGTCGGCATCAGCCACCGACCAGCGGGACGAGCTTGAGGAAGGTGACCTGTGCCCCCCGGGTCAGCTCCACGACCGCGTCCAGTTCCTCGACCTGCTGGTCGTCGACGAGCACGATGAAACCATTGCGGGAGAACGCCTCCAGGGCCAGGGCGGCCTGCTGCTCCGGATCGACCCGGCGCGGCTCCTTGAGCTTGAAGCCGTTGAGCGTTCGCTCGGTGTCGGTCGGCTGCATCAGCCCTCGGAAGACGTCACCACCCTTCGCGTTGTGCTCCGCGACCTCCTGGAAGACGCGGCGGCGGATCACCTCACGCAGCGGCAGCCGCTCCTCGAAGATCTCCAGATGCCACGCCGCACTGCGCTCACCCGCGGTCGTCTCATCGACAAAACTCACCATGGCCATGGCGCCGCAGTCTAGGACGGCCCTCCGACAGCGCATCGGCACTCCGTCCTCGGTTCTCGGTTGGGCACGACCTTGTCGCCGTTCATCCGATCCGGCTCGTCACCTCTGCGGTTCGAGCCAGGCTAAGATTCGATGTCACCGCGCTGTCACCGAACGATCACCGCGTCCGAGCTGCCAGGCGAGACGCGTACGGGGAGTTTCTCGTTTGGAGTTCCGAATACTGGGCCCGTTGGAAGTGGTCGCTGACGGGACACCCGTACCCCTGCAAGGCACGCGTGAACGGCGCATCCTGGGTCTGCTGGCCGCCAATTGCGGTCGCCTGCTTTCGCTGAATCAGCTCGTCGACGCGGTATGGAACGACGAGCCGCCGGTCACCGCCGCGGCCAGGGCCGGTAGCCACGTCTCGGGCCGTGCTCGGGGCCGGGTGGGTTGCTGCGGTGTTCGCAGAGAAGCTACGACGGGCGGCCGAGGCGGAGGGTGTGCTGGCGGGCTATGTGGAAAGCTCGCACCGCCTCGGAAACTGCGACCGCGCCTTCACGATCCCAGATGGTGTCGTCGCCGAACTCCAAGCCTCGGACCAGAAGGACGGGACTGCCGGCGATGTCGACGTTCTCCGCGGTGAACTCGTACTCGCGGTTGTCTCCGTCGTCGTCGACCACGCTGACTGTGTAGGACGACTCGTCCTTGGCGGCCATGCCGGTCAGCCGCCAGCGAGCCGGGGGTAGGTTGTCTGTCATTGCTTAAACACCGCGTTCCCGTTCCAGTACTTGAGAAATTCGTCAAGGTCCATAGCGTATGACGACCCGCCGCCCCACGGGTCGCGGATCATGATTCGCCCGTCGGGGCGTACTCCGTCGACCACGACTGCGTGTCCGATCGAGTTGAGCGGGTCCTTGAGCTCGGCGTCCCAGGGTGCGCGTGGGTTGAGCAGGTTCAACGCGTCGGGGCCGACGTAGCCGCCGCGCCAGTCGGGGCCGAGAGCCGATGGTAGGCGGTCGATCGGTGCTGGCGCGCCGAGCGTATCGATGAGGTCGTCCTGCGATTTTCCCGACAGTATGGCGCCGGTAGCGGAGACACAGGAGGCGTCGTTCTGCTGAGCTATCGCCCCGCCGGGCGTTTCGTCGATCGTGCGCCAGTTGCCGCCGGCGCCGGCCATGGACGGGTCGCGGGCCGGTACCGCGCGGATCGGACCGGTCTCGGTCGCGCGGCGCTTGAGCAGGTCGGCGATGGTGGCGACGATCTCGTCGAGTTGGCGGGCCAGCGGCGACAGATTGTCCAGGCTGCGGATCACCGCCCGTAGTACCCGGGCGATCCGGGCACCCCATTTGGCTACCAGGGCAGCGACCTGCGAGCCTACGTACGGGGTCGCGGTGCCGAGGCTGAGGACCTCCTCGGCGGTCCAGAGCGGTAGTCGGACCAGCAGAATCGAGACGCACTCGCCGATGAGATCGCGCACCAGTGTGGGGTCTGTGGATCTAACGGTGTTTCCGGACGCACTCGCCGATGAGATCGCGCACCAGTGTGGGGTCTGTGGATCTAACGGTGTTTCCGGCCTGACCTACCGGGCGTTGTGCCTGGTGAGGGGGTGCCGTGATGACCGCGACACTGAACAACGTGACCCCGAGAAAGGCCAAAGCCGACCAGTCGGCGGAGGCAAAGGCCTGGGTCCTGCGTGTGCAGGCTTACGCTGCCGGGAGCCGAGTCATCCTTCCTCGTCATCGAGCAGTTCGCGGCGCCATTCGGCGAATCGGCTGCGGAGATCGTCCAGCGCTCGGCCGGTGACGCCGTACTGGGCGAAGTCGTCGGGATCGAGCTGGGCGGCTTGTCCGAGCGCGTCGGCGAAGATGCGCGGGTCGAAGCCACGGTCGGCGCGCTGCGCGAGGGTGAGGAGGGCGTCGCGGGTGTAGCGACCGGATCGGAGCGTGGCGTCGATGTCGATGAAGTCCCGGGCGAACGCTCGCCCGTAGAGGGCGCTCATCTTGTTCGCGACCGCGTCGTCGGGGTGCAGTACCGGTCCGATCGCCATGAGGATCGGTTCGTTGGCACGCCAGTCCACGCCGAGTTCGACCTTGGAGGTCCGTACTCCGTCAGTGACGGCCAGTCGGGCGAACGTGTCGTACTGACGCTCGGTCTCGACAGTCAGGCCATCATCTCGGTAGGCGTGCACGACGGCGATGACCGCGGCGGTGAACTCGTTGCGGCGGTCCCAGGCGGTGAACAGGTCGACGTCCTCGCTGGGCCGCTCGAGAAGCCCGGCGGCTTGGACTGCGTAACCGCCGGCCAGCGCGAAGCCGTATCGATCGGCCGCCGCGAGCCCGGTACGGGCGAGGCGTTCGTGGAAGGGGTCCACCGCTATGCCGCGTTGCTGCGGGTTGCGGCGAGTTCGGGGAAGGCTTCCTCCCAGCGCTGACGAAGTTGGGGTGGCAGCCAGAGGGTGGGCCAGAGCCGCCGGAGCAGGTCGGCGTCGAGCCAGGTGTTCAGGTCCTCGACCGTGGCGGCTTCGGTGAGGACCACCTTGTACATGCTGGCCAGGCGTGTGGCCCGGTTCAGGTCGTACTCGGCGTGCCCGGACCAGTCGAGATGACGCGGAAGCGTCACCGTGCCTTCGGTCGGGCCGTGCAGTGCGGTGAGGGTTTCGGCCACCACGTAGGGCCTCCGGTCGCCGTAGGGCCGGTAGTCCGCCGGCGGCTGGGGCGATGTCCTGCGCCGGCTGATGTTTGTCGCCCGCCGGACCTCCGGCCGTAGCGCCTGACGAATCGTCTCCCGGCTGTACCCGGTGACCCGCTGCAGATCCACCGGCCGCCACCCGGCCGCGTGGAATGCCCGAAGCTGCTCGTCCCGCTCGGTCAACGCAGCCGCCCGCGTCGCCTCGTACCGGGAGACAACCGCGTGCAGCTCATCCTCGGAGAACCGGCCCATGCCCATCAGCCTACCATGCTAGGCCCAGCACGCTTGGCTTTCAGGCATATCTCAATAACCGGCGGGACCAGCGATGGTGATCGCGATGGATGCACTCATGTTCTGGTGAAGCCTCGTCCGTCGACGACCACTCACACCGGGCGAACCGCAGATTCGTGGTCAACCCGCCCCGTGACTGCCCACTGCGTGACTTTCGGGCTCGGCATCGACGCCATCGGAGGCGACTCGATTCGCAATCCGCCAGAGGTGCGGGCGCCAGCGGGCGTGCTGATAAGGCCCGGGTGCTGGTAGATCGACCTGAGTCCCAGGTGATCAGGCTCGCGGCATGGAGGCCCGCCCGCAATGTGGTCAGGCCGTCCCACCACCCGCCGGCCGCTGCCACCGAGGGACCAGTCATGGGTCATCTGTCGAGGCGTGTACGGGGCGGGCATGTCTTCTACGGCAAGCCGACCCGGGTGCGGCACTTTCGTTGTACCGCCTCCGCCATGCTTCACAGTCAGACCTGTAGGAAAAACCAGCCCAGGCGCCTCTTCAGGCGATGTTGCGGCGCTTTTTCTTGATTCTCTCGGCGACTGCGTCGGCTGCGTTGTGTGGAGTTCTTTGGTGACGCTTTGGTAGGTGTCGCGGGTGAGCGTGGTGGTGTGGCCGAGTTGTTCGGAGACGATGAAGTGATGGCCCACAATGCAATGACCCTGAGTCGTGACGCCCGGGGAGCCAACTGCGGCGTGCGATCGGGGGCACAGGGGCTGCGGTGGCCGGCCGGAAGACCGGCCACCGCAGCGGGGACGGGATCAGTGCTTGCGCCAACTCCAGCGGTTGCCGGATGGTGCCCAGTCGGTGCTGACCGGCACCGACTCAGCGGCAGCAGCAACTGTCGCGCCCGACGCGGCCGAGGCGGAGGGTGGCGTCACGCCGTCGCAGCCGCCGGAGTCGGGGCGGCCGGTCAGGAAGTACGCCTCGAGGTGCTCGGTGCACTCCGGCACCCGCGCGACCGAACCATGGATGTCGTCTTCGACGGTGAACGCGGTGCCGCCGATCTTCGCCCGCACCTGGGCGACCCACGGGAACGGCGTCGGGCTCTCCCACCGGTGCCCCGACAGCTGCAGCGAGCCGTTCGACTTGCGCAGCCGGAACGGCTCCGTCGCGGGGATCGGCCAGCCGGCACACATCTGGGTGAAGGGTGCCAGGCCCGCGGTGATCGGGAACTCCCGCTGCCAGCTCCGGTACGTCCTCCAGAAGGTCGGGAAGTCGTGCGGGCTGGTGTCGTCGTTGCACAGGATCGCCCTGCCTGCGGCGTCGTTGAACTGCTCGGGAAGGTCGGCCGGCGGCTCGGTCGGTTCCTGCGGCCCGTCCCCGATGAGGATCGGCCGGAGTGCGTCCGGCACGGGGTCGCCGGTCGTCGCCGTGGTCAGCGCCGCCAGCGCGGGCGTGCCTTCCGTCCAGAGCGGGCTGGGCGAGACGGCCAGGAAGGCGGCCAGGTTGCCGTCGATCGGCTGGTCGAGGTCGCTGAACACGATCGGCGTCGCATCCAGCTTCGCCTTCAGCTGCTTGACCAGGGCGATCACTTCCTCGGCGGTGTCGCCAAGGTGGTACGTCGCGTCCCGCTCCGCAGCCCAGGTGGCCCAGCGCGGAATCTTGCCCTCGTCGGCGGCGATCACGTCGTGGAAGCGGGAGTCGAGCCGGTTCGCGGTCGGGCCGACCACGCTGTCCAGCCACATCCGGCCCACCGACTGCGGGTAGAGGCTGCGGTAGACCTGGCCGAGGAGCGTGCCCCAGGAGACGCCGAAGTAGCTGAGTTTCTCCTGCCCGAGCGCCTTGCGTACCTGATCGAGGTCGCGGGCCACGTTGGCGGTCGTGAGCTGTCCCAGGAAGGTGGGGTCGCTCTGCCAGCAGGTCTGGTTCTGCAGAACCTGGAAGTCGTAGATCTTCTTGGCGGTCTCCTCGGTGAGCGGCCCGGCCGGGATCTCGGGCGGCGTGATGTCGTTGCCCGGGTGCGCGCACGCGGCCCGAGTGCTGTAGCCGACGCCGCGCGGGTCGAACCCGATCAGGTCGTACTTCACGGCGAGCGCCTCGAACTGCGGGCTGGTCAGAGCCAGCTCGTGCGGCATCAGATAGCCGCTGCCGCCCGGCCCGCCCGGGTTCACCGCCATGCTGCCCAGCTTGTGCCGCTGGTCGGTAGCCCGGAGCCGGCTGATCGCGACCGTGATCTTCGTGCCGTTCGGGCGGTTGTAGTCGAGCGGCACCTGGACGGTGCCGCAGTCGGTTCGGGCGAGCAGCGCCCGGATCCTCGGTAGCTGCTCCGGCGAGACACCCATCGCTTCGAGGGTCTCGTCCGAGTAGGCCACGCAGTCGCTCCACGTCACCGCTGGTGGCGCCGCGCTCGCCCCGGCCGGCGGCGCAAGGGCGACGAGCCCTGCACCGGCCGCCATGACGAGCACCCCGATCCCGGCGACAATTCCTTTGCGTCGTGTCATGCGGACATTGATACAGATGGACGCGTCAAGCCGAGGTAACCAAAATCGTTCAGGTTTCTCCCAGCCACGTGTTCATGATGTATGCCAGCCAACGGGACGGCGCAGTACAGATCTGCGACGCGATCATCGAGAACGCGATCCACTACTCCGCCAGGGAGCTGCTCGGCTGCGCGACGCCCTGACTGAGATCGACGAGTTCGCCGCCAGGCAGGAGAAAATCGTGGCCGACGAGCGGTGGATCATCGAGGGCAACTACGCCGGGACCCTGTCCATCCGGCTGGCCGCCGCCGACACCGTGATCTTCCTCGACCTGCCCGCGCTGACCTGCCTCTGGGGCATCGCCCAGCGACGCCGGCGTTACCGGGGCGGCCAGCACCAGGCCGACGGTGTCTACGACCGCATTACCTGGAGCTTCGTCCGGTACATCCTCGGCTACCGCCGCACGATGCGGCCCCGAGTCCGCAACTTGATCCAGGAGCATGGGCCGCAAGCAGGCTGATCATGCTCACCGGCCGCCGCCAGACGCGCGAGTGGATCGACCGCGTGCGTATAGACAGCCAGTTGTGACGTGACGACGAGGGGCGGCCGGGCAAGACGGCGGCGCCGCCACCGGCTCCGGGCGAAAGAAAGCCCGCTGCCGAGAGGCTGGGATGGGACGCGAGGCCTGAGCCGCCCCCGGCTGTGGACCACGTGTGCTCTGCCGTCCCTGACCGGCGCTGAGTGACGCTGCCGGACCATGATCGCCGGTGGCGGTCCGCACACCCGGCCGGATCACGTGCGGTCGGTGTGCGGTCGCCTGGCTGCGGTGCCAGCGCCGACCGCCGCTGGGGCTCCCTGCGGTACGCTGACAGCCGCCGCTAGGTAGTGTGGATCACCAGGCCCTCGTAGCTCAGGGGATAGAGCATCGGTTTCCTAATTGGGAATACCAATGTCGGGGCTGGTCGCCGACCTGCAGGCCTGCTTACTGGCATACCGCCCTTTTGTGCAAAGCTGCTCGTTGAGCGCTCCCTTGACAAGCGGCGTTCTCAACGGCCGAGCCCGTTCGCGACCGTGGAGTTGGTCGAACGCAGTCGCCTGAACGAGAAGGGTGGAGGGCACTCGGTCATGATCGCTCGTAGGGCAGAAGCGTATGCTCATTGCCCCTCTACTCGGCTTCGTTGCTGTGATCCGTCGGGCGACCATCCGCAGTGCCGATCGCTGCGTCCGTGGTCGTCGCGAGCGGAGGCCCGTCGGAGGTGGACCAGTGGGTTACAAAGCGCATATGCGGATAATCTCCGATCGGTCCTGTGGCTGCGTCCCTGAGGACGAGCAACAGGCCGAGGAGCCAAGCCGCGAGGGCGCCGCCAGCGACGAGGGCCACAGCGCTGCCAAAGCCCGAGACGTAGGAAAGCCTAACTGAGCTGCCGTAGGGAGGTCCCACCGTCAACCTCAGTCGGCGTCACGACGCCGACCGAGGACGCAGCTATCGGACATTGGTTAGTCCGTTCTGCGCTCGCCGAGGTCGTGCAGAGCGGTGCTGAGTTCGTAGATGAAGCATACGAGGCGGCGGGTGTCCGCGGCGTTGACGGCCAGAAATTAAAACCACGTCTCGGATGGGCCTCTTCGTTCCCGACGGGAGGCATTGAATGAACAGGTTCAACGCGTTGGGCCGACTAGCAGGGCCCGAACCGGACCCGCGGCTCTGCCGGACGGGTGGTCACGAAGGGGCGCCGTAGAGGACTGCTGCTATGGCCGCGCGCATGTCGGCCGCCGTCGAAAAGCGGCCGGCCGGGTCCTTGGCCATGGCTCGCTCCACGATCTTGTCGTAGGCTGCGGGAACGTCGGCCCGCACCGAGCTCGGCACCCGTACCGGCTCCTCCGTGGCTGCGATGAACAGCTTGTGCAGGTTCGTGTGCGGGAACGGATACTCCCCGGTGAGAACAGGAAGAAGCTGACACCGGCGGCGTAGATGTCAGCCGCCACACTGGGCACCGAGCCGGTGATCATCTCGGGGGCCAGAAAAGCGGGTGTCCCGATGATGTTCCCTTCTTTCCTGAGCGGGTGCGCGGAGGTTTCGTTAACCAGAAACGAGACCCCGAAGTCAAGGATCTTTATTGAGCCTTCGGGTGTCAGCATGATATTGGCGGGCTTGACGTCGCAGTGAATCACCCCGGCGCGGTGGGCGTGCTCTAGGGCCACCAAGGTCTCGCACATGATCTCCGCGGCGTCGTCCGGCTCGACCTCGCAGTGCCCAGTCAGCTCGGACAGCGGCTGGCCTGGCACGTACTCCATCACGAAGAACCGCTTTCCGCCCTGTTCCGCTACGTCGTAAATGGCGGCGATGTTCGGGTGGTTGAGTGCGGCCACGGCACGAACCTCCGCCCAGAAGGCGGTCTCCAGGTGTAAGCCGTCGTGTGGTGTCTTGCACGCGACCGTCCGCCTCAGGAAGTGGTCCCAGGCCAGAGATACCGTGCCCATACCCCCCATCCCGACCTTCTTGTCGAGCATCTCGTAACGAGACTGGGAGGTGTCAGGGGCACCGACGCTCGGCCGGGCGAGCGTCTCCGGCTCCATCGGGAGGTTCAGACGTTCCGCTAGCGCGACCAGGCGGGCGCCGCGGGGAAGCCGGGCCTGTACCGGGGATTCTGGCCGGTGGAGCGGATTGCGAGCCAGGCCGAGCGCCCCGGACGTATCCGTACCGGTGCGTTCCGGCAGGGGGCGGCCTCTAGCGGCGAGCGCCGACTTGACGTAGGCGTAGGCGAGATCCACCGTGATCACCCTGGGGCCGCCGGCGATGCCGCTGGTGAGCAAGTCGAGTAGTTCTCCGGTGAACGCGGTGTACCGTTCGCCCGGTGGGGCAAGCGCCGGGCCGTTCTCGCTCGCCGAACTGAGTACAACCGCGCCCGCTGTGGCCGCCTGCAGGCGGACCGCGTCGGCTGCGCCCGCCATCAGGCCGTGTGCCTTGCCGCTGAAGCAACTGTCCAGAATCACTACCCGGCGGGTGGCCCGCGTGTCGGCCAGCAGCGTCTTGATCCAAGTGAACGGCACGCATGTCCAAGGCTCGTAGTGACGCGACCCGGTCAGCGACAGCGAGAATTGCATCTGGTCGTCCAGATGGCCATGTCCGCTGTAGTAGACGAGCAGGGTGTCGGTGGCCTCGGCGGCTGCCCGACGGACCGGCTCGACCAAGTGGGCCACCTGCCCGGGATCGACCACCGGCAGGATGTTCTCCCGGGGAAGCTGCCAGCCGTCCGACGCGGCGAGGTGATCGGCGAGCGCCTGGACGTTGTTCCGAACGGCTGGCAGCGGGTCGAGATGCACATACCCGGCGGTCCCGATCAGGCACGCTCGCGATCCGCTCGGGCTCGGCATGGTCACTGCGGTCACTCGTCCGCTGTAGCCGATTCGATCGCCCGCGTCACCTCGGCCGGATCCGTGACGTCGATGACCACGCTCCGCTCGCCGACCTCGATCCGCACCACCGGCGCCTGTGCCCGGCTGCGCCGCCAGGCCGCGATTGCCAGCGCGAGATTCGCCGATGAGAACCCGATGTTGACCACCAGTTCGATGACCTCGGTGGCCCCCATAGTCCCCGGCGCCGGCTGCACGGGTACGACCGCGATCTTCGCAGTCGTCCGGATCTCGTCCTTTTCCCGCAGCCAATGCGCGAGTCGCCGAAGGTCAAGCGTCGATCCGTCGAGCGTCACCCGGTAGATAGTCAACCCGGAACCATCCCATCCTCTGCTTGTCGCGGTCAGCAGCACCATAGTGGCGTCCGCGCGCCAGCCCGTCTCCGAGCGCTTCTCCGGGTGCCTGCCGACGAGGAAGGTGGGCCGACCCCTCGCCTTCCTGACGTTGCTGGCGACGATGGCGTCTGCCCCGACGCCCAGCACACCGGCCGAAGTGTCGCGTTGCTGACCTGCGCAGACGACTTCGCCCCGTCAAACGTGGCTGCGCCTGGTTCCGCGCTGAGTTGCTCGACCGGCACAATGTCGGCCATGACCATGGCGTACGGGCAGGCGCACCATACGTTCCTCCGGGAGGCTGTGCCCGACATTCAGCGTCTGATTGACCTCCACACGTCGGAGACCGGCGCGGGGCGCGGCCGGCGCCGCACCGACATCCAGGTCGTTACCCGTTCGGCGATCGTCATGACGTGCGCGTCGTGGGAAGCGTTCTGCGAGGACCTTGCCTCGGAAGCGCTGCGCAAGATCGCGATCCGCACGAAGGACCCAGCTGACCTACCGGCCGAGATCAAGAAGACGTTGAAGAAAAGTCTTCTTGCCGAGAAGGACGACCTCGCAATCTGGTCCATCGCCGGACGAGGTTGGAAAGATCAGCTCAAGCTACGCGCCGACATGATCGTTGCTGACGAGGACCGATCGCTCAACACACCGAAGCATCGGCAGGTCAAATCGTTCTTCCGAGAAAATGTTGGCATTGGGGACATCACCCAGTGCTGGTCGTGGGTCCGATGCCAGCCCGATACAGCATGCCGGAAGCTGGACGAGTTCGTGGCGCTACGTGGCTCGATTGCCCACCGCCGAGCCCCTGCCGGGAGCGTGTATAAGCGGGAAGCGGTCAGCTCTTTGGACCTTGTGCAGAGACTCGCTTCGTGCACTGCGAAGCAGGTCGACGAGTTTCTCGCCAAGACGACCGGCCGCGGTCTCATCAGACGAGACATCAACGCGTAGCTGCGGGCAACGAGGGCCATCGACGCGGCGAACACGCCGGGCAGGTTGGTGCGGGTGCCCGGGGAGTCGACGGTGACGAGCGGTCGTCATCGAGGGTGACCAGGCCACGGAACACGTCGCTGCGGGGGTCGTGGCCGATGGCGACGAACACGCCGGTGACGTCCAGGACCCGGGGTCTGGCCGGTGTTGGACATCCGCAGCCGGGCTCCGGCGACGGCACCGTCGTGGCCGAGGATCTCCTCGACGACGCTGTTCCATACCACCCGGACGTTGTCGTTGCTCAGCGCCCGTTCGGCCACGCTGCGGCTGGCCTGGAAGGTGTCGCGGCGGTGGATGACCTTGACGCCGCGGGCGAAGCGGGCCAGGAAGGTGGCTTCCTCCACGGCGGTGTTCCCGCCGCCAACGACGGCGATGTCCTGGGCGCGGAAGAAGAACCCGTTGCAGGTAACGCAGGACCGTCATGCCGGTTGCAGCGCCAGAGACGTCCCGCATGTCGGACAGGAAACACCGACCAGCGTGCAGTCGTTCGCGCACGGGCTCCAGTCCCGACAGCGGTGGCATTCCCTGTCTGGATCGTGCTGCATCATCGCCGAGCACCTGCAGTTGTTGCAGATCCACCAACCGTCCGCGGGAGCCATGGGCTGCGGAACCGTCAGCAGGTGAAACGATCCCCGGACGATGTAGTGGCGTCCGCCCGTCAGCTCAATCGACCCTTCGTGCAGACGCCGGCTTCGTAGTCGGCGGCCCGTTGGGCGATTTCAGTCCTCTCGCGACGAACGGCTTCGACAGCCTGCGCAACGTCTGTACTGGAGATCATCCACCGCCCAGAAACCTTGACTACCGGTACTCGCTGGCCGCCCATGAATACAGTTCCGTCTCGATGCGCCTGGTCGCGGTACCAGGAGTACGCGTTTCCGCCGCCGAAAATCGCTACGCCTCGGTCAGCGGGATGAGATCAGGTAGCGCACTCATGATCCGCCACTTTCCTTCCATGCTGCTCGAGGCCCGGCTGAGGCCACCAGCAAAACCACGGTACGCCGGGCCACCGACAGGAGGCCGGGTCGGGACGAGAGCCTTTAGGGGCTTCCGTCCGGGACGTCGGCTGTAGTTCGACGGCCGCCGGCAACTCCCGGCATGACAGCGGCGCTCCGCCCTTCACAAGGTGATGAGCCAGGAGGCCGAGGTCGACGGCAATCAGCTCGCAGCCACCCTGAATGAGCGGGTCTTGTGCTGCCCGCAGGTGTGGTACTGCCCTCGCAGGAAGAGGTGCAGCAGGCCGGTTTGGCCGCCTCGCCGGACTGGGCTGCCACATACAGCCGTGTTCAGCTCCATCGAGTTCGCCGTGCCCCTTACTGTCGGGTGGTGCAGCGATGGGATTCGCTCAATGAGCGGCAGCTCGATCTGCTTCGTCGGATCCACGGCGGCTATGACCTCAGCGGGCCGGACGGCGTCAAGTACCGCCGGTCGGTGCGTGCGCTCCAGGATCGGGGCTTGGTGACGGTGACACGCAAAGCAGGGGTGTGGAGGGCATCGTCGACTGACGCCGGTCGCTTTTACCTTGAGCATGGCCACCACCCCGATCATCCCGACCACCGTGCCGCCCTCCCCCTGCCCGAGGCGCCGGCCCCCGGTGGCATCGGCGGCGACCCTTCGTCGGCGGACCTGCTGCGATCGGCTCGCGAACTGCTCGACCGCCTCGTTCGACCTGCGCGCTGTCGAGCAGGGACAAAGCGCGTCAGGGTTTAGGTTCATGATAGTTCTGTGGCATATGAGCTGAGCAGACTCGACGAGCGGCGATTCGAGGAGTTGTGTAGGGCGCTCGCGATGCGAGTGCTGGGCCCGGCGGTCCAGGCCTTTGGCGCGGGACCGGACGGTGGCCGCGAGGCCACCTTCGACGGCGAGGTGTCGTTTCGGCCTGATTGGTGCGGCTACGGCGTCCTCCAGGCGAAGTGCCGCCGGACCGCTGGCGGTGTCGCCGATGCTCAATGGTTGTGCCAGACCCTCACGAGCGAGCTGGACCAGTGGCTTGATGCGCGACGGCGGCGCGTCACCGACGGCCGGATCCCGCAGTACTTGATCGTTGCCACGAACGTCCGCCTTTCCAGCGTCGCAGGGCGCGGCGGCATCGACCGCGTCAACGACTTACTCAGCGCATACGGGCAGCGCCTCGGCCTCAAGGGCTGGGCCTTGTGGGACGCCAATCAGCTGTCTGCCTACCTGGACGCCTATCCCGAGATCAGCCGACGTTTCGCGGAATTCCTCACGCCCGGGGATGTCCTGGCTCAGGCCATGGACACCATCAATGATGTCAACGAAGCCCTGCGTGAGCGGCGGAGCGCGGCCGGAGCACCGAAGCGCCGGGTCGTCGACTGGGAGCCCTTCGACCTGGGCGTGCACCGCTCGATCAGCCCGGCGGAGCAGGTCGCGACGACGCTGCCGGACTACGTTGGTCGAAGCCATGACGCGAACCTTCGCCGGCTGCTGCACCCCATGCCCATTAACGGCGTGTTCATCGTCCTCGTCGGTGGCTCGTCGACCGGGAAGACGCGCACCGCATACGAGGCGGTCCTGACGTGCCTGCCGGACTGGGCGCTGGAGTTCCCCACTACCGCCCTCGCCTTGGGGGAGCGGCCAGCGAGTCCGCCCTCAGTCATCTGGCTCGACGAGGCGCAGCGGTATTTCAGCTCCCCCCACGGCGAGGCGGCGGCCGTCGCCCTGATGGAGATACTGCGATCGAACGCGCCTGTGGTCGTGATCGGCACCCTGTGGCCGCAGTACTGGCAACGCTTCGCCACGCAGCCGAACCCAGGCGACGCCGATCCGCACCATGAAGTTCGAACACTGCTGGCCCGAGCCGTCCGCATCGACGTACCGTCGACATTCCTGCCCGTCGATGTCGAACTGGCCCGGTCGCGCTCCGATCCACGCCTCCGCGACGCCATCGCGACCGCCGGATCCTCGAACCGGGTCACCCAGGCACTGGCAGCCGGCCCGGACCTCATCGCCGCCTACCGGGATGCCGATCCGTACGCCCGAGCGCTCATGCTTGCCGCAGCCGATGCCCGCGCCGCCGGTCGCGCCGCCCCGCTGTCTGCGACCATGCTCGAACACGCGGCGGCAGGTTATCTCGACGAACAGCATCGAGCCCGCACCGAACCTTGGTTCGCCGCAGCCCTTGCCTACGTCACCCGCATGGTCAAGGGCGTCATCGCTCCGCTGACGCCGGTGCGGTCTCAGCCCGACCTCGGCGAGCCCGACGGCTACGTGCTCGCCGACTACCTCCTTCAGCACCTGCGTCCAGAGCAACACATGTATCCGCTGCCCCCACAGTTGTGGACCGTCCTGCTCGCCGATCCAGGCCCGATCGAGGACCAGCTACGCCTGGCCAGGGAAGCCGAGGAACGCCACCTCTACCGCGACGCGGTCACACTCTGCGCGTCGCCGGCCAATCAGGGCTCACCCGGTGCGGCCATGGCCATCGGCGTGCTTCTCAGCAGACTCGGCCGGCACGACGAGAGCGACCCCTGGGTAAGACGAGCGGCCGAACTCGGCCATAAGGGCGCCATTCAATCGCTCGCACAGCGGTACGTGTGGGACGCGACCTCGGGTCAGGAGGTGCACGAAGACCCGGCTGACGCCGAGCGACACCTGCGACAACTCGTCGCGAACCCTGACGATCTTGACTCTCTTGTTCGGCTCGTGGACCTGCTCACCGACAGCGGACGCAGCGACGAGGCCCACCGCTTGTTGACGAGCCGCGCCGAACAAGGCGACCCCCCGCACTGGTCGTGCTGGCAAACGTGCTGTACGAGCAAGACCAGCAAGGCGATCTGGAACCCCTGCTGCACCAGCAAACCGCCAAGGGCAGCCCGATCGCCGCGATCCTGCTCGCCGGCCTCATGGATGAACTCGGCCGCGCAGAGGAGAGCCAAACACTACGCTCGACCATTGTCCAGAGGATCCCCGCGGATGCCCTCCAGCACTGCATCGAACTACTGATCGAGGCCGACCAGTGGCGCGGAGTGGACGACTTGTTGCGACACGCGGCCGAAGAGGGCCATGCCTGGGCCATGCAGCGGCTCGCCGGACTGCTCATCGAGGACGGCATCGAACTCGACGACGATCCCGAACTCTTCGAAGAAGGCGAAAGCTGGCTGCGGCGGGCCGCCGACGCCGGCGACAAGCACGCAAATCTGCTGCTGCCCAACCTGCTAGAACGCCTAGGCAAGACCGAGGATGCGGCGGATATCCTACAGCAGCGGGCGACCACCGACGACCAGGAAGTCCTCCTCGACGTTGCCGACCAACTCATGCACCTCGGGCATCACGACGAGGCGAACGAGGTGCTTCGGCGGTTGACTGCCGCTGGGAAACCCCAGGCGCCGGTTCGGCTCGCGCACGTCCTCCGGCAAGCCGGTCAGCTCGAGCAGGCCGAGGTGCTCCTTCGCCAGACAGCCGCCGAGGACCTGCACGCGCTCGTCGAACTGGCCCGCATGCTCGCCAAAACCGGGCGCACTGCTGAGGCGGAACAACTAATGCGTGGCGTGGTGCAACCAACGACGGAAGTATTGTCGGCGCTGGCCGATGTACTCGAAAAGGACGGGCGCGCAAAGGAGGCCGATCGGGTGCTTCGTGACGCGTGCCTGGCAGGTGCTGACCTCATCGAACTCGAATTCAGCTTGCAAGGGACCGAGGCGGAGCAATTGCGCCGCTACGGGCTAGAGCCTGATGGGCGAACCGCAGCGCCATGGCGCGCCCCTGAGCCCACTCCCAAGGCGCGCACGGCAGTCAACGAAAATCTACCGTTCGCGGAGTGGTTCGGTCTGCCCTATCCCCGTTATTCCGAACGGGGGCCATAGGCGCCGGCGGCCGCTGTTCGCGCGGCGAGCGCAGACGAAGCCTCCAAGCATCAGCCCCAGCCAGCTGGCGACGATGCCCAGCGGCACCACCGGCTCTGGCAAGTCAATCGACGAGGTCATCGAGGAACTCGGCCATGCCCGTGCCTGAGCATCCGGAGGCGAAGTCGCCGCGGCAATTTGGCCAGCGTGAACGCCGTCCCGCATAGCGAGTGGGATCGTTAAGGAGACGGTGATGGAGGTGACACCGGAACTGGTGCTCGACCGGGTGAGGGCGGCGCATGGCGGCTCAAGCTGGAGGGCTTGGACGAGGAATCCCTGGCCGCGTGGCGACACGCGGCGAAGGTGGCCAAGCTGCGGTTGCTGCGAGCCGGTCCGCACCGGCTGCGCAGCTGGTCGTTTCCGGGTGGCATGTCGCTGCTGCTTGTGGAGGTCGACCGCCGGGGCGTCGAGTCGCCCGCGTTGGCGCCACCGGATCAGCCAACCCGGCAGTGGGTTCCGCCTCCGCGTCCACGGCCCCGCACGCAGGAGTTCCTCGGCCGGATCGTCCCGGTCCCTTCGACGGTGCGCCGCCCACACCTGATCGTGCAGGAGCTCACCGAAACGCTGGACTTCCCCGAGTGGATGATCTACCAGCACCGGCCCTACCTGGTGCCGAACAAGCGCCGGCCGTTGCAGCGGATGCGCCAGATCTGGCAGGCCATCATCACCGAGGCCGAGTTCTGCGGGTACGAGACGCTGTTTCGGCACAACCGACGGGACCACTACGACAGCGGTTCAGCTGATCCTGCGCATCGACCGAGACGAGTTCCCGCTCCAGCTCTACGGGGAGCGCGGCAAGCCGCTACAGCAGACGATCAAGGAAGTGCACCCGGCGCGGCGCCGCGGCTACGACACCTAGACCGACAGCCCCGACCAACCCCTGCACAGGCAACTCGGCGAGGTCTTCACCCACATCGAGCAGTGGGCCGATCTCCTGATCGCGCGCCGCGAAGCCGAGGAGCGCCGCGAACAGCAGCGCCGACGGGAACGACAGCGGCGAGAAGATGAGGCCCGACGTCAGTTTACCGAGGACCACCGTCGCCAGACCATCCAGGCGCGCGTCGGCGAGCGGCAGTTCGCCGACGACGCCCGCGCCCACGCGGCAGGGCTAGCGGCAGTCGCTTACGGCTTGGAGCCCGACCGTGCGCAGGAGGTGCGGGCCTGGGCGACGTGGATCCTGCAGCATGCCGACCACGTTGATCCCCGGCTCAGCCGGGAGGGCATGCCGAAGACGCCGGCACCCGAGAGGGACGACCTGCGGCCGTACCTGCCTTCGGGGCACTGGTACTAGCCGTGGTACCAGCGGCGGTTCGGGTGCCACGGCTGGTAGGGCGGCGTAGAAGCAGTCCTCTCGGCGTGCTGCTGTCTCGGTGCGGACACGGCCGCCGATGGCGGTGGATCGTCGGGCCTCCAGGCGGGTCGGCCAGCGGGTCAAGGTCATCGGCGTAGGTGTGTGCCCATGCCAGCCACGGGTCGTCGATCCGCATGCCGGCGGTGACGAGATCGGTGCAGTAGGAGCGGATGTTCTCGGCCAGTAGCCACGCAGCTACCTGCTGTCGCAGGATCTGGTCGCGGTGCGCCGTCACCGCCCGGTCGCGTTCCTGCTGCAGCCGCGCCTGCTCGGCCCGTTCTGCTGCGTCGCGGCGGTCACGAAGTCGCCGGCCTCGCTGGCGCAGGTCCGTCAGGATGGCGGGCAACTCGTCCTCAAGGCGCTTGCGGGCGTAGTCCGTCCACTCCGCCACGCCGGCGTCTGCGTCGGTGACCGTGAGCACCAGGCGCAGCGTCCAGCGGGCTCCCTTCTCCTCCCGTACTCGCACCTGGAGAGGCTGTTCGTCGACGACCACGCTCAGCAGCGCGTCCGTACCCCGCCTGACGGCCCATGCCCGTTTCTCCGCCTCCAGGCAGAGCGCTTGCAGGAGCATGAGCGTCCGGGAGCGGCTTTCGTCGGACTCCGGTAGGCGGCTGGGCTGCTTACGCAACCGGTCGATGACCGGATGAGGATCCACCAGAAGCTCGGGGACCGGCACCGATGAGCGACTTGTCGGCTGGTACTGCTTGCTCGGGTGGCGGCCCCGCCGTAGCTCAATAACCAGGTCACCGGTGTTGCGGCCTGGGTGAACCAAATGCCAGCCCTTGGGCACATGTCCGCCAAACCGCAAAGCATGGATGAGTCGACGCCAGGCCGCTCTCACCTGTTCTGGGGGGTCCAGACCCTGCACAAATCCCTCCGCCTTCTCGAGCAGGTCCAACAACCCCTGTACCGAGGCGGGCGGCCTCGTGGACCCGGGTAGGGCGTCCATGCAACGATGCTTGCACACCTCTGTGCGGCTACGAGGGAGGCTGGCGGCAACTCCGCGACGACCTCTGGTCGGGTAGGGCAGGCAGGAAGAGGAAGTGGCCGGACGCGCGTCATCGGCTGAGCTGTGGAACCTCGACGCTCATCTCCCGCCCCGACCGCTGCAGGCGGGTACTGAGAAGGCCGGCAGGAACCTTCTGCAGTGCTGCCGTGCGTGGTGTTTCGGCTGGCAAGGATTTGCGGTCAGCGACGACGCACGGCAAACGTGATTCGCTTCGTCTTTGCCGGCTCCCTGAAGTCAAGGCCGGTGCCGTCTTCGAAGGTCATTCGTCCGGTCGGCATAGGTGTCCCGGCGGCCGGGCTCCATGCGGTGGTCTCTCGCAACGCCGCCATTTTTCCGGTCCGCTCAAGGTCGACGGCTATGACGTGGACGCGGCAAACCACGTCGACCCGCCGAGCGTCGTCTTGGGCGACCAGGTCCACGATCTGGTCGCCGACCAGGTCGTCGAGCGAGGGCGTCAAGGTCTTCAACGAGTTGACGCCGTACACCCGGAAAGACTCGATCTTCTTACCCACGACCCACTCGCGCGCTGTGTTGACCTCTTGTGAAGCCAGCGCTCTTCCCACGGGCGGTCTCCGATCTCGGGCCTGACGATCGCCAGAGTACAGCCTACGGGTTTTGTCTCCGCTGGTCCCGGGGGGTGATGTCATCCGGCCCAACACTGCGGCACCGAAGCCGTCTGTTGAGGCCGCGTGGGCACCGATCATGAGGAGTATGACGAAAATCGCAAAAACACCCTTCCTGCCAAAACCAGCCTTATCAATTCTAATCGCCTTGTTCCAACGCCTAATCTGTAAATCCGCTGACCGATCCCAGGGCATCTAGATCGCTTGCACCGAATGTCAGACGTTGGCGATACCGTGTCAGGTACTACTCTGTCGGGGTGTGCTGGCCGTGGTTTGCGCGGTCGGCCCCTCGTTCGTCAGCCCTCTGTAGCAGCGAGAAGCTTATGGTGGTGACCTCGATGCCCCGTCCGCATGAGCCTGTGCCTCAGCAGCGGTTGGCCGACCTCTCAGCAAACACCCGGGAACGGGCGGTTGCTGGGTGACACCGAGCGGTGAAAGTGCGCCAGTTTCGGGCGGCATGGATGCCACCGGGTCCCCCGAAAGCTCGCCGGCCTCTCTTCAGACCAGTGAGTTCGTGGAACGCCTGTACCGCAGCACCAACAGCTATGCGGACCGCTTGACCGCCGAAGAACTCGCTTGGATCGATGTGGACCTCGGTCTCAACGATCATGTCCTGGGTCTGGCTCGCGCCCACCATCAGATCATCATCACGGGTAACCCCGGTGACGGAAAGACGCACCTCATCGAGCGACTCAGGCCAGCGTTAGAGGCGGCCGGAGCGGTTGTTCTTACCGATGCCAACGAATTGTCCGATGACAGCATCCTCACTCACTGGCGCGACTGCGACCGGGACCGTCGAGCCATGGTGCTAGCTATCAATGAGTGGCCGCTTTTCGTACTGCGTCGCCACCCGTTGGCTGTCGACTTCGAGCCACTCAAGGCAGCGCTTCGGCAGGTGCAGCAGGCGGTGTCCTATGGCCGGGAGCCTGTGAAGGAGGTTGAGGGTCCCGTTCGAGTCCTCGACCTTAGCATGCGGAATGTGCTTGCTGCGCCCATCACACTCGGGGTCATTGCCCGTCTAACCGATGATCGGTTTTACACCAGCTTGTCGCCAACAGACCCGGCCGTCGTCAACCGTGAGGCATTGCGCCATCCTCAGGTTCGAGAGCGGATCGCCCTGATGCTTGCGGAGGTTGCACGGCGAGGCCACCACGCAACAATGCGTCAGTTGGTCGGTTTCGTGGCGTTCCTGATCGCCGGAGGGGCAACGGCTGCGGTCCGGCTCGCGAGCCAGGGTTCGCACCGATACCACTACGCGCAGCTTGCCTTCGAAGGCGGCGTCGGACCGCTGTTCGATGCCGTCCGGGAGGTTTTCGACCCCGCTGCCGTAACGCACCCCCGGCGCGACACAGAGCTCTGGCAGGGGACCACGAAGGCAGAAGAGTGGATCGACGGGCTCCGCCCACCTGCCATACAACCGATGCCGGCGGATGGCCGAGATAACGAGTATCGCGCGCTCAAGCGGCGGTTCTTCTTTGAGCACCGTGACGGTCGGTCGCTTCTCGACCTCTTGCCCAGCGATGAACGCAGCTTCGACAGGCTGGTCACGGAAGGTAACGGAGCAGGCGGAGGCGTTGTCCGACAACTGCTTCTAGCAATCAACAGGTTCTACGAGCCGGACTGCCCGGATAGCGACCGCGAACGCCTCGTCCTCTGGCAAAGCCACCGCTTCGACGTTAGGGCCCCAAGCACGTTCCTCTCCCTGCACGAGGTTCATCATGGCCGATTCGAGGTAGATCCACCCAAGCTGGCTCCGTGGGTCGACGAGTGGTTGCCCGATGAGCAGCGTCTCGTCCGGACCTTTGCCCTGACCGCTACAGACGAGTACGGCGTGGCGGTCGCCAGCCTCTTGGTCGATCGCGCGTTGTACTTAACGCTTTCCGAGGCCAGGTGGGGCCTCGGGCGAACGAGTTGGTCGCGGAGCGCAACTCGGCGCATTACACGATTTGTCGACAGCGTGCATAATTCCGTGGGTCCGAGCAAGACAGAAGTTGTGGATGTGCGAATCCGCAACGTGGAGAAGAACATCGAAGCGAGGTTCGAAATTCAACGTCATCCGGCGAGGTACCGACTGTGACAACGGACCTGAAGGTCTTCCTGAATGACCTCTACATCGCCGAGTTCGGACTTGTTCCCACCAACAACTCGATCAAACCTGTGCACGTAGCCAACGGCCTCGGAAGGGCGTTGATGGGACGCGCATATGACTCGGACGCACTAGCCGAATTTCTTCGGCCATCAATCCTAAACCAGAAGACACGTGAGAAAGTCGAGCGCAATCCGAATAGCGCAATCCTTGAGCGTTACGGCGAGGCGATCACCAGTCGCGATGGTGAATTCATCGATCGAGACTCGCTTAGCACGTTGCGGAACCTTGCCGAAGGCGTGCTGGGGACAGATAAGGCCGTATTCGGCGAAGCGGCACGCTCCTCATACACCCTGTCCAACGAAACACTCCTCACCCGTGATCCATCGGATCATCGCTGCGGCATATTTCTGGCGCGTTTACTGACGGCTGGGCATGAAGCGGATGCCGCCACCCACATCCGTAAACTGCTGTCAACTGACGACGACCCGTGGTCGATGCTGGCAATGCCGATGGCGAAGCTCGCTAAACCGCAGGGCGTTGATACCGCAACCGAAGCTGCAATGCGGCACGCCTATGCTCCCTTGATCGTTGATGATGCAAGCATGCCTGCTTTTGCTTCACCTACCCTCACCTACCTTCGCCGCTCCTTTGACCGTCTTGCCCGTTTCGAGCGAACCAGCGGTTCGAAGTTGAATTCCCTTCGAAGGCTGGTGACATTCGCCTGCTTCGCCGTACACGTCCATCTGATCTCCCGTTACTCCGAGGCTGTTGAAGGCGCTCCACGCTCCCCGATCCTGCTCGACATGTTCGATGGCTCCCGCACATCCCTGCGTAATGCATCGCGAGCATCCTTTCGGGCTGCGGGCGACACGATCGAGGCGTTGATGCTGCTTCGTATTCGAGAACGGCTTCAGCCACAGGTCAGCGCCCTCGGGGCTGAACAAGTGATCGCAGGCCTCCCCGCCAGGGTTCAGGACCGGGTCCGGCAGGGCTTCGATGCGTATCGTCACGACGACCAGGTGTCCGAGTTGGAAGCCATCGCCGAGGCGTTCTGGCAAGTTGCCGCGGAAGAGAAAAACCATCCGCGAGGCTTCCTGGCAGACCTTGGCCGCCGCGCTGGTTACCTCACTCCTTGGTCCGTCGCCGGTCGCGGCGGCAAGCAGCAAAAGCGCTATGGGATCAATGCCGAATTCCTCGAAACGCTCGTTGCGGCCACTGTCGATCCAGAGAGGCCGCTCGACTTTCCGGAGTTTCTCGACGAAATTCGCACGAACTATGGAATCGTGGTCGGACAGCGCTCCGATGACCAGATCGTGCGATGCAATAACCTGGCACAGAAGCCATTCGGGACGCCAACTTCCGTAAGCGAGGAGGAGTTGCGACTCAACGTCGAGGCATTGCGCAGGGCAATGCTTGAGGCTGGCTACGCGAAGGCGTTCGCCGACGGGCAGACCGTCATCACTACCGACCCAAAGAGTTTGGCGCTGCTATGACGACGATCGACCCTCGGGAACAGCTAGTCAGCGAGCTGCTGTGCCGTAAGGTGGTTGAGCTGTACGGATCGGTTGGCGTCCTTGTTCGGGACATACCGCATTTCGACGCACGCACTGTGCTAGCCCGGCTGAGCGGGATCCTAGACAGGTCCGACTTGCGGGTTGCGTTGCTGTCGAGCGATGCTCTGGCCCTGGCGGCCGAGGTTGGCATGCCGGCAGATAAGTTCACCAATAGCGTCCAGCAAGCCGAGCAGTGGCGTAATGACAGAAGCCTTGAGGCGACGATCGTGGTGATCGCGGCCGGAGATCAGGCACGGCTTTCATCGCTGCAAGACTTCGCTCCCATCGGCCCGGTCGAGCTCAAGGGTCTACTTATCAGGCAAGCACAGCAGCAGCTCGCTGGCGCCAACGATGTACTCATCAGTTGGTGGAAACGGCTCGGCGGCGACCGGAACATCTCTTTCGGGCAACTTCTCGACTACTACACCTCATTGCCAGACGGGCCTGACCAGGCGATGGAGTTCAAACTGAAGTCGAGCAGGGAACTTCCGCGCTTGGGCCTGCTGGCAGACCCGAAGCTGTTTGACGACGCGAGCGACCGGGCGGTCGCCAATCGCATTCAGAGGAACCGCGATCTGGTCGGTCGGCTCCAGACGCTGACGGAAAAGGACCGGCGCGCAATCGCCGAGAACATCGCTAAAGAGGCTGATCCGAACCGACGCGCGGCTCTTCGGCGCAGTCTTCGCCTCCTTCGGCAACTGCGCCGCGGCGAGTCGGCGGATCAGCTCACTGTCGCTGACGCCGAAGATCTCTTCTCGGTCCGCCGGTGGCAACCCTCGCCCCTGCCAGCAGACCATGGCGCGGTACCTGGTCCCATCACACCGCCAGATACCAGTACCCAAGGCCCTCACCCCTCGGGCGGCGTCGTGGATGGTGGGAACGGAAATCGGCCGCTCGACACGCCGGTTTCGGCCTCGACTGTCGCCGCGGACGCATTGCTTTCCGGTGACGCGTCTCTTCAGGATGATCTCGACGCCGCCGTGGAGTCGGCTGCAGGAGTCAGCGAACTCGACAGCGGGGGAACTCCCGTCGGCACGGAACGATGGGAGGACGAGCTTCCCTCCGGGATCATCGTCCAAGGGCAGGTCTCCGGCGAAGTCGTCGACATCGTGACCCGGCTCGTCGGCGTCGGTCGTTACGGGGGCTGGATCGATGGGAACGACGGCGACATCTGGGAGAGAATCCGCGGCTACCGGGGTGAAGATGACCTCAAGGCAGAGTGGACCAGCCAGCAGATCCTTGAGTTCCTCGATAGCCTCGACGACGACGCTGGCCGGGAACTACGTGCGCGGTTTGAGTCGTTCGACAAGGCTCGAGACAAGATCGTGGGGTATGCGGGTCGTCTGACAGTCGAGCCCCTTGCGGTGGCCGCGGCACGGAATTCAAGGGTTGTGATCTGCGACTACGTCGAGCGGTATCACGACCTATTAACGTGCATCGGCAACACGTACGGGAAGCTGTTTGCGGAGTACACCCAAGATGTCAATCAGGTCATCTCCCAGATCTTGAAGCTCGACACCATTGCCTTTGGGTCTGGCCTGACTACGATCGCGATGCTCACGCCCCTGCATCCCTTGTACCTGTGGCGGTACTCTGAATTCGCGCGCATCGTTGTCGCTCAACGTGATCGGCTTAGCGCACGCGACCTCCAGTTGGTGAGGGACTCGGCGGGAAAGCTACCTAACTTTCTGACCAGTCTCTGCCTCCCAGATCTGACGCCTGATACGCCACAGGTTCTGCCTCACGTTAGCGATATCGGGCATCTTCCGTACTTCGCGGTTAAGCAAGAACGAAGCGTGGGGCAAGACGGCTATGCGCAGATTCGTCGCATCGTCGAGGCGTTCCTTGAAGCACACCCTCCAGCGCGCCACGGGCTCCGCCTGGCGTTGCTGGACCCGCCCGGCCCAGGGCCGTATCTGAAGCTGTTGACCGACCTGGCGTACAGCGAGAAGATCCAGGGCGCTCACCTAACCGTGCTCTACAAGGGCCGCAACGCTGGAATCCAGTCGCTCGAACTTGATGACGACGACGAGGCGCGGGTAGCGCAACTCTTCCACGCAACCACAGAGGATCGGCGCTTCAGTTTCGAAGTGCGCGCACTGCCGGCCGACACGGTGAAGCCACCGGGAGGCATGCTTGCACACGTCCTGGTGGCATTCGACCAATCGGCAGGTATGCAGGATGCGCTCAGCTTCATAGAACAGCCGGTCCAGCCCCTCGCGATGCCTCAGCGACTTAAGTACCGCGTATTTGCCAAGACTGTGGACCTGGAACCCGCGCCAGGCGGGCCCTTCGCCGCCTATTTCACGGTTGCCCAACTGATTGCCAAGCAGGCACCCGCGTCACGCCTCGCCATGCGACAGGATGGCGACGTGCGGGAACGCCTCAAGGCTGTAGCGGCAACGGCACCGTGGTTCGTCCTGGCCGATCGGCACGTCGACCGAGACCTCATGCTCGGGAAGCTTCAGGTCTTCAGCGGTCGCGATCGCACCCGTGAGGTAGTTGCATTCGCCGACGCCACCGACCCGTTTCGGCGAGCGCTGCGCGAGGTTGTCCGTCAGTACAACACTGCCGTCAGTGACGCTGACCTTGACGAACTCCTGCAGGAGCTAACAGAACTTCTCGACGTTGGTGCCTTGACACTCACTACTGACCTCGAGCGCCAAGTTGATCAAAACCGAACCAAGGGTTTGCTTGGAACGCTCATCGTGGCGCGGTGGTATAAGAAGAACCGGCCCGCGGATCGCAGGCGTCTTCTAGTCAGCCTCGATGATGATATGGCCCGTAGGTGGTTGCACCTGCACGAAGACGCCCGAAGGGCCGACCTGCTCGGGATCGAGTACAGCGAAGAAGGGTGCATTATCACCGTCTTTGAGGTGAAGACGATGCAGGACACCTCGGCTGAGTTTCATATTGATGGTGACACCGCCACGGGGCCGGCAGTCAATCAGGCCCTGTCCACCGGCATGCTGCTTCGTGACGTGTTCGATCCCGACCGGGCAGATGAGCTTATCACGACGCCAGCTCGCCGGGAGATCCTTCGAACGCACGTGTATCGCGAACTCGCGAAACGCGGCCACGACACCGACGAACGACGGGCCTGGGCAAGTGCCTCGCAACGGCTGTTCGAAGGCGAGGTGCCCTTCACCATCGAGCTGCATCTCGTCGAGGTCTCCATCGGTGTGGACACGGAGTCGCTACGACCGCCCAGGCGTGTGAGCGCCCAGGCCACCAACGGTCACACTTTCCCGCTCACCGTGACGCAACTGAACGAATCCGGCGTAGGCGCGCTGCAGCAGGCCGTCCCGCCCATACGTGGAGTGCCCAGTCCGCCGGAACAAGAGACGCCACCAAGGGCGGAACCAGACAGCCCTACACCTTCTGAAGTAGGGCGATCAGTCTCTGCTCCCGCCGAAACGACCCTTGCTAGGTCGTCGTCTAGCAGAGTCGCAGCCCTTGAGACCTCAGCAGCAGCCTCGTCGTCGGCTGACCGGCCGCGCGCGCTTCTTGGTGAAGCTGCCGGGCAGTACGGCAGGCCGGTTGACGTCTGGTACGACCCGCAGCGTCCCGACCGTCCGCTGGCCAACGGCCATATTGCAATCACTGGGGAGACCGGCAGTGGCAAGACTCAAGCCACCAAAGCGATCCTGCGCGAACTCATGGCGGCGCCGAACGGTCTGCCAGCCCTGATTCTCGACTTCAAAGATGACTACGCGGGCGCGGAGTACACGCGTACCGAGCAACTGTCCATGTTCGACGCCAGTATTGGGGGGCTGCCCTTCAACCCGTTGGTACCGCCGACCGATCCCACCTCAGGCCGGGCAAACCCGATGTCGCACGTGCATCAACTCGTCGGCATCCTTAAGCGGATCTATCGCCTTGGGGACCAGCAGGCATACCACCTGCGCGAAGCAATGAAAGAGACCTATACGATCCTGGGGCTCGACGGTAGAGCCTTCACACCAGCGTCGGACCAGACATATCTACCCTTTGACGCCATCCGTGAGGTGCTCGAACGTGAAGGCCATGATGCGCTCATCGGGCGCCTGTCGCCCATCTTTGATCTTGGGTTGTTCGCCGGCGACGGAGACGGCTCTACGCTCGAGCAGCTGCTCGACGGGCGTTCCGTGGTCCGCCTCAGCCAACTGCCCGGCGAGGAGGTCAAGAATGCGGTGGCCGAGTTCCTGTTGATGGCCCTCTACAACCAGCTCATCCGACGGCCACAGCCGCGGGTGCTGAAGCGGCTTGTCGTGCTGGACGAGGCGTGGCGCCTCGTCCAATCACCCTTCCTGGAACCTCTCATGCGAGAGGGTCGGGCGTTCGGCGCGGGTGTCGTCATTGCCACGCAGTACCCGAAGGATCTGCCCGATGCAGTGTCCGGCGCTACGGCGACGAGACTGTTTTTCAGCCAGACCCAGGTCGACCAGGTTCGTGCGGTCCAGAAAGCCCTGGTCGGAAAGACCAGCGGCCCTGAAGCCGAACGCTTGGCCGAAGCAGTGAGAACGATGGCTCCCCTTACCTGCTTTGTGCAGAACGCCCACCAGACGGCATACACACGAACCTCAGTTCGTCCCTACTACGAGCGCATCATCGATGTTGACCCGGTGCCACACGATCGCCTCTTCTAGGCAGTCAGTACAGCTCCAACTGCTCATGTTCACCGGCGGCCATTGGCAGATCGGGCAGTGTGACGCGCGCACCGTGCCTGACCGGTCTGGTTAGGCGGTGCGCCGTGACCGCCTCCAGCACCGCCGGCGACTTGCTACGTGGGTGGCACCACCGACGCATCCACCATGCGGAAATGGCGTCCACGTCTGCGGTGCTCTTACGACGGTGGAACTTGTAGCTCGGCTCGGCGTCGCTACCAAGCAGGTAGGGCAGAAGGTTGTCCACCAAGCTGATGCCGTAGATGATGCGTTGACGCCCATGCTGCAGCAGGGTGTCCGACGGCCACTGCAGGAGGTCGAAGCCGTGACGAACCTTGCGGAACTTCGGGTTCACCCCTTCGCCGAAGATGCTGTTGACCCGCGCGCCGCGTGCCGTCTGCTCCGCAAGACGCACCAACGCTCGCACCGATTCCGCCGATAGGTGCGACGTGCCGAACGACTTCGACCGGCCGAGCTGGCGGAACTCGATAGGAGAGAGCCCGCCGAGAACCTCGGGCGGGATCCGGATCCGGTTGTACTGGCTGGCGCCCGAGCCGTAGAGCGAGGTCGTTCCGACGAAAACCAGGTTTGACCGCCGACGGATCGGTCGACCTGCCATCGATGACGCGATCTCACTGGCATAGGTCGAATAGCGCCGGTGGTAGGCCCTAACGACCGTTGGGCTGACCGCCAGCATGCTCACGAGCTTGCCCCCAAGCAGCGCATTATAGGGAGCGACAGCGCCGCATACGGTGAGATCAGCAATCTCGGTTCCTACTGCATCAGCTTTCGCTCGACGCAGTACGGACATGATCGCCCGCCGGGCCTTCGGGCTGTCGAGCGCGCCGGAGAGTCCGGTGCGGCTTGCCTTCGGGTATAGGTAGGGCGCGAGCGCTTGTCGAGCGCTGAGAAGATCGGCCAGTGCCAAGCAACGCTTACTGCGGAAGAGGTCGGATTCGGCACGTCGACGCCAGCTTTGGACATCGTCGGCGTCGTGAACCCTTTTGAAGTCCGTTGCCTTGACGAACCGGTGATGATCTCGGCGGCGAGTTTCTGCCTCCTTCAGCAATCGCTCGATTGCATCCGTGGTGGGATTTTCCCACAGCGATGGCCAGTACAAGCCGTCTTTAATCAAGTCATCGACATGCAGTTCTTCCAACGCTGTCTGCAGTCGGGCGGTGATCCACCGAGCCATCCGCAGAGTCGGGGCGGCGCGCAGGTTTTCAAGGAACACTGCCGGTTGCCAACCGATCCAGTCATCGCGTTCCGCTAGTTGTACGACAGCGCTGCCAAGTGCGGCGATCCCGATTACCGGGTGGAATGGGGCTGCACGGTCTCGAATTAGAATCATCATGGTACGCCCGGGAGTGCTCGTGTACTGATTAGACCAGGTATGACGAAAGTACCGCCAAATGTCCATGAGCCTGAGCCCAGTCTGCATGCAGCGCTCACTACTGGACACTACCTGTACGTATGGGTCGATCACTCCACGCAACCGGGCCAGATCCGCGTCGCCGTCGATCTCGAGAGCCTGAAGAGCCGTCGAGAGTTCCTTGCCATCTCTCATGAGGCTGAAGATCGATACGAACTTACCCTCGAACTCCCGCGGCTTCTCCATGGCGGCGATGAAACGACGCACCGACGGGATGGACAGCTGCTCATCTCGTTTGATGAGCTCCTGTCGCCTTACTCGACTCTTCTCCTCGACGGGATCGGCGACTCCAAGCGGCGGAGCGATGGCCACCTCGTGGTCATCGACCCGCACGTTCCACCCTTGACCAGCAAGATCAAGCAGAACGTGGGTGGCGGCTGTGAGCGCGGCGTTGTCCTTCGCGAGGCAACGTGCTCGTGCGGCCTGACGTGCCGAAGCGTCATCGGTTGCCAGCGCGCGACCAAGCGCCGCAAACGCCCGCCGCTCAGCGGGTTGACACTCTGGTGGGCAGGGGAGCGAGTACCACATCTCGATCATGCTAGGCATTCATGAAGGTGGCGAGGACGTCGGCCCACATCTGGCGCAGCGTCTGTGCATGCCCCCGCTCGGCGCCTCGCCGCAGCGTTGCCTCAGCGCGGGCGGAGGCCAGAAGTGTGAGAGCAACTTGACGAGCAAGGTCGTGGTCTCTGCCTAGCTCACTCATCGCGAGCGGACCATACAGATCCCGATACCAGGGATGCTTCGTGTTGAGTAACACGATGATCTGCCGATCTCGCACGACGACCTCAAATGCGCCCATCGTGGGCAGTTCCGCGGCTGCAATCTGGTACGGCGCGTCGTGCCGGCTCAGGCCATCCACCAAGTCCTTGAGTTCGTCGGGGATGGGCCGGCGCCCGCGCGGCAAGGACGGCAGTGAGGCCTCAGCACGTGCAGCCTGCCGCTCCGCCGCGCTCAACGGCTCTGCGGCCTTCACGAGCATGAATTGGTTTCGGGCGCGACCGTTTAGCGCACGAGCGATCGTCTCCAGATCCGGTGAGATAATTTCCAACAGTTCTGGTCGCGGTGAGATCGCCTGCTTGGCATGGGTGATCCCAAAAAGTTCGTCGAGGACTGGGTCGAACCTGATCTCGCACCGCCACCAGTCATCGTAGTTCTCGCGACGTTTACCGCCCATGAAGAACCACCCGCGATCGATTTCGCGGCCCGCGCGGATGATAGAGACCGGCGGGCCAGCCGTAACGCCCATTGTCCGCTTCTCCTCCGTCGACAACCCGTGCCAGCGATCGATCGGAAGTTCACTGAAAGTAACCGATATCGTGCCGGTCATGGAACCTGCCGGGATCTCGTACAGGAGATCGTCGCCAAACTGTCTACCGCCGGTGATTTTTGACCCAGGTTGCAGACACAGAGGATCGTTTGCTACCACAGGTTGCCCGTTCACCTGAAGACTGACGCCGTCGGCAAGGAAGTGTCGGTAGATTCGCCCTAGATCGTCCTTGAGCCTCCGGACGAGCGCAGAAGAACGTTTGTATTCCACCCTGTCGCAGCGCGTCAGCCGCACCACTGTACCGGAGTCGGTGTTGGGTACAAACGCCGGCCGGTCGATGTGCTCGACAGGAGGCAGCGCAGCATCACCGGCGTGCACCAGTTCGTCGATGTCTAGCCTCGACCGAAGGACACCGACACCAAGTCGCCAGGTGTAGACCTCAACGCGCCGGCTTCGGCTGAGCGCACCGTTCGGCAACCCCATGCCGTAGCGCCCCAGCGACCTCCGGTCGTTGAACCGGCTCGTTCCGCCGAAGGTCAGCGCCTCCGCGAGTGTCTCAGCGTCCATGCCCACGCCGTCGTCGACGACCATGATCTCAATTTGCCGGTCGGGGCTCCGCGCGGCAGCAACCTCAACCGCGACCTTCCGCGCTCCAGCCTGTAGGGAGTTATCGATCAGCTCCGCGATCGCCAGTCCGGTCGTCTTGTACCCAGTGTCGCGGGTTGCGAAGAGGAAGTTGGCGGGGTTCACGAGCCGAGGCCGAACGACTGGACCGCTGTCGACCTGCGTCGCCATCAGTAACGCCACCTCCTGCCGGCCCATTCGCCGGATGCGTGATCGTATATTGCCACGTGAAATGCGATAGATATGTTTTAGACGCGCGTCTTGGCGATAGACTACCTCGGTGTCCGGAGCAGGTACATGACCACGCGGCGACGAATCAGCGCCGATACGCCACTCCCTGAATGCCCCGAGAAGCGCATCGGCCTTTCGTTGCCAGCTCCGATCAGCGATCGACTTGACGATCTCGTAACGCTCGCTGAGGAGACGGGCGAACGAACAAATCGCAAAGAGCTTGTCGCCTCGCTGATCCTCGCTGCGCCCCCGGTAGGTGAGGACGTGGCGCTTCTGCTGTACGCCTACCGGCGGGTGTGCGACGGAGTGGGGGATTCCAGCCGTCGATGCCAAGGGCGGCCCGGTAGGCGACAATGAACAGCCGTCTCCTGATTTGCGGAACACCGAAGTCAGCAGCGTTCAGGCTCGCGGCCCGGACCACGCAGCGCTCGTCGTCCGGCACGTCACCGTCATCTAGTCGCTTCTTCAGGCGCTGATGATGCTGTCGCCAATCCTCGTCGGGCTTGCGGACCTCATGGGGCAGGCGCAAGCCGTCGAGGATGTAGTCGTAGTAGTCCCTAAATGATGGGCGTGTTAGCCCCACCACGTTTTCGGCAATGACGACCTTGGGGCCGCACCTGGTGAGTGACGCGGAACATCTCGGGCCGGAGGTCACGCTCGCCCCCGATCTTCTCCTCAATGTCCTGCCCCTTGCCTGCGATACTCCAAGGCTGACAAGGGACATCCCCGGCAAGCACGTCCACCTTCCTCTAAAAAGGGGCAAAATCGATATCTTGGACCTTCCCCTCAATTAGGGGCCATTTGGCGTCTGTCGCTGGTATCGCGCGCGCCGCCGCGAACCAGGTCAGGGCAGTCCTTGACGCGGTTGTTCCTCAGGGATTCACAGGCCCGTTGGTAAAACTCGACGGCTAAACGGTGGCGGTAGCCGGCGCGATGCAGACCCTCGGCGAGCCCTCCGGCTCTGGTGAACAATCCTATGCTGGTCAGAGGCTCGGCGGTGCTTTCCGCATGCTCTGAACCATTAGAACGTTTGTTCATTACCATCCCCGCTGCCCTACAGCCGCCACGGTGATTCTGAAGTCTCCGCATGGCCATCTCCAGCGTTGGCCGCTCACATCCAACAGGCCATCCCGCAGGAATTCAACTCGCCCACGCGGTTGGCCCCTGGCCGGATACGCCGCGACACACGTCAGATGCTCGACTGAGGTTCTTTTGGCAACTCGGAGGCCTTCGAGCATGCTCGGAGGAGCTGAAGATGGTCGTCCCGGCGCTATGCGCCGAACACACTTGCTGCCAGGAGTGCTCCGGCGACGAGGTACGGCCCGAACGGAAGCTGCCGCTCCGCTGGGTTGCGGGCACATCGCAACCCAGTGGCAGCGTTCGGGATGGCGAGGAGATACGGCTGCGCCGCGCCAAGAAGCACCGCAGCCCAGCCAACGGTTCCGAGAGCGAGGCCGAGTAGCCCGGCAAGGCGGACATCACCTATCCCCACCCTGCCGCCGATCACCGCGAGTAGCAGGTACGCACCTGCCAGCAGCACCCCGTCGGCGAGGGATATGCCCAGAGCCCAGGGTTGGCGGGACACTGCGGCGGCCACTGCGACGATCCCAACCAGGGCGGCGGCAGGGGTGAGCACCACCGGATTGGGCAGCCGACGTACAGCTACGTCGGTGCCGGCCAGCGAAAGCCCGGCACCGGGTACCAGCAGCCACACCGTCGTCAGGGCCAGGCCCTTCGCGGCCGTCGGTGCAAGCCGCCAGGCCAGCGTGATCGGAGTGGCTGCGAAGGATTTGGTGAGCAGCAACCATGCGGGGCCGAGAGGTTGTCCGCAGGTACCCGCAGCGGCTGCCGAGGCTGACCCAGCCACGCGCTCCCGGCGGGAAGGTCGTCTGGCAGTGATGGCAGGCAGCCCGGGGCGGAAGGACGGCCGGCATTGACACGCAGCCGAGTACGAAATCTTCGCGGCCGGGGACGGGCCGTGATGGTGTCACCCCTCTCCGGCGTTCAAGTGGTACCCGGAGACTGTCAACGCCGGCTGAACTTTGGCTCTGGCATAGATCCTGTGATTGATCTTGGTGGCGGTTCACGGTGTGGTCAGGACGCGTTTGCGGAGGGGGTCGAGGTTCGCTCGGCCGTACATCTGTCGCTTGATCGTCTTGATGCGGTTGACCTGGCCCTCGACCGGACCTGAACTCCAAGGTTGGGCGAGGCCGGCGACGACGGCGTCGCGGTCGCTGACAAGACCGGCGGCGAAGCCGCGGATCTCGGGGTATCCGGCGTGGCGGGCTCGGTCGATCCAGGCGTGCGAGGTGCTGCCCGGTGCCTTGGTGGCGGACCAGCGCGGCGAACCCGCGGGCGAGGCCGGCGACGGTGTCGAGGTCCGGGCAGCGGCGGCGGGCGTCGGCGAGATCGACGTGTTCGTCGTCGGTGAGTTTGTGGCCGGGTCGCATGATCCAGGCGGTGATCCGTCGGGCCGACGGCACCCGGACTGCGGTCGCAGGGGCAGGCCGGGCGCGGTTGATGGTGAGCCAGTCCCGCAGCACCCGCAAGCTGCCTTGGTAGCCGCGGGCCAGGATCTCGGCGTGCAGGTTAGCGGTCTGGTGGATGCCGTCGGTAAGGCGTTGCCGCAGGTAGGAGTGGAACGGGGCGAGGATGCTGGGTCTGCTGCTGGCATTCGGGCCGATCAACGCCTCGGCGGTGGCGGCATGGGCGTACTTACGGGCGGTTCTGACGTTCATGTCGAGGCGGCGGGCGGTCGCGCTGATCGACAGTCCTTCGGCTCGTAGGGCGTGCACGGCCGCGTGGCGTTGGCGGGTGTTCGCCGCCCGACGCCCCGCCTCGCCCGGCTCGTGCGCCGGCGTGACCAGGGCAGATGTTGGTTCGATGTGGGTGCGTAGGCAGCGGCGGTGCCCGCGGATAATTTTCTCGACGGTGTCGCTGAGGTTCTTCAGCAGGTGCCACCGGTCGGCGACCTGGATCGCGTCAGGTGCTCCCTTGCGGGCGCCGTCGGCATAGCTGCCGCCTCGGTCGCGGTAGATGATCTGAACACCGGGATGGTCGTGCAGCCAGGCGGCGAGGGTGTCGGCGGTGCGGTCGGGCAGAACGTCGATCGGCCGGCGGGTATGCATGTCGAGCAGCACGGTCGCGTAGCGGTGCCCACGGCGTCGGGCAAAGTCGTCCACGCCCAGCACCGTCGGTGTCACCGGCGGCGGGTCGGGCATACGGCGGATCATCCGGATCAATGTCGAGCGGGAGACCGACACCGCCAACCGCTGCGCCAATCTGCTGCCCGGTCGACCGCCCAACGCCACCGCGACGGCCTCCAGGTCACCGGCCGCCACGACGGTGTGACGGGCATGCCGACGAGTCAGGCCGGGGACCTGCTCAACGAAGGTCCGCCGCCCGCATTCGGTGTTCACGCAGGTGAATCGGCGGACCGTCAACGCGACCAGCACCTCGTGACCACCTAACCTGACATCGGCCAGCCGCCGCACATAGCGACCATGCCTTGTGGTCGACCAGGTGCTGCAGGTGCCACACCGGGCCCGCACAGTCTGTGTCGCCGCATCGATCCTGACCCCGACGCCCCGGACCACCACCGCTTCCAACCGCAGGCCCGCCAGGTGCGGCAGCAACGCCGGAATGATCTCCATCCCGGCACCCAACCCGAACTACCGACGAGCGCGACTCACAAAATGTGTGCCAGAGCCAGTTTTCAGGCGGAGCTGACAGAGACCAGTGCCGACATCGTGTGCAGCGCCCGGCGCTACGGCTGCGCGTCACACTTCAACTCCGGTCAGCCCAGCTGTCGGTGTCGCACCGCGCCGGCTGGCAGGGGTCCAGCGGCCGAGGCGCGGTTCTAGGCGGTCCTGCGGCGCTTGTTCTTGATTCGTTCGGCGACTGCGTCGGCTGCGTTGTGGTGGAGTTCTTTGGTGACGCTTTGGTAGGTGTCGCGGGTGAGTGTGGTGGTGGTGTGTCCGAGTTGTTCGGAGACGACTTTGATGTCGATGCCGGCGTCGAGGGCGATGGTGGCGGCGCCGTGGCGGAGGTCGTGGAGGCGGATGGGTGGTAGTCCGGCTCGTCGGACAAGTTTGTTGAAGCGTTGGGTGACGAGGTTGGGGTGCCAGGGGTGTCCGTTGGGGCGGACGAAGAAGAGTCCGGTGTCGGGCCAGGCGGGTCCGGCTTTGAGGCGTTGGGCGGCGCGGCGGGCGCGGTAGGCGGTGAGGACGCTTGCGGTGTCGGCGTCGATGGTGAGGTCGCGGTTGCCGGCTCTGCTCTTGGGTGGTTTTTGCCGCGTCCGGTGGCCGTGGGTGGCGATCTGGTTGTTGATGGTGACTTCTCGTTTGTCGAGGCGGACTTCGGAGTCGCGTAGGCCGCAGGCTTCGCCGCGGCGGGGGCCGCGGTAGGCCATGAAGTGGAAGAGGGGGTGTAGGTCGGGGTCGTGTTCGGCGGCGTGGTCGAGGAACTGGGCGAGGAGTTCGTCGGTCCAGACCATGACTGGGCCGGGGATCTTGCTGGTGGTTTTCCAGTGTTCGACGCGTTCGGGTTCCCAGACGATGGGGTGTGGGCGGTCGCCTCGGGTTTTGACGAGGGTGGCGGGGTTGGTGACGCCGACGATGATCTCTTCGGCGAGGGCGTCGTTGATGGCTTTGCGCAATGTGGCGCGGATGAGTCGGCGGGTGGACGGGCCGCAGGGGCGGATGCCCTTGACGGTGGCCCGGACCTTGGGGTCGGGGCTTGTCTTGGCGGCGTGGATCTCGGCTGTGCGTTGTTCGATGGCGGCGAACATGTTCTTGATGTGGTGGGGGCGGAGTTTGTCGAGGGGGATGGTCCCGAGGTGGGGGATCAGGTAGTTACGGACGTGGGATTCGTAGCTGAGGATCGTGTTCTCGTCGATCTGGAGGCCGGTGACCCAGGTGGTCAGGTATTCGGCGACGGTGGGGGCGTCGGCGAGCGTGCCGCCGGTGCGTAGTCGTCGTCGGATCTCGTCGGGGTCGGGCAGGGGTCCGCGGGTGCGGGCGACGTGTTGGAGCATGTCGCCGATCTCGACGCCGCGGGCGCGGTCGCGTCGGGCGAGGGCGAGCAGGGAGCGGACCTGGTCGAGTTCGTCGGCGGCTTCGGTGCGGGCGTTGAAGCCTCCTCGGCGGAGTGGGCGGCGGCGGCCGTCCGCGGTCTTGGGGAGTTCGAGTTGGTAGTGCCAGTGGCCGTGGTCGGAACTCCAGGAGCCGTTGGCGCGGCGGAGTTTGGGGCACTGGACGCCGATGAGCTTGCCGGTTTCGGTGTCGCGGCAGCCGCATCGTTTGAAGATTGATCCGTCAGGCATGGGATCGGGAAGCTCCTTGGCAGAGGTGTTTGCTGGTTGTGGTGCTCGGGGTGAGCAGCGGATTCGCCGATGGACATGAACGCGTGCCTTGCGGATGGGATCAAGTCGCCACCCACGGCGTCGTCGTGTCCGCCGTCGGCTGGTGCCTCCCTGACCGCCCCGGCGACGGGCCGGGGCGGTCAGGGAGGCGGATCTGGTCGTCAGCGGTGTGCCGGGTAGCTGTAGTCGCCGTCGACGACGGCTTCGTCGCCGGGCCGTTCGGGGTCGTGGATGGGGTGTGGGGCGAGTGGCTCGACGCTTCCGCGGATCGGGTCGGCGGGTGGCCACAGTTGCGGGGTGTGGGGAAGTTCGGCCAGGGCGAGCCGCTGGTGTGCGCCGATCGGCTGCCACACCGGGTCAGCAGGGTGGCCCTGTTCCGGGTTGCTGGTGACGACGGTGAGCTGTCGCAGGTTGCGGCGGTCGAGATGCCACCGCAGCTCGTCTTCACGTTGTGGGTCGGCGGCCTGGAACAGCAGGGTCGCCAGGCCGGTGCGTTCCGCCAGCGGCGGATAGGAGTGGACCCGGTCGGCGAGGGCGGCGATGCCGATCCCGCCCGGGTCGGGTTCGAACCAGAAGCCGTGCCGGCTGCGGTCGTGGATGTACTCGCCGTGCCAGGTGGGACGCCGCGCAGGCGTGGTGACCATGGCGCAGGTACGCGGTGACCACCAGGTACGCAGGTCGGTGCCGGGCTGGGTGCGGGCGCGTGCGGCGAGGTCGACGAAGAACTGGTTGGTGTGGAGCAGGCTGAGCAGGCTCTCGTGGACCCACAGTCGGTCGCGGGCGCGGTACACCCGGGCCGGGGTGACCCGGCCGCCGTCGGGTCGGGTGATCTCGGCGCCGAGCGGGCCGAGGCACCACCAGGTCTCGAGGGCGTTGAGGTGGATGTTGGTGGGGAGGCGGTCGATCCAGCCGCGGCGGGCCAGGATCATGAGCCGCCGGGCGGTCGACGTGGGGCTGTCGGCGAAGCCGAGAGCGGTGAGTTGGGCGGTGGTCAGGGTCCGGTGTTCGGCGAGCATCTGGACGGCCCACCGGTCACGGGGGTAGAGGCGGCCGATTTCGGCGAGGAACAGTTCCGCCGGTATCGGCCTGGTGGACGGGACGGTGAACTGGGGATGGTGTGGGGTCTTCACGACCTGTACCTCCGGTAGGTGTGCCGCGGTTCGCGGCGAGGGTTTGGGACAGGGGATCCCGCCGGGGGCCGTCGCTGTCGTTCGGCGGGCGGAAACGCCTCCGCCGCCCGGCGCGGTGCGCGGGCGGCGGAGGCGGACAGGGCTGGGCCGACGGCCGGTGTCGACACCGCCGGGCGGGCGCGGGGTTCCGGGCTACGGCGGTGGGCCGTCGGCCCGGTTGGGTGCTGTCGGTGTGAGGCCGAGGGCGGTGAGGATCGGGGCGACGGGTACCCGGTAGTGGGCGCCGGCGCGGATGACGGGTACGGGGAACGCGTCGCGTTTGACCAGCCGGTAGGCGGTGGCCAGGGAGAGGTTGAAGATCTGGGCGGCGGTGGCGAGGTCGGTGCTGACGCCGAGGGCGTGGATGCTCTCGGCGTCCCAGACCGGGCCGCCATCAGTTCCGCCGGGAGGGCGGGTACGGCTTCTTCGTCGGGTGGTCACAGGAAGCTCCCTTTGGAGAACGGGTGTGGGGTGGGTGTGCTGGGGTCGTGTGTCGTGGCGGGGCCTCCCTCCGTTCGCGGCGGTGGCGGTCAACGACGTCGGGACGGAACGGGCGTTGGCGAGGTTGACCGGTCAGGTTGAGCCGGGTGGGGACCCGATCGCGTCGGGCCCGTGTTCGGGCTGTTCGAGGTACGGGAGCGCCTCGGCGAGGCCGGCCAGGGTGACGAGGCCGTGGTGGCGGTGGAGCCACCACAGCGGTCCGGCAGGGCTGCTGCCCGCACGGGTGGCGTGGTCACGGCTGGCGGTGGCGACCGGGACGAGCAAGGGCTCGTCGGCCAGGCGCTGGTGGAGGTGGTGGGCGCGTTCGGCGGAGTGGAGCCAGAACAGCACCGGCCAGCGGGGGCCACGGTATGTGGCCATCCGGTGGTAGCCGGCGAGTTTGCGGACGAGTTCGGTCAGTGGCTCGGTGCCGGTGTCGTACTCGAGGAAGAACGGCACCCGCCGGTTGTCGGCGCGCCAGACGCCGTGCCCGTCGGGGTGGATGGGCGCGGGGTGGCCGCGTAGTTCGATCAGGGCGTCGGGGCCGGCGAGGGCGCCGGGTTCGCGGCACCGCGTTTCCGGCCACCACCGTTGCAGTTCGTGGTCGGGGTGGGTGCGGGCGTGGCCGGCGAGGTCGGTGAAGAACTGGTTGACGCCGAGTCGGTGGGCCAGGACGCGGGCGACGGTCCAGCGGCGGCGTCGGGCCTTCGTTTGGCTGGGGCGGGGTGGTGGCTGGTCGCGTTGGGCGGCGACGATCTCGGCGCCGAGCTGGTCGAGGACGTAGTGGTAGGGGTAGGTGCCGCCGTCGGTCTTGAGCGGGCGGAACCGGTCGACGACGCCGACGCTGCGCAGCCGGCGGAGCCGGCGTTGGGCGAAGTCCAGCGACGGGAACAGGGCGTGGGCGATCTGGGGCGTGGTCAGCACGCCGTGGTCGGCCAGCCAGTCCAGGAGTAGGTAGTCGCGGGCGATCAGTGTGGACTGCACACGTAGAACCTGGTCAAACACCGTTTCTTCTTTCTGTGATGCCTACGGGGGAGAGGGGAGACCGGAAGGTCTCTCTGAGTCGAGGCGGAATCTGTCACCGGCGCGGTGTGCTGGGATGACAGGCGCAGCCGGGGTCCGTGTCGGGGTCAGGTTCAACAGCGACCCGGAAACGTGGGCAGACACCGACGGAAACACCGACCGCGGAACCGTCCCGGCACCCTGACTTGCGGCAAGGCAGGGCGAGGCGAGACACCGGCACGGTGGGATGCCACAGCCGGAGCGGCACGAGCCGCGGCCCGGCCAGCATGGGAGCTCCGGCGGCGGGTGGCCGTGGCGTCACCTCCCCGGCGGGTGACGGGGCGATGCCGGCGGCCCGGGGTCGGCTGTCGCTCACTCACGGGCTGGCCGGCGGCGTACCTGACCGTGCGCCGCTGGGGCCCCCGCCGCTACGGTGCCTGGCTGGTTCCGCCGCCGCCACGCCCCCATACCCAAACCGGCGTTTGTGAGCTCTGGCGAACACTTGCCGAACTCACAGCCGCTCACAGCCGCTCACGCGGGAGACGTCGCCCGTACCGCCGGCCGCTGTGAGAACTACTCTCCGTGTCTGTCGGGTTCTCCATCGGTCTGTGAGTGCGGCAGGGGTCCGGACCTGACGCTCATCGACCGGGCGGCCGACACGACGGACGCCGCTGCGCCATCCCCAACCAGTCCGGCCGTCCGGCCCTGCCGCCACCCGCTCTCCGCATCGGGGCCCACGTGCCCTCGCCACCGAACGACGTTGCTGATCAGAAGGGCACCCGCGGTGCGCGGATGGCGGACACGCGATGTCCGTCGTTCGGCCGGAAGCTGAGGACATCACCTCTGACATCGAAGACCCCGATTGGACAGGACGTGACACCGGTACCTGTGACATTGACTAAAATCGTTGTCACAGGTTGTCCGGCGGAGACTGTGTCATCGACGCATGTCTCCGGACATCGGATCCCCTGGCGCTGTCGCGGGCGATGACACCGGCGCTCCGCCGACGCGGCCCTGACATCTGGACACGTTGACCGCCGACGTCGCCCGCCAGTCTCCGAGAGGGGCGGCAGGCTACGTCCCCTGACCCCGTAAAGGCGAGTGACGAACCGATGAACCATCCGTCGATGCAGCTCGCGAGGCGTCCTCGCCGACACCGACTCCAGGCCGCGTGGGTGTCATCGGCGAATCGCCGTACGTCTCGGCGGATGTCTCACCAACGGTGCACCGCAACCTTCGTGACCTGTCCCAGGGTCGCTGACAACTGTCATCGCCAACCTGTGACATTCGCGAACATCCATGACAACCAAGGGGTCTTGCCGGTTTTGACATCGACCAGCAGCTATTGACAGTGGTAGGTGGTGAAGCCTGTGACATCGACATACGCCGTTGACGCGAGGTGCTGTCAAAGGTGTCAGGGAGTCGGACGTCGCCCGGGTGACAGGTGGCCGGCGTCGCGGCGGCCGTACTCGTCCCGTCACCCGGGCCCGCCTCGGTGGCTCCGCGACCGTGCTCGCGCTCGGGTGGCGACCGGGATCCGACCGCGCCGCTCAACTCATCCCTCACATACCAATCGGGCTTTGTCAGACGTGGCGAACACTTGGCGATCTGACGCCGGTCTGACAGCGCTGAGACGCATCCGCCGGGTCGCCGCTGACAGATACCCAGAGTGACCGCCGGTGGTGCGCGCTCCGCCAGGTCGGCCGCCCGAAGGGGGCGGGGCCGGTGGCCGCGCCGGCTACCAAAACCGATTCCGGACGCCTGAGCGCCCGTACCGCCGGACGCGGGCTCGCCGGTCACCCGCGCCGAGACCCGACGGCGGGCCGCCCTGTCAGATCGCTGTGAGAGCTCCGTCAGAAGCCGCCGGCCTGCCCGCGACGAGACCCGACACGGCAGTCGCGATATCTGACAACACAGCTCAGCCGCAATAGTCAATCTATGATCTTCCAACTCGAAGATCGACTTCTTGTGAGTGTGGTGTGGTATGCGGCCCGTGGCCGGTAACCGCTGTGAGACCCGTGTCAGATCGCCAAGTGTTCGCCACGTCTGACAAAACCCGTTTGGGAGGTGGGGCGATCGCGTCGCACCGACCGCTCCGGCAGGCGACTTGATCTCCGGTCGAAGGTGAGCGTGGATCGTCCCGGCCGACGTCGAACCCCGGCCGCGGTACCGCCGGCGCGCCTTCGACGACGCCCCCCTGAGCCGTCGACACTCAAGGAGATCGAACATGCCCGCCGGAAACGCCGCCCACGGTCTCGCAGACGCCGCCCACGATCCCGGCCAGGACGTCCCGCGCGACGTCACGGATGTGCTCCTCTGGCGGATGGCCGCCAGGGTCGTCGCCGCCCACCAGCCCCAACCCGGTCGGCCGAGCCGCTGTACGAGCCTGCTTTGCGTCGGACAGCAGTACCCGTGTCCGCCGGTACGCGCCGCCCGCCGCGCCCAGCAGGTCAGCCGCCGCCTACCGGCGGCGACGACGGCAGACGAGGCGCCGGCGCGAGACCAGCCGGCGGTGGCTGGTCGACCGGCGCAGCCTCCGCCGCGCCGCCGGTTCGCTGACTGGTACGCCGCCACCCGCGCCATGATCCAGCCGCTGCGGACGCGGGAGCGGCCGGCCGTGCCACGACCCGGCCGTACGCTGCCGGCCGCGCTCGTGATGCCGGGTCCGGTTCGGATCCGTGGCGTGTCGACCGCTTGATTTCCGCAACATCAACTGCGGGATCGGCTACGTTTTCCGGCATGGGTCTGCTGGACGACGCGGTGACGGTGCTGGACGAGCGCGGGGTGCTGGAACCGCTGGGTGACCTCATCCGGCAGGTGTACCGGCGTGCCGCGGAGCGGCACGAACCCGAACTCGGCGACGACGCGATGAGCTTCGGCACCACCGTGTGGCGCAACCTAACCAACCTCGGCAAGGCCACCTTCGACGGCGTCGACGGGGTACGGGTCCGACTGGAGGACAACTCCCTGGAGATCGTCTGCGCCGGCTACGTCGTGCGCCTGTACTCGCTGCAGGGCGGAATCGAGTCGATCCGCTGGGAGGGCAGCGAGGCCCGGCTCGGCGGGGCGGTCGAGAACAGCCGTGACGGGCAACTCGCCTTCGACGACGAGGAACAGTTCCCCGAGGTGTTCGCCGGCGTCCTGCCGCCGAAGCGGCACATCCGCATCGCGCACACCGGGGACATCACGACCGGGGAGGCGATCGCGTACCTCGGCCTGCCCCGCGACAACCGCGACGGCGGCTCACCCTGGTTCGAGGTGAAGGTCTGGTTCGGCGAGCCGACCACGGTCGGTACCCCGCTGCCGATCGTCGGCGACCCGGCGGAGCTGCCGGTACAGCGGCACGACGAACTGCCGATCCCCGAACTGGCGATCGAGACCCTGCGGCCCGGCTCGGCATCCGGCCCTACCGCTGGTCGTGTCGTCGGCCGACTGGCGTGACCGGCGGGCAACGACCGCCGGTACCCGCCGCCGCGGCGGCCGCCGCGTTCGAGCCGCACGCGCTCGGTCTGGCCCGTCGTTGGCGCCGGATGCGTAAGAACGAACTCGCCCGGCAGATCGGTGTGACAGCGGCGGCGGTCAGCCAGTACGAACTCGGTCAGGCCCGCCCGTCGGCGGCGGTGCTGGCCCGACTGGCGCTGGCCCTGTCGATGCCGGCCGAGTTCTTCGCCTCCGGCTTCCCCACACCCACCACGCCCGGCCACGCACACTTCCGCAGCCTCCGCGCGACCAGCCAGGCCGAACGCGACCAGGCGGAGGCGTTCGGCGAGGTCGCCTGGCGGGTCGTCGAGGTGATCGGCCGACACCTGCGACTTCCCGCGTTGCGGCTACCGCACCTCGACCTGCCCGAACCGGTACGCGCCGAGGACATCCGCGCGGCGGCGCTGGCGGCACGGCAGGCGTTCGGCCTCGACACCGGCCCGGTCCCGCACGTCGTCCGACTGCTCGAGGCGTACGGGGTGATCGTGCTCGACCTGCCCGACGTCTCCGAACGCGTCGACGCCTTCTCCCACTGGTACGGCCAACGCCCGTTCGTCTTCCTCAACCCGGCCAAGAACGACAAGGCCCGCTCACGGATGGACGCCGCCCACGAACTCGGCCACCTCCTGCTGCACCACGACGCCGAACCCGGCAGCCAGATCCTCGAACGCGAGGCCACCGCGTTCGCCTCCGAACTCCTCGCCCCCAGCACCATGCTGGCCGACGAACTGCCGACCCGACTCGACTTCGACCGGCTCCACGAACTGAAACGCCGCTGGGGCGTCAGCCTCAAAGCCCTCGTCTACCGCGGCAACGACCTCGGCATCTACCGCGACCACACCTACCGACGCGGAATGACCCTGCTCGCCCAGTGGGGCTACCCCGAACCCGGCGACCTCGGCCCCCGCGAACAACCAGCACTCCTCGGCAACGCCACCGAACTCCTCCACCAGCAACAGGTCACCACCGAAAACCTCGCCACAGCGGCGGGCCTGCCACCAGCCCTCGCCCAGACCGTCATCAACGCCGCCACCGAACGCGTCCCGGAACTCCGGCTCACCCTGATGTAACCGGTGACCGTCCCGAGTTGTGAACCATCAGCGATGTCACCGGAGGTAGAGGTACAGGTCTCCGCCTACCAGTCTGGAAATTGGCGTACGCCTCGTTGTTCTGGCCAATCGTGACGAGATACGGGCACGCCCTCATAAAACTGATCAATCTGCGGATAGGGGCGAGTCGTGCGTCAGATCGTACGCAGGTCCGTGCGAGCCATCCTGCTGGATGAGGACGACCGCCTTGTATTGATCAAACGGACCAAGCCCGGCCAGGCACCGTACTGGACAACGCCGGGCGGCGGCATGGAGCCGACAGACGCCACCCTGGAGGCGACGCTGCGCCGTGAGCTGCGCAAAGAGCTCGGTGCCGAGGCGGCTCGTCTCGCCCAGGTGTTCCTGTTCAGCGCTCCCGACGGAGCCGGCGTCTCTGTCCAGCACTTCTTCGCCTGCCGGCTGCTCCAGCTGAGCGACGATGTGCGCACCGGGCAGGAGTTCGCCGATCCGTCGCGTGGCGAATACCAGCTTGACCGGGTTTCAATCGACATGCTGGACGTGGTCGACCTGAAGCCGGAAGCGCTGAAGGACTTCATAGTCGCCAACGAGGAGGCGCTGCTCTCGATGTAAGGAGGCTGGCCAACATCCTCGGATCGAATCGGGTCGCCCGGGCTGCTCCCATCCGTGCCGGAAGGTGCCGGCATCCCTCCCCGAACACGGAATCGCAGCAATACAGGGCTCGTCCGTCAGGCGACGTTGGTAGTCTGCGCGGTCTGCTTGATGGCGTCGTGGCCTCAGGGGAAGATGCTTGGGTGATCACTGCTGTGTTCTTCGATGTGGGCGAGACGATCGTCGACGAGTCCCGGGAGTACGGAACCTGGGCGGACTGGCTCGGCGTACCGCGCCACACCTTCTCGGCTGCCTTCGGCGCAGTGATCGCTCGGGGCCTCGACTACCGGGAGACGTTCCAGGTGTTCCGGCCGGGGTTCGACCTGGCCGTGGAGCGGCAGCGCCGGGCCGCTGCGGGACAGCCGGAGTCGTTCACCGAGGAGGACCTGTACCCGGATGCCCGGCCGTGCCTGGCCGAGCTACGCGAGGCAGGGCTACGTGTCGGCCTGGCCGGCAACCAGACGGCGCGGGCGGAGACGATCCTGCGCGCCCTGGACCTGCCGGTCGACGTGATCGGCACGTCGGACGGCTGGGGTGTGGAAAAGCCGTCCACGGCGTTCTTCGAACGAGTCATCGCCGAGGCGGGCTGCCCGGCAGGCCAGGTGCTCTACGTCGGCGACCGGCTGGACAACGACATCCGGCCGGCCCAGGAGGCGGGGATCGCAACCGCCCTGGTCCGTCGCGGCCCCTGGGGTTACATCCTCGACGATCACGCGGTCAGCGACCGCTGCCTGTTCCGGCTCGACTCACTGGCCGAACTGCCCGACCTCGTGCGTAAGCACAACGAGTCGGCCGGCTAACTTCCCGGAAGAGCGGCCCGGCCAGCGCTGAGAGCGGCGACGCGTTCGTCGAGCTGGACGCCGTGTCGGCTGTCGCCGAGTACGGGGCGAACGGCTCGGACCCGGTCGAGGCCGGTGCCGTACCAGTCGTCCTGCAACGCATCGACCGCCTGGTTGAGGTAGTCGGCGGCTCGGTCGCCGTCGGTGCCGTGAGCGGTGGCGAGGTCAGCGAGGACAACGCTGCGCTGTTTGGCGCTGGTGCCGGTGAGCCCGGCGAGTGCCTGGTCGAGTTGACCGGCCGCCTCGCGGTGGTCGCCGCTGGCGAGGGCGACGTAGCCGGCAAACGAGTGCAGGCGGCCGTCGTCGTAGAAGTCGAGCCATTCGACCGGGGTGGAGTCGCCGTCGATCGCCCCTGCCGCCAGGTCGATGTGGCGGCGGCTCGCGGCCGCTGCTCCGGCTCGCGCCTCCACCTCCGAGGCGACGCAGTGCAGCCACGAGCGGACGACGGGACTGACGCCGTGCCAGGTGTGTTGCAGGGCCGCGTCGATCAGCGGGCGGGCGTTGGCCGGGTCGTGGCCGAAGGCGGGGATGAACGCCATGTGGCCGAGGACTGCGGCGGCCAGGGCGTGGTCGCCGGCTTCGCGGGTGGCGGCGAGGGCGACGTCGTAGCAGCGTTCGGCGATGGCGGGTTGGCTGAGGTCGAAGAAGGCGAGCCGGGCGGTGAGCAGGGCGGATTCGGCGAGCGCGCCGGCGAGATTAGCCCGGCTGTGGCCGGAGGCGGCGCGTAGGAGCCCGACGCCGAGCTGGGTGTGGGCGTAGGCGGCCTCGTAGAGCGGCCGGGCAGGGCTGGTCCAGTACAGCTCGCGCTGGCAGCGCACGATCTGCCGGTACGAGTCGGGGTCGACGGTCTTGCCGTCGGCGTACGCGGCGTCGGGGTCGAGGGACAGCAGCGGTGCGACCAGGGGCAGCATGCTGGCGCCGACGAGCGCGCGTAGGACGGACGCGCGGTCCCAACCGTTGCCGTTGTCGTCTCCGGTGAGCATGTCCCACAACCTCCTGAACTCGTGCAGTGTTTCCGCGTCCGGGCGTACGGCCAGCTCCTCGGTGGTGAGCAGGCCGAGGTCACTGGCTGGCTTGCCGAGGATCGCGACCAGGTGTTTGCGGTAGCGCGGGTCCGGCCACCGCTCGCCGATCTCCCAGCGTCGGACGGTGTTGGCGTTGAGCCCGGTGTCGGTCTCGCCGGCGCGGCTCATCTCGGTACGGATGCGTTCGGTGATCTCCTCATAGGACCAGCCGCGTTGGAGTCTCTCCCACGCGAGCCGCCGGTTCGGGGGATAGCGCCGTTCCGCCATCGCGCACCTCCGCACATCGCCTGTCGACATGGATCACGCTAGCCAGCTCGGCTACGGGTCGTCACTACCTGGTTGCGACTGGACGGGCAGTGGACGGTACCGGTCCACGGCTGTGGACGGTTCGCTGATGCCGAGCATCGAACACCGCCGTTCCCGGTGGTGCCGATGGTCGCCGAACCGACCGTCAACGGCATGGGGTTCATGGTGAACGAATTGATCGGCATTGACCAGACGTCGCCCGAGTTCAGCAGGCTCGCCGCAGTGACGGTCGGTCTCGGTCCCGTGGGGTTGATTCCCCGCCTGTGTACCGCCATCGGGGCTGCGCGGGCGGGTGACCGGCGGGGCGCTCCCAGCCGCCGCCTCCGGTGGCGGACCTGCCTACCTCTCGGGCAGGTCCGCCACGCCGGGCAGGTACCCGGGCTCGGCGGGCCCGGCGCTTCGCGAGCCGATCCTCTCCTACCCACGCTGTCAGGTGGCGGGCCTGCGAGTACTCGACGTGGAAGGACGTAAGACGATGATGTCCCGAGTCCTGGTGACCGGCGCCGCCGGGTTCATCGGATCGCATCTGGTGGACGCGCTGCTGGCCAGGGGTGTCACGGTCCTCGGTCTGGACCGCCGCCGCCTCGGCGAACATCCCCTGGCGGGCGAGAACCTGGCAACGGCCGTGACGAACAGGTTGTTCACGCCCTACCACCTGGATCTGGCCACAGACCAGCTCGACGATGTGGTCAAGGGCTGCGACACGGTCTTCCACCTCGCCGCCCGGCCCGGTGTCCGCCAGTCGTGGGGCGGCGAGTTCCTCGACTACGCCCAGGCGAACGTCGTCGGCACCCACCGGCTGCTCGACGCCTGCACCCGGGAGGGCGTACGGCGACTGGTGGTGGCCTCGTCGTCGAGTGTCTACGGCCCGGCGGACCGGCCGAGCCGGGAAATCGACCCGACCTGCCCGGTCTCCCCGTACGGCGTCAGCAAGTTGGCCGCCGAGCACCTCTGCCTGGCCTACGCCCGTCGACCGGACAGCAGGCTAAGCGTCGCCGCGCTCCGGTACTTCACCGTGTACGGGCCTCGGCAGCGACCCGACATGCTGATCGGCAGGATCCTGTTCGCGGCCTACACAGGGTTCCCGATCACGCTCTACGGCGACGGCAGCCAACGCCGCGAGTTCACCTACGTCAGCGACGTCGTCACCGCGACCCTGGGAGCGGCGCACCTCGACGTCCGAGCGGCGGTGATCAACGTCGGTGGCGGCGCCAGCGTCTCCATGCGTGGCGTGATCGACGAGGCGGCGAAGGTCACCGGCCGCCAGGTGCCGGTCAAGGTCGTGGACGCCCAGCCAGGCGACGTACCAGCGACCGCCGCTGACCTGACCCGCGCCGGACGACTGCTCGGCTACTGGCCCACCGTCGGCCTGCACGAGGGACTCGCCCGGCAGTCGGCCTGGCTGGTCAACCTCTCCCGCGACCGACTCGCCGCATTCACCTCCTAATCCCCGCAGGGAGCCTTGATGATCGTGTTGACCGCGAACTCGGCGAGCGAACTGTTCACCGCCGCGTGCCAGGCCGTGCTGCTCAACGGCCACGTAGCCCGTCCCCGTACCCTCACCACGACCGAGGTCGTCGGCGCGCACCTGTGCCTGACGAACCCCCGACGACGACTCGTCGACGTGCCGCCCGCCCGAGTGATCAATCCAGCGTTCGCGGTCGCCGAGGCGCTGTGGATCCTCTCCGGCTCCGACGACCCATGGATCTTCGACTACAACGAGAACCTCCGCAGGTACGCCGACGACGGGGTACTCCGCGGCGCGTACGGGCCACGACTACGCCGGTGGGGTGGCCGGATCGACGAGTTCGACGCGGTGATCGACCAACTCGACGCGGTACGCCGACAGTTGCACGCGGACCGGGATTCGCGGCGGGCGGTTATCCAGCTCTACGACCCGTCCCGCGACCATCGCGGCTACCGGGACGTGCCGTGCACCCTCGGCTACCGGTTCTTCATCCGGCACGGCCGACTGGTGATGCACACCAGCATGCGCAGCCAGGACCTGTGGCTCGGCTTCCCGTACGACATCTTCACCACCACGCTCATTCAGGAACTGCTGGCCGGCTGGCTCGGTGTAGAGCTGGGCGAGTACCACCATCACGTCGATTCACTGCACCTGTACGCCGAGAACGCCGAAGCGGCCGCCGCCTCGCTGAACGGCACCCCCGGTAGCGCCGAACTCGACCCGGTCGAGGTGCCCTGGCCGGACTTCGACACCCTGCTCCAGCGGGTGATCTCGGGCCTCGTGCAGCCGGCGGACGGGTCAACCTGGCACGCGTTCGGCCGGACGCTCGCCAGCTACCGTGCCTGGAAGGCCGGCGAACGCGACCAGGCACGGGCCCTCGCCGCCGACACCCCTGGCCCGCTCAGTGACGCCCTTTCGAGCTGGTACGACCACCTCACCCCCGCGCTAATGGGTGACCCGCGATGACGGCCACCCACGCACGCAGACGCGACGCCGAGGTCGTGCTGGGGTTCTGCGCCTACACGCACGACTCCGCGGCGGCACTCCTCGTCGACGGACACCTGATCGGCTTCGCCGAGGAGGAACGCCTCGACGGAATCAAGCACAGCAAGGCGTACCCGGAAAACGCCGTCACCTGGCTCCTCGGCGAAGCCGGATTGACCGCGAACGACGTGACGACAGTGGCCTACAACTTCGACGGACGCCGCTACCGGTCCGCGCTCGGCCAGCTACCCGCGCACCTGCTCCAGTCGGTGACCCGTCCGCGGGCGATGCCCCGGGCCCGCAGCTTCCTGACCGTGCACCGCCGCTACCAGGCCCGGATGCGGGACCTGGCCCGGAGCTTCCCACGCGCCCGACTCCATCCGGTGCTGCACCACCGCGCACACGCTCTGTACGCGTTCCTCGCCTCCGGTGTCGACGACGCGGCGGTCCTGGTCGTGGACAGCCTCGGTGAGCTGCAGACCACCACGATCTGGCACGCCGCGCACAACGACGAGCAGCCCTTCCGTCTCGACCTGCACACCGCGATCGACGACCCCGCGTCACTCGGCTACGTCTACGGCGCGGTCACCGAACACCTCGGCTGGCGGCGCGGCGACGAGGAGGGCACCGTCATGGCGCTGGCCGCCCTCGGTGACCCGACGCGCTTCCGAGCACTGCTGAGTCGGGCAGTTCGGCTCACTCGGGACGGGTTCACCCTCGACCCGGCGCTGATGCCACTGCGCGTGCTGTCCAGCCGGTACGCCCGGACGAGTCCGGCCTTCACAGCCGCGACCTGCCCACCTCGGCTGCCAGGCGAGCCGGTCGAGCCAGTACACGCCGACCTGGCCGCCGCGCTGCAGGAACGCACCGAGCACGTGATGCTGCACCTGTCCGGACAAGCCACCCGACTGACCGGATCCGGCCTGCTCTGCCTCGGCGGAGGCGTGGCGATGAACTGCGTCGCCGCCGGCCTTATCGCCCAGTCAGGCATCGTCGACGAGATCCACGTGCCGCCCGCGCCCGGTGACTCCGGCACGGCCATTGGCGCGGCCGCAGCCGCCTGGCTCGACGCCACCGGCCGGCCACCCACCGGCATCGAAGGGCGCTGCTACCTCGGCCCGGCGTACCCGGACCTGATGCTGCCACCGGAGCCGCGCCCCGGACTGACCGCAGAACGCCCGGCCGATCCCGTCCGGCACCTGGCCCGTCGCCTCGCCGCCGGCGCGCTCGTCGGCCTCTTCACCGGTCCGCTGGAGGCCGGACCACGGGCGCTCGGCAACCGGTCCATCCTCGCCTCGCCTTTCGCGTCCGGCGTCGTGGACCGGCTGAACGCCACGGTGAAGTTCCGCGAGCCGTTCCGGCCTTTCGCCCCGGTCGTCCTCGCTGACAAGGCGGCCGACTACGTCCGGCTCCGCCAGCCCTCGCCGTACATGTCCATCGCCGCTCCGGTCACCGACCTGGCCCGAACCCAGCTGCCCGCGATCGTGCACGCCAACGGCACCGCCCGGGTCCAGACCGTCACTTGGACGCAGTATCCGTTCCTCGCCGAGGTCCTGGCCGCCTTCGGCGAGATCACCGGGCATCCGGTTTTGATCAACACCTCGCTGAACGTCAAGGGCAAGCCGATCTGCGGGACCCCGGACATGGCCCTGGACTGCCTCACCGCGACCGGCCTGGACGCCCTGCTCATCGAGGGCTGGTGGGTGACGAAGTGCTGATTGGCTACAGCTTTTGGGGATTCCTCGGCCCGGGGATCGTCGACACCCCCGACGGGGGACGCAGCCACCGCCGAGCCCTCATCGACGGGCTGCGCCAGACCGGTCACGACATAGTCTTTCTCCAAGCCAACCGCGACCTGGACGAAGCGGGCCTCGACCTCACCGACCGCTACCGGTGGGACGCCGGCCTGCCTGACCTCGATGCCCTGTTCCTCGAATGGCGCTGGCCGATCCCGGGCCGAAACACCACTCCCTGCGGCCGGCCCGGACACACCTGCGACCTGCACCGCCAAGCGGAACTCGTCGCCCACTACACCGAACGGCTCAGCACCCCGACGATCCTGTGGGACAAGGACCGCCGACTTGCCCCGACCGATCCCCTCCGCCGCGCCGACAACGTCACCGTCTGCGAGCCGGCCCTCCACCCGAGCCCGGGCGCCGTGCCGCTGCTCTTTCCCGTCCCCGACACAGCGCTCGACACGGCCGACCCCACTGCGCTCGCCGCCTGCCAGCGGCCGACACCGCTCGTCTATGTCGGCAATCAGTACGACCGAGACGACGCCTTCGACACTTTCTTCGCGCCCGCCGCCGCGCAGGTGCCCCATCTGATCGCCGGCAAGTGGCCCGACACCAGCCGGTGGTCCGGCCTCAACTTCGTTGGCCGGATCCCGTTCCTGCGGGTCGCCGAGATCCATTCGGGTGCGCTCGCCACCGTGCTGCTGCTGCCCGACCGCTACGCCCGCGCCGGCCAGGTCACCCAACGGATCTTCGAAGCGGTCCTCGCCGGCTGCGCTCCGCTCCTGCCCACCACCGTCCGAGGCGCCGCCGGCCTCGTACCGGCGAGCCTGCGAGTCGGCGATGCCGCCGACGTACGGGACCGGGTTGGCTGGCTCATCGAGATCGCCGGTACCAGCGAACACACCACGCTGATCGGCGAGTGCCTGCACCGCCTCGACCCGTTCCGGCTCTCCACCCAACTCGACGTTCTCGACCGTCTGCTGCGCCGCGCGAAAGCGACACGGCAATGACCCACCGTGTCGATTCAACCGCGCCAGGTGTCGCGCCTACCCTGGAGAACCATGGACAGGATCGCCATCATCGGCTGCGGCGGCAGCGGCAAGTCCACCGTCGCCCGGCAACTGGCCCAGATCCTCGACGTACCCCTGACCCACCTCGACGCGATCTACTACGACGAGCAGTGGAACCCGCTGCCCCAGGACGAGTTCGCCGCCAAGCAGGAGAAACTCGTCGCCGGCGAGCGGTGGATCATCGAGGGCAACTACGCCGGCACCCTGCCTATTCGGCTGGCGGCAGCCGACACCGTGATCTTCCTCGACCTACCCGCGTTCACCTGCCTCTGGGGCATCACCCAACGACGCTGGCGCTACCGGGGCGGCCAACACCAGGCCGACGGTGTCTACGACCGAATCACCTGGAACTTCGTCCGCTACATCCTTGGCTACCGGCGCACCATGCGGCCCCGGGTCGAGACCCTCATCCGGGAACACGGGCCGCACGTCCGACTGATCTCGCTGCGCAGCCGCCGACAAGCCAACCGACTGGTCGACCGAGTACGGCAGCAGGCCCAGCCAATGGCGTAACCGCGCGGGGACGGGAGGCGGCCGGTGTCGGCTAACCCGTTCCTCGACCCCGCGCTGGTCCACGGCGACCTGTACCGCACCGACGACCGGCTCGCGGAACGCACCCGCGCGCTACGCCAAGCCAAGATCGCCGGACGAGACGCCGCCCAAGTCATCGTCGACCTGCTCGCCCAACGGACCTCACCCGTTGCAGTCGTGCTCGACATCGGCTGCGGACGGGGCACCACCACGCTGCGGATCGCTGCTGGTCTCCGCCCTCGACGACTTATCGCGGTTGACACCTCTGCCGCCCTGCTGGACACCGTCCGTACCCGGCTGGCCCAGGCCAACGAGGTCGGCTCGGCGGTCTGCGCCGACTTCCACCACCTGCCGTTGCCCGATGCGATGGCCGACGCGGCGGTAGCCGCCTTCTGTCTCTATCACTCGGCCACACCGGCCGCCGTGGTCGCGGAGATCGCCCGCTGCCTCCGTCCCGGAGGTGTCACCGTCCTGGTGACCAAGTCGCTGGACAGCTACGCCGAACTCGATCAACTCGTCCAAGCAGCGAACCTCGACCCCGACGCCACACGCCGGCCGAGCCTCTACGAGAGCTTCCACAGCGACAACATGGTCGCCCTCGCCGCCACCCACCTCACCGTGCTCGACGTCCTGCACGAGCGGCACGTCTTCGAGTTCGCCGACGCCACGCACCTCGCCCGATACCTCGCGACAACCCCGAAATACCGGATCCACTCGGCAGGCGGGCCAGCCAACCTGGCCGCGATCCTCCAAGAACGGCTGCCGGTGCCGCCGTACCTGACCCAATCCACCGTCAGCTACGCCCTGGCGGTGCGACCGTGACCAGCAACCTCCTCCTCAAGCGGTACGACGACCCGAAACGCTGCTCGGCAGCGGCGGCCCACCACGCCTGGCTCACTTCGCTGGAGTCTGGGGTCCGCCTCCCGCACCTGGTCACACGGACGAGTCGTCACCTGGCCTTCGAGCGGCTACCGGGCCGGACACCCGACGTGCCCGACCTGCCTCGCGTGGCGTCCGCGCTCGGTCGGCTGCACGACGCCGCGTACGGCAGAGAACTGCACTCCACGCGCCTCGACCAACCACACGTCACGTCGACCGGGCTGACGCTCCCCGACTTCACCGCGCCGCGTCGCGAGGCGCTACATCGGGCCGCCCGCGTCACCGGAATCGACCTGGCCGCGCTCGACGCCATTCTCGAACGGCCTGGCCGGCCCGCGGCCTTCTACAAGGACCCAAACGTCCGCAACTACCTCGTCAAGGCAGGGACCGTCGCCATCGTCGACTTCGACGATCTCACCCTCGCCCCTTTCGGCTACGACCTGGCCGGCCTGCTCGTCACCGCCTCGATGACGTACGGCCGCCTCAGCCAGCAGACCCTCACGGGCTGCGTCGAGGGCTACCGGGCCGCGATCGCGCCGAACTCCTGCGACCTGGAGGAGCTCCGCCAGTACGCCGAACTGCACCACCTCTTGACGCTCCGCTACCTCGGCGCCAACGGATACCGGCACCCGTGGCCCACCGTCCGGCCCTGGCCCGACCCGTTCACACCGACCTGACCACCCCGAAGGAGCCCTGCCGATGGCCCCAACCACCGAACTCGTCATCGCCCGCCACGGCCAAGCCGCCTGCAACGTCACCGGAATCGTCGGCGGCGAACACGGCTGCACCGGACTGACCGACCGGGGACGCCATCAGGTCAGCCGGCTCGCTGCTCGGCTGGCCGCTGAACACGACGATCGCCCCTACGCCGTCTTCTACTCCACGCCCCGGCGTCGGGTGGTCGAGACCACCGAGATCATCACTGAGGCACTCCGCCTGCCCACCACCGTCGAGCCAGACCTTCGCGGTCCCGACCACGGCGACGCCGACGGCCGTCCGTGGGCAGACATCAAGACTGCCTTCCAGGGCCCGCCACAACACAATCCGGACACGCCGTACGCCGACGGCTCCGAAACCTGGAACCAGTACCTCGACCGGGCAATCAGCGCTTTACAGAAGATCCTCGCGCGGCACGACGGCGAGAGGATCCTCATCGCCGCCCACGGCGAGACCATCGAGGCGGCCAACCACCTCCTCCTCGCACTCCCCCAGAACGCCTGCCTACGGCTCGGCTTCGTCACCGATCACGCCTCGATCACCCGATGGCAACACCCAACCAACCGGTTCGGCCGCACCATCTGGCAACTCGTCACCCACAACGACACCCGACACCTCGAACCCCGACGATGAGCACCGATCTTCTCGGACTCTGCCGGCGCCTCCTCGACACCGACGCGGTACCGGTCACGTGGCACCGAGGCCACGGAGGTACTCAGGTGCTCCGTGCCTCGACCGCAGAGCACGGCGAGGTAATCGTCAAACAACACCGCACACACGAACGGCACACGCAGGAGGTACACGCCTACTGGACCTGGATCTCAGCCCTCGGCGACCAGGCGCCCCGCCTACTCGCGGCAACCGACGATCCGCCCGCGATCGTCATCACCGCCGTGCCAGGTATCCCACTCGACCAGCGGAAGCTCGATTCCGACGCTGAGCGAGACGCCCACCGCCAAGCCGGGCTGCTACTGCGGACACTCCACGCCGCCGGACGACCGAGGTTGGAGCCGGACTGGACGGCCTGGCTCGCCGAACGCGCCGAGTACTGGATCCACCAAGCCGGCGACCGCATCACACCCAGCTACCGCGCCGAAGTACGCGCCCACATGCGAGCCCTCCAAGACCTCGCCCCATTACCGGCCGTGCCGTGTCACCTCGACTTCATGCCCCACAACATGATCTACGGCGATGACGGGACGGTTCGCCTGATCGACTTCGAACACAGCCGCTACGACCTATCCGCCCGCGACCTCGTACGCCTCGCCACCCGCATCTGGCCCCTTCGCCCAGACCTACGCGCGAGCTTCCTCGACGAGTACGGCCAGCTCACCGCGCGCGACCGCGAGATCGTGGAACACGCCACCTACCTCGACGCCCTAACGAAACTACGCCGCATCCGGCCGTTTACGTCGCCGGTGTAGTAGGCCCAGTGGTTATGGCGGAAGAAGTCTGCTCCACCCGGACGGCCACAATTCGCCCCACAGTGCCAGCTCCGCGACAGGATGTCTGCGTGACCGTGGACGCGGTGGTGGGATCGTCGGAAACAAAGCTTCTAGTGATTCGAGGCAACTCGGGATCGGGGAAGAGCTCAATCGCGCGAGAGGTGCGGCAACGCCACGGGCGGGGGATGGCGCTGGTGGAGCAGGACTACCTGCGCCGCGTCGTCCTTCGGGAACGCGACGTCGACGGCGGCCTCGCCCCCGAGCTGATCTCCCAGACCGTGCGGCTCGCGCTGCGGCACGGCTACCATGTGGTCCTCGAAGGGATCTTCATCTCCCACCGGTACGGGCCGATGATCTCGGCGTTGCGCCGGGACCATCGCGGTGACACGCACGTGTTTTACCTGGACGTGTCCCTGGAGGAGACGCTGCGCCGGCACACGCTCCGGCCGCAGGCGTCCGAGTTCACCGCCGAGGACATGCGCGGCTGGTACCGACCTCGCGACCTCCTTGGCCTGCCCGACGAGATGGTGGTCCCCGAGTCCTCCTCGCTGGGGGAGACGGTGGCGTTCATCCAGTACACCGCTGGCCTCGTCGCGCCCAGCCCGGCCGCCGGCTGAGACCCGCCGGGGCGCGCCACACCGAGCCACGCCTGGCCTCGGCTCTGGCGCGCCGAAAGCCAGTTGCCGCCTCCACCCGCTGACCCCTCTCCAACGGGCGTGGGCTCGGCAGCGAGTTACCGCTGGCCGAGGATCGTTGCGGCCGCGAGGACGAGGGCGGTCACGCCGATCGCGGGCGGGCGGCCGTCGGATGCCATGAACCGGAAGTACAGCGCGGCAGCAGGTGAGCGGCCAGCCTCTCCCGGTCCACCGGCAGTCCAGCGAACCGGTCCAGCAGCCACGGCGTGCTCAACACGCGCCGTGCGACCGGGTGCTCGACGGCCAAGGTGAGGTGCACCGTTGCCGCTGCTGCTCGCCATGACGTTCCGGGTGCTCGCCGACCGGCTGCACGACCGCCTTGCCAAAGAGGGGCACCCTGACATACGACCCGCACACGGCTTCGTGGTCGGGCACCTGGTGACCTCGCACGGCGCGAGGGCGGTGGAGTTGGCCGGCTACCTCGGCGTCACCGAACAAGGAGCCGGCCACATCATCGGGGAACTGGAACGGTGGGGATACGCCGAACGCGTCGGACGTCCCACAGACGGCCGCAGCCAACTCATCATCGCCACGGACAAGGGGCGCTCCCTGGTCGCACGCGTGACCGCGATATGGCAGGACGAGGAGGCCCGGTGGTCGGCCTCATCGACGCCGACAACCTCGAGGGCTTTAGCGAGGCCCTGCAGACCTATGTCGGCGCCACCAGTGACGGGCGTTCCCCGATGAGGCCGGCCTGGTAGCCGATGCGGCCAGCCGGCCGGACAGGCGGGTGACGGCGGGGTGCCGCAGGCCTCAGGTGGCGTTACGACCACCGTCGACGTCCAGGATGGCACCCTGGACGAAGCTCGCATCGTCTCCGGCAAGGTAGGTGATCGCGGCGGCGATTTCCTCAGGGGCCGCCGCTCGCCCGGCTGGGGCGGCCGCAGCCAGGCGGTCCAGCCCCGTGCCGAAGGGCTGAGTCCCTTCGGTGCGGGTGGGGCCCGCGCTGACCGCGTTGACGCGCACCCCGCTGGGTCCGAACTCCGCTGCCCACGCCTTGGTCAGCAGGAGGAGCGCCGCTTTGCTGGAACCGTAGAGCGCGAAACCGGGCATGCCGAAGCGGCCCGCCATGCTCAGCACGTTGACCACCGCGCCCCGCCCGCGTGCGGCCATCGCCGGACAGAGTTCCGCGACCAGGAGGAAGGGCGCCTCGACGTTCACCGCGTAACAGTGCGCGAAGTCCTCGTGCGTGCCGTCGGGGGTGCGACCGTGCGCCGGGTACACGGCGGCGTTGTTGACGAGGATGTCGATACGCCCGCCGCCGAGCTCGGTGGCGCGCCGGGCCATCGCCGGCGCACTGCCGGCGTCGGCGAGATCACCCAGCAGCAGGTCGGCCGTGCCGCCGGCGCTGCGGACGGCAGTCAGCACCGCCTCGCCGCGCGCTGCGTCCCGACCGCCGACGATGACGTGAGCCCCTCGACGGGCGAGTGAGACGGCTACCGCCCTCCCGATACCGCTGGTGGCGCCGGTGACGAGCGCCACCGAGCCGGCCGATACCGATGTGTTCATGCGGCCTGGCCCTGCTGATCTGGACCTTGCCCACGCCGGTCGTGGACGGTGATCGCGTACCCGTCGGGGTCTGTGAAGATGAAGTTCCGCCCGAACGGGCCGTCGGAAGGCGGCACCATGATCGGAACGTCGTGGGCCACGAGCTCGTCGTGAACAGCCTGAGCGTCGTCGGCGCCGAGCCATACGACCACGCCCGCGCCGGGCTGCGGCGCGACGGCGTCGAGATCCACCCCGGGCAGCGGCTCCCGCAGGGCGAAGGCGATGGGCTGTGTGGCGAACACGATCGCGTGCGGCGGAGCTCCCGCCGTGCGCTCGAGTCCGAGGTGTGTCTCGTAGAAGGCTGCAGCCTTCTCGAGATCTCGAACTTGCAGGCCGATGAAGTCCGGTCCAATGACGGTCACAGCGTTCTCCTCCATGTCAGCATGTTGACACGCCCAGTGTGTGTCATCATGCTGACATGAGTCAAGAGGAGGAGTTCCGACCGGTCGACGAGCAGGTCGGTTATCTGCTGAAGAAGGCGGCCAGCGCGCTGCGCACGGCGATGGACAACGCGCTGCGCCCCTTGGACCTGACCGTTCCGCAGTTCGTGTGCCTCGAACGGTTGCGTCAGCAGCCGGGAATGTCCGGCTCGGAGCTGGCCCGCGCCATGTTCGTCCGCCGGCAGTCCATGAACCTGGTCGTGAAAGGACTGGAGCGCCGTGGACTGCTGATCCGCTCGCCGGTTCCGCGGCACGGCAAGGCGTTGCCCACCGAGCTGGCGCCGGCGGGTATGGAGAAGCTTGCCGCCGCGTACCAGGCGGTCAGCGTGGTCGAGAGGACATTGCTGGACGCGTTGACGCCCGACGGCGAGCGGCGATTGCGCGCCGACCTCACGGCCTGCGCCACCGCCCTGACCAACCTGGCCGGAGAAGCCGAGCCGGACTGAGTCGATCCGGCGGTGCCGCATCATCGGTCGAGGTGGGCGACCGTCACCTTGACCGATTCCACGACCGGCACGCCCGGGGTGACCGGCGGCCGGTCCACGACGACCACCATCAACCCCAACGTCCGCGCCGCCTCGAGTTTGGCCGCCGTCATCGCGCTCCCGCCCTCCTCGGTGACGAGTGCATCGATCGCGTGCGCGGGCATGAGGGCCGTCTCTTCGGCACCGCGAACGGGCCACGGTCCAGCACCATTTCCAGACGCGGCAGGAGTGGGAGGGACGGCGGGTCGACGCAGCGCAGCAGGAACAGCATCGACTGGTTGCCTTTCCTGTCCGGCGGGTTGGTGATGGCGGCCCAGATCAGCAGTACGAGCAGCGCGACTATGAACAGCCGGGTAAGGCGGATCCGGAGGCGTAGCCAGGTCCAGGCCAGAGCGCTGGCCCGTACGAGCGCAGCGACGAGTAGTAGGCCGCCGGCGGCGACGGCGAGGAGATCGATCGGGTTGGGGCGGTGGAGGGTCACGAAACGGCCTCGTCGCGGCGGGGCGGGTGGGGCTGTCGGGCGGGCCGCCACATGGGGTGGAAGGTGACGCCGTCAGGCAGCTGGAACGGCTGTCTGGGGAGGTAGCCGTGTCTGGCGTAGAGGTCACGGCTGCCGTCGCTGCTGGCCTCCAGATAGGCGGGTAGGCCGACGCGGTCCAGCCTGGCGTGATGGTGGTGTAGGAGGGCGGTCCCGCGGCCGGTGGACTGCTTGCCGGGTGTGACGGCGAGGAACGCCAGGTGGTGGTGTGGCTCGGTGGGTTGGTGGGTGTGGAACAGCTTGTCGAGGGTGCGGAACCGGTCGGTGTAGGGGGCGCAGGCGATGGCCAACCGCCGTTCGTACTCCACGGGCGGGGGCATGGGGCTGGTCCGGTGAAACCAGACGGCGACGGCACTGCGGTCTTCCAGGACGTGGACCTCGCCGTAGAAGAAGGCGTGTTCGACAAGGATGCGGAAGTTCGCGGTCAGGATCGTCCGTCGCTGGTCCGGGTCGGGAACGAGCCAGGCGACGGGAGCGAGTGGCAGGAACGCCTCGGCGATCAGCGCGCTGACGGCCTCCCGTTCCCCGTAGGTGGCTCTGGTGACGGGTGGTAACTGGCTCACCGCGACGATCCCTGACCGGAGGCGGCGTGCCGGTGAGCTGCCGGCGTGGGGAGGGTGGTGGCGGTGCTGCGGGCGCCGAGTCCGATCGTGGCGTACACGTGTGGGCGGGTCCGCTTCAGCAGGAGACCCCAGGCGGTTCCAGCGGCGGCGACGGCCAGGTAACCGGCGGGCACGGCCCAGGCGAGGTGGTGGTTGTCGGGGACGCCGAGCAGGGTGGCGATGTTGCCGACCGCGAGGACGACCACCACGATCAGGGCGAGGGCTGCGGCGGCGGGGGCGATGAGGCGTCGCCAGACGGTCTCGTCGTGTGGGCTGTGGCCGAAGAAGGCGACGACGGAGATGCTGGTGGTGGCGATGAGGAACAGCACACCGAGTCCGCCGGAGGTTCCGGCCCAGTAGAAGAGGTGGATCAGCGGGTCGGTGCCGGCGATCGTATAGGCGACGATCACGACCAGACCGATGGCGCTCTGCCACAGCGAAGCGGTACGCGGTGCGCCGCTGGTTCGGGAGGTGCGGCCGAGGCCGGCGGGGAGGACCCGTTCGCGGCCGAGGGCGAACATGTAGCGGGCAGTGGTGTTGTGGAACGAGATCATCGCGGCGACGATGCTTGTCACGAACAGGGCGTGCCCGATGTCCACCATCGTCTGGCCGAGATGGTCTCCGGCCTGGTTGAAGATGACCTCTGTCCCTTCCGCGCGGGTGACCTCGACGATCCGGTCGGGGCCGGTCGCGACGGTCATCGCCCAGGCGGACAGGGCGTAGAGGACAGCGATCACGGCGACGGACAGGTACGTGGCGGTCCGCACGGTGCGATGGGGGTCTCGTGACTCCTCCGCGAAGACCACGGCGGCTTCGAAGCCGACAAACCCGAGCACGGCCAGGATGAGGATGGCGCCGACGCCGGGGCCGAACAGGCTGCCTGGTGCGAGGGTGTCGACGGCGACCTGCCCTCCGGCGGGGTGGGCGAGACTGCCGACGTTGTAGACCATGATGATTGCGACCTCGGCGAGCAGGAGGACGGCGAGGACCTTGCCGTTCAGGTCGACTCGCCGTACGCCGAGAGCGGCGGTGACCGCCCACGCGAGCAGGGCGATGACCCACCAGGGCGGCACGACGCCGAACCACTGGTCGAGCAGCGGTTGGGTCGCCGCCCCGATCGCGCCGTACAGGCCGACCTGCAGCGCGTTGTAGGCCAGCAGGGCCACCCAGGCGGCGCCGACACCAAGCGGCCGGCCAAGGCCCTGGGCGATGTAGGAGTAGAACCCGCCCGGGTTGGCGACATGCCTGGCCATCGAGACATAACCGACGGCGAACAGACCGAGCAGTAGCCCGACGAGGAGGAAGGCGAGGGGGATACCGGTCAGACCGGTGGCCGCGTAGCCGGTGGTGATCACCCCGGCGACCACGGTGAGCGGAGTCGCCGCGGACAGGACGAAAAAGAGTACGGCCGGGACACCGAGCCGGTCGGCGGCGAGACTCGCCGTGACTGGACCGGCCCGGAATGGTGCGGCGGATAGGGACATCGAGGATGGCCTCCGAATTCGAGGGGTGTGGGGCGCGGGGTGGTCAGGTGCGGTAGGCGAGAACCGCCTGGCCGACGGCGACGTGGGTGTGGGTCAGCAGTTCCCGCAGTGGTGGGGCGATGCTGTCGGCCAGGCGATGTAGGTAGTTCCGGCTGGACGCGGGTGCGTCGCGTAGCAGTTCGTCGGCCAGGCCGCTGACGGCGACGAGGCGGGCGAGGAACGCGTCCGTCTGGCTCATCTGTCGGCGCTCGCGCAGATTGACAGACAACCTGGCCGTCGGCCAGTGGGCGGCGTTCCAGTCGACCGGAATCCACCGCACCTCGGCGGGCCGCAGAAGCCGACGCGACGCCTCCCGGCGGACGTGCCCGCCGCGCCACAACCGCTGTGCGACCTGGTCGTCGGCGTCGCCGGCGAGGAACTCGAGCCAGACCTGTATCGCTGTGTGCTGCGGCTGGGCAGCGAGTTGCTCCAACACGGCGTGGGCCAGGACGTCGGTGGGCGGGTTCCGGTCGACCACCCGGAGGCGCCCGTCGCGGGCGTCGATCCTCCCGGCCCAGACGAGTTCGGCGAGCAGTGACGCCGCCAGGCCGAGCCCGGCCACCCGCCCGTTCACCCGGAGTTTCCCCGTCACGTCGTGATGAGTCAGACGCCAGAAGTCGTCAGCGAACCGCACTTCAACTCACCCACATCGGATAAGGGTCGGGAACAGCGGTAGTGCGCCAGCCCGCCGCCACGCCCTTCCCGGCAGTGACGGCGGGCGGCAGCCTCACGCCCGCGACACGAACGAAAGATCGTCAACTCGTGCTGAGGACGCACTGTTATTCCCCACAACCTGATCACGTCTTTCAGGTCGGCCCCCAGCCGATGGAGGCGGACTGCGAACTCCGCCGGAATGGGGATGATCGCCATAACCAATTCCTGTCGGGTTAGCGGGCTGAGTCGACGCACCAACGCATCGGGTTTCGATGTCTTTCGTCGACGCATCTATTTGCTCGAATTTTGGACGTCGCTGCAATGGTCCTCATGCGGACAACCGTCGTGTCCGCATGTACGCGGCCAGCTGCGCCCGGTGCCGTCGCGGGTGGGACCAGCTCCCCTGCCGGCCGGTTGTACCCGGTGCGAGCGGCCGGACCGGCCCTGGCGACGAGATCGTTCTGCACTTTCCGGTCGTACTGTGCTCTGATCGAGAGGTGGACGAAGAGGCGGAGTCGTTAATCGGGGGGATCGACGTTGAGGCAGTGCCTGTCGAGCCCGACTCGGCGGAGCCTGGCGCCAGTTTCGACTGGTTGGCGAGCACAGGCGTCGGGCTGAGTTGGGTTGAAACCCAGCCGCTGACGGGTCGAACGATCGTGGTGCGCGCAGACCCCGCCCGAATCGCCGGCTACGCCGTGCGGGACGAGAGCGTGGGCAGCTCGCTGCACGCGTACGGCGGCATGCCGTATCTGTTCACGACCTCGGGCGCGCTGGTGGCGGTGAACGCGGCCACTGGCCAGCTCAGCGCTCCATCCGGACGCACCAGTGACGCGTTCACGTACGGGGACCTGGCCGGCGGTGACGGTCAGGTGCTCGTTGTGCGCGAGCATGATCGTGGCGATCAGCTCATCGCCCTTGCTCCGGCCTCCGGCCGGCTGCGGGTACTACTGGCCACGGATGGCTTCCTCGCGTCGCCCCGCGTCCACGAGGACCGCCTGGCGTGGATGCAATGGGCCAGCGACGTCATGCCATGGGACTCCTGCGAGATCTGGATCGCCGACTACAGCCCGGTCCAGGGGCTCCGGCGGCCGCGACGTGTGGCTGGTGGTCCGACGGAGTCGGCGATTCAGCCGCACTGGGGCGCTGACGGCACCTTGTACTTCATGTCGGACCGGTCTGGCTGGTGGAACCTCTACCGGTGGCGTGACGGCCGTGCCGAGGCGGTGGCACCGATGCCGGCCGAGTGCGCGACAGCGCCCTGGGAGTCCAGCTATGCCAACTACCTACTGCTGCCGGGCCAACGAGTCGCTATGACGGTGCAGTCCGGACCGGAGCAGCACCTGGCGGTTGTCGAGCCCGATGGCGGCAGTCGAATGATCCAGACACCGTACACGTCCATCAAGCCCTACCTGGCGGCATTGGGTGACAGGGTCGCGTTGATCGGCGCCTCCCCGACACGGGCGTCGGAGATCGCGCTGGTCGCGACGGACGGCAGTGACGAGATCGAGGTAATCAGACGTTCGACCGCCCGAGGCGGGGCGCCCACGGCGTCGGCACCCGAACAGCTCCACGTCAGGGCCGACGGTGCGACGACCACCGTGCTGTTCTATTCACCCACGTCCGCCGAGGATGGAGGGCCGCCGCCGCTGATAGTGCGGCCACACGCCGGCCCGACGTATCAGAACGAGCTGCGGCTCGATCGCGAGATTCAGTTCTTCACCAGCCGCGGTTTCGCGGTCGCGGAGGTCGACTACCGGGGCAGCACCGGCTACGGCCGCGCGTTCCGCAAGGCACTCGACGGGAACTGGGGCCGTCTCGACGTAGAGGACTGCCGAAACGCCGCCCTCTATCTCATCGCGTCCGGGCGGGTCCGTTCGGACGCGGTTTTCATTTCCGGAGCCAGCGCCGGTGGCTATACCGCGCTGAAAGCGGTGTGCGACGACGGTCCCTTCACGCTCGCGGTCGCACGGTCGGCGATCGTCGATCCGCAGCGGTGGCGGACGACCGCACCGAGGTTCCAGCGCCCGCATGCGACGATCCTGGCCTCGGCGACATCGCCGGTGGTCGCGGAGCAGGTGCGGCGATCTGTGCTGCTGGTGCATGGCGCGGCCGACCAGGTGGCGCCGATCGGCGACGTTGACGGACTGGCGGCGGCGCTACAACAGCGCGGGCTGCTGGCCGACCTGGTTCGATTCGACGGAGTGGGCCACTATCTGTCGGGTTCCGCACAGCAAACCGCCCTCGACGCGGAGCTGGCCGCCTATCGGAAGGCGCTGCGACGAATGGGGGTTGCTATGCCGGCGTGACGAGCGGCCGCAGAGCTGCGTGGGCGTAGTCGGTGGTCTCCCGCACCTCGGGCAGATCGGCGTGTGGCTGCAACTCGGCGAGCATGAGCACGATGCGATGGGTGGTACGGAACGAGGCGAGCCCGGCGGCGTGGTCGACGGCACGCCGTGCGGTGGCGCATGCCTTGTCCAGTTGGCCGGCGCGGGCAAGGGCCGCGGCCTGGAGCGCGGTGTCGATGCTGACGCGTCGGGCCCGATCCGGTGGCAGGAGCCGCAGAGCCGTTTCGGTCTCCCGCTGCGAGAGTTCGTAGAGTCCCAGGTCGAAGAAGCAGTGGGCCTTTTCGTCGGCGAGGTCGGCCTCGCCGAAGTAGCTGATCCACCCGGGCTCGTCACCGGCCCGACTCCGACTGAGGTCCGCCTCGGCCTGAAGCAGCGCGGCGGCGCAGGCGGCCTCGTCGCCGCAGCGGGCGTGAGCGCGGGCGAGCACCGTGCGTAACGCGGCCCGGATTGCGGGAGTGGCCTGGCCCTCCGTGCCTGCGAGCCCGGCGGTGGCCAGCCGTAACGCCTGGCCCGGGTCGCCGCAGTGCAATGCCAGGTGAGCCAGGCTCACCGCGACGAGGTACCCACCGTAGAGCCGGTTCCCGGAGCGGGCCGACAGGTCGAGTGCGTGGAGGTAGTGCTGCTGCGCGAGACCGTCGACGCCCAGGTCGACCGCCTCGTACCCGGCCAGTTCCAGCATGCCGGTGGCGATGTTCGGCGCCATGGTGGCGAGGCTCGGCAGCCGGCCATCCAATGTCGCGGCCAGCGTGGGGTAGATCGCGCCGGCACCCCGTACATGGTCTTCGCTGCGCAGTCGTTCCAGCATGGCCGCAGCGTTGGCTACGTCGCCATCGTCGGCGGCCGGGCGTCGGCTGCTCGACCGTGTGGCGAGCAGCCAGTCGAGAACCGGACGATCAGTGGCGGCGCTGCGGAACGTGGTGGATGGCGTCGCACCGTCCCGGGCCGCGCGCAGCAGCCGTTCCCGCTCGATCAGCGGCAACAGCCGGGTCAGGGAGCCGCCTCCATTGAGCTGCTGGTCGCAGCGTTCGATGAACTCGCGGGACGGGATCCGCTCGGCGGTCTCGATCCGGCGGACGAGGTCACGGTGGGCGAAGACCCGCACACCAAGCTCGGCCTGCGACATGCCGCAGGTGGTGCGCAGGTAGCGGATTCGGGCACCGACGTAGTCCAGCACCGAGCGTGCTGGCACCAACGGCTTCGGAACCTGTCCCACCTGGATGGCCGTCCTCGTGACCTCGCCCTGAGCGACCGGGCAAGTGCCGATTGTTTCCGACCCTCGCGCCACACGCAACATCGATGTTTGCCTTCGCGTTTCTGTCCGGCGTTGAGTGTGGCGGTGCGGACACGAGGGTTGGCCACACGCGGGGTCTCGAATGGCGGCTTTGCGGACCGGTAGGACCATCGGAGCCTACGACCCGGTCGGGAACCCGATCCTGCCCCACATTCACGTCTCGGTAGGCCTCAAGGAGCATTCGGCCACGGCGCACACCAGCCACCTGCTGGCCGCCCGGGTCCAGTTCCTCACCGAGATGCTCCTGGTCGAAGTTCTCGACCCGCCGATCACCCGGCCTCGCAAGCCCGACCTGTACGGCGTCCCGCTGCTCACGTTCGGCCCGCCGTCCCAATCACCTACGATGCGACAGTGACAGCCGCGAGGTAGCCAGGGGCTTCTCAAGTCTGGGCAGGGCGCCGTAGTGCGGACATGACCGCACGGGTGTGCACGACACCCTCACGGACCAGTTCCGTTCGATCGTCTGCGCAGCGCACTATCGTCAGGTGGTTGGCCGTGGGGCAAATCCCTCCGTCGACCGCAACCGACACATCAGCTCCGGACTTCGCGATGAACTCCTGGACTTCGGCAAGGTTGATGGATGGTCCGGGGGCATCCATGACAGAGAGGTTGGCCGTCGTGGCGGCGATCAGACACGATGCTCTCGCCGCCAGTTCCCCCAACAGGCCAGGGGCATAGGTGACCAAGGCCCAGGGTGTACCCACCATGCGGTATCGCGATCCGTCGGATGCGTCGCGCCATCGAAGCAGCAACGCCATATCCCCTGGCCAAAACGCATCCGCCAGAAGCTCCGCCTCCGCGGTCAGGCGGAAGTGCTGCCGTACGGCGTCCATCGACGGGGCGACCAGGACCATTGCCTTCTCGGTTGGCCGCCGCTTGGCGGCGAAGATCCGGGTGCAGGCATCCGCGTCGCCCGCGTCACAGCAGATCATGTACCACCGACTCGTCGGCATGATGACAAGCTCGCCGGCCTCCACGGCCCGCCTCGCGAGGTCAACTTCGGATGGGGATACGACACGCATTTGGATCTCCGGTCAGCCGAATTCCATCATCGGATGAGCTGCCACCACCGGTCGTGAGCGCATGGACGCGCCGCAGCTGGTTCAGCGGGCGGCTCGCTCGTACGGTCGTGGTCATCCCGTCGAGAGCAGCGAGTTGGGCCCCGTCCGGCCCAGAGGCGATCACCGTAGGACGATCTGCGCCCCGAGAAGTAAGTACAGAAGAGGATTCTGGTAGGTCAGGTCAGATCGCGAGTGGCTGCAGCGGTGCGTACTCCAGCCACGGATCGCGCAGCGCCTCGAGCCGCTGGTGAGCGTGGCGGGCGTGCGCGACCCGGAAGTACGCCATCACCCGCGGCGTCATGGACGTGTTGCGACCGACAGCGTGCGGGACAAGGTGGTGCATCAGCAGTACGTCCCCCGGCTGTCCGAGCAACGGTGTGCCTTCTTCGTCGTCGATGTGTGGCGGGACCTGGTCAGTCATGCCGGCTGACCACTCCGAACGGAACCACTCCGCCATGCGGAGGTGACCACCTGGCACGTAGCGCAGTGCGCCGCTGTCTCGGTCGGTGACCTCGGACAACACGACCCCGACCAGGAGTGTGAAGGTACGCAGCTCGGCAGGATCGAGATGGGGGCAGGCCACCCCGTCTACATGCATAGCCTTCGCCGACTGGGCTGCCCCCTGGGCGTCTGGGATACGGATCTGAATCTGGGTCGTCGACACCGGCTGTGTTTCCGGAACGAGCGAGGCCACCAAGTTGAAGATTCCGGATTCGTGAAACAGGGCAAGCATGTCTGGGTGCGTACCCAACTCGGGCGCGAATGTGCGCTGCGTATATGACTCGATAAGGTCTGACTGCATCTTGCCCTGGTACCAGCCATTAATCAACAACCGGGCGCGGTCGACGAGTTCGGAATCTACGAAGTTTCGCCGGATCACAATGCCTTCTCGGACGAATTGAGCCATTTCGTGCGGGGTGATGGCGGCGGACATGGAAGCCTCCAAGGGGTCACGGTACTGGCGGCAACGGGTTTGCCTTGGTCAGGCGCGCGATGACATCGGAACACCGATCGAGGGCGCTGGAAATTATCTGCTCACCGAGTTCGGCGGACGCCTGCCGCGCGTCTCCGCCGATAATGCCGAGCTGACCCATTGAGGGATCGTCCGAGTCCCAGGGCCAGGTGCACCCGCGGTCGAGGACGAGCCGGCGGATGTCAGCGACCTGGTTCGGGTTGGGAACGTAGTCGACTGGCAGCAGAGCGAGGCGTACGTCCTGTGGGGACAGCGCCAGCATCATCGAGGTTTCCCGCAGCCCCGCGTGGATATCCGGCGATTCTCCGCCGGCCCGGACGGTCGCCATCGAGCTGGGGTGTAGGACGCAGACGTTGACCCGGTGGCGCTGACGCAACTCGTAGACGATGGCCTCGAGGATGCCGCGGTTTCCGCCATGTCCGTTGACCATGAGAAGGTTACGAACATTGGTGGAACGAACGTATTCGGCGCAGACGGTGTCCAAAAGGCTCGTGAAGACCGAGACTGGCAGGGTGATCGTGCCGGGCGCCCAGGCGTGCTCGGGTGAGAGCCCGTAGGGGATGGCCGGCAGCGCCCACAGGTCATGGCTCGCGCCGTACCGGCGGACCAGCCAGTTGGTGAACTGCTCCGCGATCACGGTGTCGGTGGACAGGGGAAGGTGCGGTCCATGCTGCTCATAGGATCCGATGGGCAGGCAAAGCACCGATGTCTCCGTCAGCGCGGAGCGGATCTCATCGGTAGCGAGCCGTCCGACCTCGCGAATTCGCGTGGTCATTGCTGGCTCCGGCGGCCGATGCGGATAAGAAACTCGTTGTTCTCGTCAAAGGTGTCGTCGTCGCTGAACCTCGCGAGCGTGTGACGGACGGCGGCCTCGAACTCCGGAAGGCGGTCACCAAACAGGTGAGGCGCGGCAAATGAAGTGGAGTAGAGGTAGCCGAGGATGCTCTCCGCCGACCAAACTCGATGGACCGCCACCCGCATCTCTTGGACGTCGTTGAAGGCTGATTCTTGCATTATCTCGCTGTACGGCCGGTCGTGGTGACGGAACACCCCGGCGCCAGCGCGGCGCTCCTTGCCCAGGAAGTCCTGGATCATCTCACGGATCGCGGACTTCCAGGGACTGCCCGCAGCCCAGAAGCTGTTGTCTCCGAAGATCGCGACAGCGCCGTCTGGGGCCACCTGGTCGTCCAGTTGCCGTAGTACCCCAGCCTGGTCAAGCCAGTGAAACGCGCGACAGATGGTCACAAGGTCGGCGCGCCAGTCGTCTGGCGGCGTGAACTCCTCAGCGGCACAGCGTCGCAGGGCCATCAGGGTTCCGCCCGGCACCTGCGGCCTGAGCACCGCTTCCGCTGCGGCCAACATGTCGGAGTCGGTGTCGATGGCGAGGATGTCGTCGAAGTGGGGGAGCAGCGCCTCAACGACCAGGCCCGTGCCGGTCCCCACGTCCAGCAGGCGTCGCGGGCGACGCTCTGGCGCCGCCGCGGTCAGGACGTCGGTGACAGCTGCTGGGATCCCGGGACGGTACCTGCGGTAGTGCTCCACGGTTCCGGCGAACGTACTCATCGAGGCCTCCTCATACACAGGTCACGCACGTGTTCCGCAGCAGCGCCGAGATTGGCCGCTACCAGCACGTCTGACCTAACGAACCGGTTTGCTTCGGGCAGTGCACGGCCTTTGGAAATCCAGATCGCGCGCGCCCCGGCGTGGATAGCGCCGAGAATGTCACACTCCCAGTGGTCCCCGATATGCACGATCTGGCGCGTGTTCAGGCCCCACCGAGATGCGACTACCTGGAAAGCTCGACGATCGGGTTTGGCATAGCCGATACGACAAGACGGGAAGTGATCGGCCACCCACAGCGACAACATCGACTTCAATCGTTCAGGCTCTGCCTCGATGCAGGTGACGTTCGACAGTGTCACCACCGGAAGCACGGCGCTGATCCGTTCGAGCGCCTGCGGCACCTCAGGGAATAGACGTAACGGTGCGGGGGTCATGTTGCGGGGGAATTTGGTAGGAGGTAGGCGGAGAGCCCGGCATACCTCGTCAACAAGCTGGTCAGTGATTGCGGACGCGGTGTGCAGCCGCTGCCGCAGCAGGCGGACAGCGTCACGAGGGTCCAGCGGGGACGCGGCCACCAGTGCGGCGGTGATGCCAGGGCGCTCAGCGATGCCCAGGGTGCCGCCGACGTCCATGGTGACGAGCGCTGGTGACTCAGCCGGCATTCGCGGATCCCTGCCCCGATCGTGCCGTTTCGTCAGTCGCCTGTCCGGCGAACGGATCCATCGCAGGGATCGCGGCGACGATTGCATCGATGCGGGCCTGCCGGATATGACTCGTGGCTGCCTCTTCGAGGAACGTCAGCGCGTAGCGGAGTTCAGCGTCGTCGAGGTGATCGAGCGCCCGCTGATGCCGGGCTGCTGCCGCTGCCAGATCAGCGGGTATCGCGCGCCGTCGGCTGCCATGCGGTAGGTGCAGTACCCCAGAGCAGCTTGTCGCCAGATCGGCGAACGCCTCCGGGGCGACCGGACGCAGTACCGTCACGTCGTCGAGCGTGATGATCCGTACGGCGATCCGCCGATCACCGAGTTGGAGTACGCCCGTGAGGAAGGTGTCGTGGCCGCCGAGCCGCTCGGCGAGCACGAGTTGTGCCCCACCCTCGGCGTGACCGACCGCCCCGGCAACGGCCACGCTGGTAGCACTCGCTGGCATCATTGCCTCCTGGGTGTGAGGCCAAGGCCTGGCGCCTCGGGCACGAGGAGCCGGCCGGCGTCGTGCCGGATTGGGTCCGTGAACAACGTCTGCCGCCGAGGTTCCCACTGCATCTGGTACTCGACCGCCAGCACGTTGTCAGGGAACGCGGCGGCCAGGTGCACGGCCGGAACGAGGGACCGCCCGTGCGGGTACACCGGTACGCCAGCGGCGATCGCCCGCCTCACCAAGGACAACGCTGCGGTGAGACCGCCGCAGCCGACCACGTCGAGGGTGAACGCGCTCAGCGCCCGCAGGCCCAACAACGGCGTTGGGTCGTCGCCCAAGCGCAAGCGCTCACCCAGCGCCAACGGTGGATGCGAGGCAGTCAGGAGCCCATAGCCCTCCATGTCATACGTGTCCAGCGGTTCCTCCAGCCAGACCAACCTCGCGGGGTCTACCAGCTCGCTGAAACGCAGCATCAGCGCCTCATCCCAGGCCCAGAGTGCATCGAAAGCAGTCGGTGCGCCCGCAGCCTCGCTGACCCGTTGAACGACTAGCGCCAACCGCTTGGCGTCGGCCTCGATTTCCAGTCGCGGGTCCGGTCGAAGGCCCCACTTGGTGGACCGCCATCCCTGATTGGCGACGCGCCGAACAAGATGTGCGGTGGACCCGACGCTGACATCGAGGCGTAACCACGAGGCGTACGCCGGTACGGCGGTCTGGTCACCGGACGCCCCGAGTAGCACCGAGACGGGGCTTCCTTCCAGTCGGCCATGAAGATCCCAAACCGCGCAATCCAGCGCACCGATGGCCCATGAGGCCACGGCTCCGAGCGGTGCACCCAGGCCGCGCTGTAACTGGACCAACAGACGGTCATGGTCAACAACGGAAGCGCCGATCGCCAATGACGCGACGCAGGCATCAAGCAGCGCTGCGGCTGGGCCGCTCACCGGCCCGTACCAGCCCGTATGTCCGGCGGCACGCACCGCGACGAGGTGGGCGTCGTCGCCCGACCCCACCAGATCCGAGTAGTCGATGATTTCGATGCTCTCGATCCGAGGCTGGTTCATGCGGGGATTCCGTCCACAGGCTCGGCCGGCACAGGAGTGGTTGTTCGGGCCTTACTGGTGTTTCCGTCCGCTGACAGCGCTCGTCGGCCTTCCCCGGCCCAGCGTGCCGTCAGCAGGCGTTCCGCCGCCGCGGATAGTCCGGCCACGTCCATTCCGGCGGTCTCCGCCAGCCGGTGCTGCGACATTGGCCCAGCCGGTTCACACCACCCAATCACCGTCACCGGTCGGCGCAGCCGGCCCTCGATCAGACCCCAAACTGCCGCACGGTGGCCGAGCGTTGCGATGACAAGTGGCGCGGTAGCACCGAAGTAGTGCCGAATCTCGGCAGCCGACAGCCCGGACGGCCAGATTGCCGGGTCTCCGAGGGTGGTCAAATCCTGTACGCCGACGACCCGGACCCTGAGGCCCCGGCGTTGCCTGAGGGCCAGTGCCGCCGGGCGGGCGATCGTTGCGGGCAGGTCGCCAGCGGCGAGAATAACAAGGTCCGGCTCGCCATCGTCGCTTGTGTGCGGCCAGACCGCCAGGCCACGAGCGCACTCCTGCTCGACGGTTTCCAGCGGTTGCTCGTCGGTGGGGTGCTTGCCCGCGAGAATGACGTTCACCTGACCGACCGAGTTGAGCGCGCGGTCGAGCACCACTGCGAGCCGACTCGGATCTGCGGGGGTCAGCACCCGGACTGCCGGGTCTTGTGTCGCCAGCAGGGCCGTCGTCAACGACGGGTCGCCGTGGGTGTAGGTGTTGTGCCACCCGTACGAGGTGAGCAACAGGTTCAGGCTCGGTCTCTTCTCCGACGCCGCCATGACCCGGTACTGCTTGAGCAGTTGGACGAGCCCGGTCAGCAGCAGCGGAGCGAAGGCTTCGTACGAGACGAGCAGGCCGCGGCGGCCTGTGGCAGTCCAGCCAGCGAGCCAGCTCAGCAGGACTTCCTCCGCGAGCACCTCGGTAGCCCAGGGCTCCTGGGCAAGGTCGCCCAGTCGGTTCGATGCCAGTTCGTCGGGACTGAACAGATGGAAGTCTCCGTCGCCGGCATGCTTTCGGAGTACAGCGGTCACCGCACTGGCGAAGCAGCCGTATCGGACAGGTGTCGGAGGCTCACCGGCTGAGGAGTGTCGCGCCGTACGGCGTGGTCGCACACGACCCTGCACGACCCGGACGGCCTCGGCCAGTGCGCCCGTCGCGGTCCCGTTGGCGGTGAAGAGCTCCGCCGGGCGGTACGAGGCAAGCCACTGCCGAAGCGTGGCCAGCTGATCCGGGTGTCGCCGGGGGTCCGTGAGAGGCGTCTTGTGGGTGAGTGGGGTGCCCAGGAGCGGGCGCGCCGCCAGTTCCGCCGGGCCGCTCCACCCCTTGGTGCACCGGAGGAATATCGCTGTCGGAAGCTGCTCCCGGACCGCGGTGACCGCTGCGACGAGCGCCGCGCGAAAGCTCTGGTGTTCCCCGAGACCCGCCGCGTTGAGGTGGACAACGCTCGACCGCCAACCCAGTCCGGTGGCGTACCCCCGCAGTGCGTCATCGTCCATCGCTCCGAGGAGCGACTGGCTCCCCATGCGGAAGCCGTTGACCTGGATGATGGGCAACACCCGGGTACGGTCGGCCAGCGCGCGGCCGGTCAGCCATGCTGCCGCCGTTGCCGGCGTCTCGCACTCGCCGTCGCCGAGCACCGGCACCAGGATCCGATCGGGGGCGTCGAGCGCCGCGCCCTGAGCGAAGGCGAGCGCGCCGCCGATTTGCCCGCCGAGGTACCAGCCGCCTGGTAACGACGGTGACACCTCGGCACCGAGTCCGTCGAGATCGGGAAATGCGGCGACGAGCCGGGAAAGACCCTTGGCGTCCGCGCCGAAGCGGGGCCGTACCCTGGCAAGATCGCCGGTGAGCCAGGCCATCGCGACCTGGGCGACGCCAGCGTGGCCAGCACCGATTATTGGCACGAGTTCGTCATCGATGCTCGCTCCTGCCAACATCACGTGGCTCAGGACGAACGCGACGCCCGGCACCGTTCCCCAGTGTCCCGACGGACGGTTCTTAACCTGTTCGGGGACCAGCGGTTCGGTCAGCAACGGGTTCGACTCCAGGTGGAGTTGCGCCACGCTTACATATGTGACAGCGCGCCAGAGAGCGTCGGCCAGCTGCGCGAAATCCGTCATCACGCCGCTCCCGGAGCCGAGAAGTCGGGTAGCGCCTCGCCGTCGAAGGTGAAGTACCACAGCGGCCGGTAGCACTCCCACGCCGCCGGTCGGAGACCTGTCGGCCCGATGACTGCCTCTATGGCACGCCGCGCCTCCAGATAAAACTCCAGGTCGATCGCTCCCGGCGACCGCAAACCGGCCATGATCGAGTTATGTGCCTGGTACACCTGGAAGTTCGGAAAGTCCGTGATGTGCCGGCCGAGTTCGGTGATCCCAGCGACCAGGTCGGTCAGCGGATCGAGCCCGACGATATAGGTGTACGACGCATCCAAGCCGGCCTGGCGCGCTCGGACGAGCACGCCAGGCATCTCGGCCCTGGACACTTCGGCCTTGCTCGCCTTGAGCAGCAGATCCCGTCGGGTGAAGCACTCCGCCGTCAGCCGAAGCACGAATGGCGCCACGCCAGCGGCCAACTCCTGGAAGGCATCAAGGCTGCGGATGACCGACGTCAAGAACCCGATCCGAGCCGAGATTCCGTGTCGGGCAAGCGCAGCCCGCAGTCCGAGCAGATGGTGCACTGCGGATGATTCACGTTCAAAGCAGCCGGTCGAAACCGTCACCTCCCGTAGCTCTGTGAGGTCTCGACGGGGGTGCTGCTCGACCAGTGCAGCGAGTAGTTCGTCCAACCCTCGGTCCTCGGTCAGCCGGGGATCGGCGGCCGCCTCCAAGGTGTTGGGGCAGAACGCGCACCCGGTGCAGCGACTACGGGCGTTCGGGTTCAGGGTCGCGGCGCGCCCACCCCGGCGGAAGTAACCGCCCACCGCCTCGTCGGCGTCAATCCGCTCGACCTGGGCAACGAGCTTTCCCTGGAGCGTGAGGTTCCCGTCGTGCAGCTTGAACGGCGAAACGTCGGCGTTGAGGGGCACGATCACCTGCCACGACACCTGCGGTTGCCTCGTGAGCCGGACGGTGAGCCGAGCGCGACGCCGATCCTGGTCGGACGAGATCCCGTACAGGTTGACGGCTATCAGGAGTGCGTCCTCGACGGGTACGGAGTGTCGTATCGCGCATCGTTCGAGCTGTCCAACAGTGATGGGTGCGTTATTGGCCAGTGTGGCGTTGGGGGTGACCGACACGATCGCTCCTTTGTCCGCACGTTGAGCCCGGAGGTCCCTGCGGCTGTCTTGGAGCAGCACAGGTCCATCAATTCACTCGGACCACGGCACCACGCACAACGCTCCGCATGCGGACAGCTACCTTGTCCGCATGCCATGAACGGCGCGGACTCGATTGCAGGCAGCCTCGCTCGGCGACGCCGACGACGGACTCTGCCTCGGCGAGGCCGCCCGCCGGGTCGCGGAACGGTCACCCGCGAGCGTCCACGCCTCCGTGCTGTCCCGCCTCGCGTACGCCTACGCCGCCGCCGTAAGCGCGCCCCGGCCGTCGCCGACCTGCTGCCCGAGCTGGAGAACGCGCTCGCGCGGCAGCGGGCCTGACACTACGGTCGATCGATGAGCCGCAGCGACGTCGACGTCTTGGTGATCGGCGCTGGTGTGTCTGGCCTGACCAGTGCCGTCTGCCTTGCCGAAGCCGGAATGCGGGTCACGGTCTGGGCAGCCGAGCTACCCGAGCGAACCACGTCGTACGCCGCCGGGGCGATGTGGGGTCCGTACCACGTCGAACCCGTCGACCGGGTACGTCTCTGGAGTGCCCAGACCCTTGAGGTTCTGCGGCAACTCGCCACCGACGCGAGGACTGGGGTGCGCCTTGTCCCCGGTGTTGAGGCGTCCCGTAAACCGGTCGATCCGCCGGAGTGGGGGCACCAGCTCGACGGATTCCGGATGTGTGAAGCAGACGAACTGCCCGACGGCTTCGCCACCGGATGGCGGTACACGGCGCCGATCGTCGCCATGCCGGTCTACCTCGGCTACCTGCGACAGCGGCTGGAGGAAGTCGGCGGCAACATCGAGATTTGCCGGATCGACTCGCTCGACCAGGCCCTCGGGGTTGCGCCCGTCGTCGTGAACTGCGCCGGCATGGGGGCGCGGGACCTCGTGCCCGACCCTGACCTGACACCGATCCGCGGACAGCTCGTCGTGGTCGAGAACCCCGGGATCAGTGAGTTCTTCTCCGAGGACACCGGCCCCTCGCCCGACCTGCTGCACTTCTATCCGCAGGGCGAGACCGTCGTCCTCGGCGGTATCGCCCAGCCCGGCGAGTGGAGCCGGGAACCGGATCCGGACACCGCCGCGGCGATCGTCACCCGCTGCGCCGAGGTCGAGCCACGCCTCCGAGGCGCCCAGGTCATCGAGCACCGAGTCGGTCTACGTCCGACACGGCCGTACGTCCGGCTCGAGGAGCAGGAGTTCGATGGCGCACGGATGATCCATAATTACGGCCACGGCGGTGCAGGAGTATCCCTTTCCTTCGGGTGCGCGGCAGAGGTCACCGAAGAATTCTCCAAGGTTAGCGGGTATCGATTGAGCGCTTATGATTAAGCAGGATCGCGGCCAGCGGCGCTGCGGTGGCGGCAACAGATTAGTTCATTCGCCTGGGACGAGGACGTTATCGGTGAAGCCGTAGTGGTCCCACCACAACGCCCTACGGTGCTTCCGGAGAACCCCGTCAAACCGGGTTAACAGCAGCACGTCGCCGTTGAGGATTAGTGCGGCGTCCTCTCGTCGACAGGTGAGTACGCGGGATACCACGGCCAGCATGTTGGAAATGCCGTTCTCGACAGGGCTCTCCTTGGCCATTCGGAATGTGACGTTGACGTAGCTGTCCGGCTCCCATACCCAAGTCGTCGCGTCGTCGTCCTCGGCCTCGTAGTACCCGTCGTGGCCGGGCCGCACGATGAGGGTGAACCCCTGCTGATCGTGCAGGTCGGCGGTGAGTAGCCCTGGCGTCTCGGTCGGCGTCGGCCGCTCGGCCGGGTCTGGCACTGCACACTCGACCAACTGATCGAGAGGGATCTTCCCGGCAAGCGTCAACCGGTATTCGATAGCCATCTGTCAGCCTTTCGCGTCGGGGTGCGCCACGATTTTCACGAGCTTACCGGTCGGCGTTAGCGCCACCAGTTCCTTGAGGTTGTCCACGGGCCAGTCGTCGAACTGCTTCCGCAAGGCATCGAGGTCGCCCCGCCAGTCACCGAGATTGAGTACGACACGCTCAGTCTGCCCGTCCTCGACCTTGTCCCGCACGCCGCTCCAGACACCCCGTACCGACTTCGTCTCTCCCGGCGCGTAGCAGTCGAAAACGTGTCCCTCGACCAGATAGTCTGGGTCCTTTCCCGGATTTCCGCGATCGCCGGTCTGTGCCCGTGCCTCGGCCACCTCGCGACGGCTCGGATTCTGGTGCACGTGGTAGCCACGGTCGGCCAGCACGTCCGCGCACTCATTCTCCCGTTCCAACGAACGGCGCCCACTGGCGTCCAACCGTGCACCGATCCTGGTCCGTGAGCCCGTCGGTGATCCGCCGGGTCGGCCGGTGGGCGGCCTGTTCCAGGCGAGATCGGCGCTGTTCGCTGCCCTGGTTCGCCCGGCGGAGGCATCAGGTGAGACCGGCGCCGGGCTGGTCGGCGAGTTGCCGCCAGCCCGGCCTAGTTTCCCGAGTTGCCCGTCCGGCGTGCATCGTTGACGGCCGAGGCGAGTGACTGCTTGACGGCGCTGCCCTGTTGAGCCACCAGCGACAGGATCTCCTTGATGGTTCCGAGCATGGAGAGCAGCGGCCCGGGATCACCACCCTGCAGCACCCGGACGACGAGTGTCCGGGCCTCCTCAACGTCGCTGATAGAGGAACCAACTCCGTCGTGCGCTGTACCCACCCTGTCCGCCGCGCGGTTCAGCGCCTCGACCACCTCGGCAGGTGAGGCTTCTCTGGGTACCGCCACGACAGAGGTGGAAGCCTGATCGATGGCCCCGTCGATGTTGCCCAAGCCAGCTTGGATGTTTCCGATCGCCCCCCGCACCTGGGACATGCCGGCGGCGATCCCGTTGAATCCTGCGGCTGCGGCCCTCGTCGCCACTTGCTCAGCCTCTTGCGCGGTGGCGGAAGCGGTCGACCTGGCCCGGTCCACACCCGCGCGCATCGACCGCAGTTCGCCGCTGATGGCGTCGGTTCGCGACATGTTCGCAGAGTCCTCCGTCGAAGGGCAGGAGATCAGCAAGCCGGTCTGCTCCCGGCAACGTGGTCGGGGGGACGACCGCCGCAGAGCGAAGTCCGCTGTCAATCGTACGAATCCCCGCAAGACCTCCAAGCCGTCTCCGCCGGTCTGTCGGGCGTCCGATGGTCACCACCACCACTGTCACCACTGCGGGTGCCGGCAACTGGCGTTGGCGCCGGTGGCGCTCAGGTCGGGTGGCCTGCACGCTGCCGACACCGCTCCGCTCCCAGATCCACGTCGCCTCAGGTGCCCTTCCGGCTGCCATCGATGATCTTCGTGCGTGTGTGCGATGTGTGCTCCTGTGCGATGATCGACGCTGAGTGACGATGCGCGACCGTGCTCGCCGCTGGTGGTCGGTCGGGCCAAGCCCTGATCGCGTGCGGTCGGTGTGCGGTCCGCTGGTGGCGGTGCCAGCGTTGACCGCCGCCGGGGCTCCCTGCGGTACGCTGACAGCCGCCGCTAGGTAGTGTGGATCACCAGGCCCTCGTAGCTCAGGGGATAGAGCATCGGTTTCCTAAACCGTGTGTCGCAGGTTCGAATCCTGCCGGGGGCACCAGGTCAGAGGCTTGATTCCAAATCTGGCCTACGGATCGTGGAGCCATGCGTGGAGCGAGCCGCCTATGTAGCTCAGAGCAGGTCGAAGAAATTCCTCGGACTAGCCTCAGTCTGACGCTGCTGTTTTTCGGATGGCCAGATTGGCAGACGGCGGGCACCTGGTTGACTGCGGTTTTCTTCTTCATCGACACTCGCATTTGATTGCAGTTCTAGTAGCTCCTCGACGTCTGATGTGTCCAGCCTGCAGTCCCATCGGTCAGCTAAGTCAGTAATCTTCTCAAGCGTCTCATCCTCGTCGCCCCTGGGGTCGTTTTCTAACTGATCAACCAGCTCGTAAATAACCTCGGCGGCGTAGCTATCAAACTCCCTTTCCAGCTCTTCCACGAATTCATCCGTGACTGGAACGATGTCGATAACGTCTTTTAGGGTAGACCAATCATCCATGTCTTCTGCTTGACTTAAGTATGCTAGTAGGTCGGACTCGAACTTGGTCCTTGTTGGCCGCCATTCGTCCGGGATTTGTGACCGAAGGGCGCCGACCGCTTGAACTAGGGGGTCTGTGCCTATGCGCGGTAGATTCGAGATTATTCGCTCTGTGATGAGTTCAATGAGGCCCTTCTTGGGTGATGCGCCGGTTAAGTGATAGAGCCCAACGAGTAGGCTCAGGCGCTCACCGATGTGTGTGTGCCATTGTCGCTCGATGAAGAAGAGGGTGCCATTAACGACGGTTGGACCGGGCGAAAAGAACAGGCGCTCCGTGGCCCTTAGTAATGTTAGCTCCAAGTCCTTTTGGCGTGGCTTGAAGTGACCCACATTTTGGCGCCTTGGGGGGTAGTACCCGCATAGCCCCGCGAGTATGCGAATTTGCCCAAAATAGGCCGCCGCTTTGCTGATGGCGGAGATAGTGTCTGGATAGGCGAGCATGAACTTATATACAGCATCTGCCAAGCCTGGTTCTATGCGTTCAACTAGAACCAGTCCTGGGTGCTCGACGCGAACTGAGAGGAAATCGCCATCGAGGATTGCCATAGCGGCGTCGAAGTCTAGGTCAAGGGAATGCCGGTTGTCTGCGGCTCGTAGTGCTCTTACTGCCTTGTAAAGCTCGGATCCGAGTATAGTTGCATAACCAAATGATGCTCGCGTCAGGAGAATGTCCCGCTGTAATCCGTTCATCTGGTAGCGAAGAATGTGGTCCCACAATTCCTCTGGGCGCTCTAGTGCTGCTACAAGGTAACCCGGCAGATCAGTTTCGGATATGTGGCCGCTGTCGACTGCCGGCTCGGTGGTAAACCTGTTGAATCTCCGTCGAGGCGACGGTCCACCGTCCCGAGCCAGCTTCGAAATCGCGGTAGAAGTCAAGCGAGGGTTGAACTTGCGGTGTCTTACAACCTTGTCATATTCGCCAGAGGGAGCCTTAGATGCTACTTCTCGGAGTGGCGAGAAGTAGAGCTGATTATAAAGAATGTGTGACTTTTCATGGACTGTAAGAGATTCGGCCCGTATCGATATACGGGTGGTGTCGAAGACTGTGTCGGAGAGCTTCTCGTAGCTCTGTTGAGCTCGCCGGAGCACGTAGTCCCGCGTAGTCATTATTAAAGCCTTGGTTGGATCAGACTCGACTAGCTGAATCAGCCTTAACAGCTCGGCGTCCCCGTTCGTCCGTAGCTTGGCTTCTAAGCCATCCTGGCCAAGGAAATCATCGAAGAACAAGACTTGCTTGGCGTCAGGATTGTGCTGCGCTTCTAGCTCTCGGGCGTCCCCAACCGCCACTATGGGTTCCCAGCCGTCTGCCATAAACTGTAATAACAGGATGTGGGCGGTGGTTGTCTTTCCGACTCCGGGAGGTCCCGCCAGTATGCAAACGCCGTGCTCGTTAAGGCATGCCCTTGCCCTCGTCACGAAGCCAGTCTCTACGAAACTGCGACGGAGTCGTCGGAGTTCGTCACGCAAGTAACCCGATCTAAGATGTTCTATGCTGTGCAGCAATGTGCTCATGACTGCTGCGCTTGACATCCACAGCTTGGGTGTCGCCTGTTCTACCTTCGGATGTCGTCTGATCAGCGCGGCAATGTCGTCCCGGGCGTAGATGTCTGATTCGACAATATTTCCTGAGAATATGACTGAAATGCTTTTTTTATTAGCTCGTGTCAGTCTCGCGGTTGTGGCAAGGACATATCTGGACGCCTCGTTGCTGATGCTCTTTTGGGCTTCCTTGGTCAACTCCGTTTTGAGATCCTTGTATGCTGATGTGGGTCGGTGTTTGCACTGCACGACCAGTTCTTGTCCTGTGGCTAAATTAAGCGGCGCGTTGGTGGGCCCTAATACGCGAAGGTCAACTCCACCGTCCCTACCTTTCGGAAACGCTTCAACGCGCACTCCCCACTCTGCGGTTAGAAGGTCGCAAACAAGTCGTTCGAAGTCGTAGTCGGACAGATTCTCAAAGTTCTCCGTCACTCCACACCTCTTGCGAAGCTGCATAGTCCCACCAAGCTGGCCCTAGACTGAGCCTAGCGGGGACTCCGGTTCGGTGCGCCGTCCTCGCGGTTAGCCTGGCGTTGACGATGCGGCATAGAGGGCGTTCATGGGAGCCCGGTTCGTGGCGCGAGCAGCGAGATGGAACTACCGCTACCGTTGCTTCATGCCTCCCAAGTCGAAGGCGCGCAAGCGCTCTCGTGGTGAGATCGAGACGCTACCTAGCGGGTCACTGCGGGTACGGGTTTATGCCGGCATTGACCCGATATCCCGGAAGCGCCACTACCTTGTTGAGACCGTTCCGGCCGGACCAACGGCCGCGCGGGAAGCTGAGCGGGTTCGTACCCGGCTGCTGAACCAGGTTGACGAGAGGCGCAACCCGCGTACGAAGGCTACGGTCAACCAGCTCATGGACCGGTACCTAGAAGTGCTCGACGTCGAGCCTACGACCCGGGGTACCTACGAAGGCTATGTGCGGAACCACATCCGGCCGTTGCTCGGGGAGCTGGCCGTCGGTCGCCTCGATGGCGAAGTGCTCGACTCGTTCTACGCCCTGCTACGTACCTGTCGGGCGCACTGCCGGGGGCGGAACTACATCGAGCATCGCGCCCAGGGCGAGCACGAGTGCGACAGCCGCTGCCAGCCGCACCGGTGCCGGCCGCTGGCCGACTCTTCCATCCGGCAGATCCACGGCATCCTGAGCGGCGCGTGCAAGCGGGCTGTTCGGTGGCGCTGGCTCGGCACCAACCCGATCGATCAGGCCGAGCCGCCGTCCCCGGCGCGGCCCGACCCGCAACCGCCCACACCCGACCAGGCCGCGCGTATCGCAGGCGAGGCATGGCGTGATCTCGATTGGGGCATGCTGGTCTGGCTTGCCCTGATGACTGGCATTCGGCGGGGTGAACTGTGCGCGCTGCGGTGGGATCGGCTCGACTTCGCCGTCGGGGTACTTACCATCCGGTCGAGCATCGCGCAGAGCGGGGCCAAGACATGGGAGAAGGACACCAAGACGCACCAGCATCGGCGCATCACGCTCGATGACCAGACGTTGGCGTTGCTGCGTGCGTACCTCCGTAGGTGCACCGAGCGGGCCACTGCGCTCGGCTTGGTGCTGCCGACGGACGCACGCATCTTTTCTGGGGCGCCTGACGGCAGTACTTGGCTTAAGCCTGGCTCGGTCGGCCAGCGATACGTCCGGATGTGCGCGCGACTCGGGTGGGACATGAACATCCACCAGCTCCGCCACTACTCGGCGACGGAACTGATTGCGGGCGGTGTCGACGTGCGTACCGTTGCCGGTCGTTTGGGTCATGGCGGTGGAGGAGCTACGACTCTACGGGTCTACAGCGCATGGGTTTCTGAGGCGGACCAGCGTGCGGCCGGCAGTCTGGCGAGCCGGATGCCGGCCCTGCCTGTGGAGATTGGAGACGGCGAAGCCTTCCCGGTCCCTGCCCCCAGACCGGTGACGGAGGACTCGGCGCCGTACCAACGCATCGCTGCTGACCTACGAGCGGCCATCACCTGTGGCGCACTTCAACCGGGCGCCGCGCTGCCGACTGTCGCCGACCTTGCCTCGCGGTACGACGTGGCCGCCAGTACGGCCCACCGTGCAATAGCCGAACTCGCCGCCGCCGGGGCGGTGCTGGTGTCCCGGGGTAAGCGAGCAACGGTCGCGGAGCACCCGCGTACGGCGCCGACGCCACGGTCGGCATGATGGCGGGTATGCGGCTACTGGTACTCGGTGGAACTTGGTACGTCGGCCACGCGATCGTGAGCGCTGCAATCGAGGCGGGTTGGGAAGTAACCACCTTCAACCGGGGTACCGCTGATCCGTTCCTTGAATCGGTGCGATCGCTTCGGGGCGACCGGAACCGGGCCGATGACGTTCGTGCCCTGGCCGCTGCCGGGGAATGGGATGCCGTCGTGGATACGTCGGGCTACGTGCCGCGCAACACTCTCGATATTGCCCGTGCTCTTGCACCCGTTGCTGGCCGATACGTCTTCATGTCGACCGTGAGCGTTTACCAGGATTGGCCTATCAGGCCGCTGACCGATGGGTCAGCTACGCTCTATTGTCCGCCGGATGCCGGCCCGGACTACGGCGAGGATACTGAGGACGGCCCAACGAGGTACGGCTATCAGAAAGCGGGTTGTGAGTCGGCAGCGTCCCTGGCTTTCGGTGCCGAGCGGACGACCATTCTCCGTCCCGGTGTCGTGCTCGGCCCACGGGAGTACGTCGGGCGCCTGCCGTGGTGGCTTCGCCGGGTGGCTGCTGGAGGTCAAGTGCTGGCTCCCGGTTCGCCGGACCGCGCGATCCAGCCGGTGGACGTGCGCGACCTTGCAGCGTTTGCGCTGCGGACGATCGCCGACGGAACGTCTGGAACGTACAACGTCACGGCGCCGATCGACGGGGCAACCTTCGGGGACCTACTCGGTGCGTGCGCCGAGGTGACGCACTCTGACGCATCGTTTGCATGGGCGCCTGATTCCGTGCTGCTGAGCCGTGGCGTCCGACAGTGGTCGGAAATTCCACTGTGGCGGACGTTCCCGGGAGTGTGGGCAGTTGATTCCGTTAAGGCGCGAGGTGTTGGCCTCGAATGCCGGCCGCTCCGCGATACGGTGGCCGACACCTGGGCATGGATTGTGGCGACGGGCTCAACCAGTAGTCACGAGCGCGCCGGCGAAATTGGAATCGGCGCAGAGAAGGAGTCGCGGATCCTATCTGAACTGCCGTAGCTCATTGCAGCGGCCGTGCAGATGTCTCGGCAAGCCATGCAGACAGTCGTTCCGCGATCTGGCGTGCTTCCGGGTCTGCGTCCCACGGTGGAACTGATAGCAGGTTGCGAACTTTCGCTAGTCGGCCGGTCAGCGAGACGTTGCGCTTGTGAGCCGGCAGTTCCAAAACTTCACCGAGTGCGGCATGCGCCCCGTCACGGTCGCCCATGTGTAGGTGTGCGGCGGCAATGTCGATGTGCGTGCCGTTGATTTGGGAGTACGGACGCCGGGCTGCCGGTAGTGACTCGTAGGATGCGAGCGCCGCCCGTGCATACCTCGCAGCTTCGTCGCCGTTCCGCAGATCAAGCCACGCAGCCGCCGCGCATGCTGCGGCGCGGGCATCTCCAAATGCGAACTCGCCGCCAACGGACTTGCTCAGACCGTCGGGACTCGCCTCTGCGTCATCCCGGTCACGCTGAGCAGCGTCTAAAACGTCTGCAACTGAAGCGCTGTCTCCGAGCAAGGCATGCGACCGGGATGCGATATAGCGGAGGCGGAATTTGGGCTCACCGGTCGGGGCGCCACGCATAGCGCGTGCGAAATAGGTCAGTGCCGTATCGGGTTCGTTGCGCCAGTTCGCCAGAGTCATTTGGAGCCCGTAGGTCCATGCCTTCAGTGCGGCGTGACCGGCCATATCCGCGTACTGCGTCGACGCACGCGCAAGCGTCGCCGACTCGTTCCAATGCCCCAGATCAAAGGCTGTAGAGGCCATCAGAGACGTCCCCTGCCCGATTACGACGTACAGGTCAGCGAGGACGCCGGGCCGCCGCGTTCGCTCGGCGAGTGACCGGGCCTCATCCCGCAAGCGACGGGCTGTTCTGAAGACGTCGAGCGCGGCCATTCCGCCGGATCGAGCGAGAAGCATCATGTCTTCTTGCAGCGACTCGACTGATTCGCTGGTGGCGGTGCCCTCGGTCAGAAGAGGGTCGTTGGAGATGCTGTCAGCAGCGCTGGTCACAACATCTGTAACTGATGCGCTGCCTGCAGTTGTTCCCGGAGTTTGTGCCGACTGCGAGATAGTGGCTCTGAATCTCGTTTGCGCCGTTTCGGAGAGTCGCTTAAGAGCGGCGGTAAGCACATCTTGGTTTGCTTGACCGGGAACAGTATCGGGACGGCTGTGCCAGTAAGCGACTGTACGAACGGCTATGCCAAGCCATGCCGCGAAACGCTCGTTCGTCATGTTGGCCGATGCTTGAAGGGCGCAAGCCAGACCACCTGTCCAGCGCTCGACTTCGGCCACGGTCGCCTCCCCACCGGCCCGGGTTGCACTGGCCTTGCATGCGGTTGCACCGGTTCTGCCTGGGTAGCGCGCCCTGCTTCGACTTCACTGGACGTACCACCCGGCCGGGGCATCCCGGCTCAGACTACTCAGGAGGTTGTCGTGGCGGGAAGGCCAAACAGCGACGCGGTGCAGCCCCGGTTTCGGTCGGTCGGTGAGACGGCGGACATCCTCGGGATGTCCGTGGTCACGCTGTACCGAGCGATTCACTCTGGACAGTTTCCGGCCATCAAGATTCGTGGTCGCTTCGTCATCCCGGCCCGCGTCATTGACGAGATGGAGTCATCGGCTCTGTCGGTCGGCCTGGTCGATGCTGGCGACTTCGTGAAGACCCGGGCCAGTTGACCGGGCGCTACCCGTCGGCGCGACGCGGTCGTTTCGGTCCCGGCGAGGCCGGAGGGATGCCCTGCTCTCGGGCCATCTTCCGGATGTAGGCGCCGGTGAACGGCGACAACCGCTCTACCTCGGTAGGCCCGACACCGGCACGTAGAGCGGCCAGCACAGCTGCGATCGTCCCTTGCCGGGCCTCCTCGTGCGCCGCTTCGGTACGTCGGTAGCGCCTGGTAGCTGCGGCAAGTTCCTCTCGAACGTCACTCACCCAGACAGGTTAGCGCAACTCCCTTGCGCAACCGATCCACGTATCGATACTCTGTTGCGCATTCCAGTTGCGCAACACTAGACGTGCGACGTTGCCTTGAAAGGAAGAGATCAAATGGTCGAGACTCGCGAAGGCGCCGAAGGGCAGCCAACCGCTGCCGATCTCGCCGCGATCGAGCACGAGTGGCCGCTGATTGCGGCTGACCTGGACCTTCTCGACGCCGAGATCACCCTGATCTACGCCGAGGACCACGGCGGACCGACCGAACTGGACTGGCGCCGGGTGCGCCGGGCCGAGGCCCGGGTCACCCGTGTCGCCGCCGACCTGACCGCCCGTTCCGACCCGCGCTGCGCGGCCTGATGTCTCGCGTCCGCGCCGCCTTCTTCGATCCGGACGGGGCGCGGTTCGGCATCCCGACCTTTTGGTGGCGGGGTGCCCCGCCGGGCTACGCCACCCGCCGACAGTTGACCGCCGCTGGGCTACGGCCCGCCGGTCAGCCGGTCGCCGGCCAGGTGCTCTGGCGCGGCCTTGGCGGTACCCGGGTCGCCTACCTGTACCGGGTCGACCTGGCCCGACCGAAGCGCACCGCGACCCCCGCTCAGCGTGCCGCGATCGGTAAGGCGCTGGCGGCCCGCCGGACGTGCCCGACATGCCGGGTGGTCCGGCCCTACTACATCCCGCGCTCGCTCGGCGAGTGCGTCGACTGTGCCTATCCCGAGGAGGTAGCAGCATGACCCCCCGCACCTACACCGACTTGAGTGTGCTGGCCGGTATCGCGGCCGGCGCGTCGTGGGCCGATCCGATCATGGACCCGACCCGCATCGACTGGACCGGACGCCAGCGCACGGCCGCGATCCCCTTCCGGGTGGTCGACGGCCGGCCGGTCAACCCGCACGGTCCGACCGGCATCCGGTACGGCCGCAACGAACTCGGTCACTGGGGCGAGTTGGTGGCCGCCGACGCGGTCGTCGTTCTCCGCGACATCCACGGCCTGCGCTGGATCGTGATGGTCGAGCGGGAGGACGGGCACGGATGGGCGCTGCCCGGCGGGGGTGTCGACCCGGGCGAGAACCCGACCGCCGCCGCCGTGCGGGAGCTGCGCGAAGAGACCGGCCTGATCGTGGATCCGACGGACCTGTGGACGGTGACGCTGCCGGCCCGCTACGTGCCCGACCCGCGCGCGTCGGATGAGGCGTGGATGGTCACCGTGCCCACCAGGTTCGACCTCGGCCGGGGGCACGTCGACTTCCCGGAGGTGACCGGCCAGGACGACGCGCGCCGCGCCGTCTGGGCACCCGCCAGCGACTACGCGACCCTCACCCGCCACCTGGCCGACACCTACGGCGGCACGGTCTTCGCCGCTCACCGCCAGATGCTCGCCGACATCCTCGACGCCTGACTGGAGGTCACCCGCCATGACTGCCCCCACGATCAACGGCACGAAGTACCCGCAACCGGTCGAAGACCTGTTGCTCGCCGCCCGCCGGCTGGACCTGCCCGACGGTCAGGCGCTCCCGTCGCGGAACCGGCTGATGCGCGAGTTCCGCATCGGGTCCCCGAAGGCGGGCAAACTGCTGGCCCTGCTCAAGGCCGAAGCCGGTGACGGTAACCACCAGGGACCTTCCGCCACCACCCCGGCGCCCGACCCGGACCCGGTGCCGGCACCGTTCGTACCCGAGTCCGTGCCGCCGGTCGACCCGGACCCGGCACCCGTCCCGGAGATCACGCCCGTCGACCCGCCGGCCGAGGTCACGCCGGTCGGTCGCCCGGACACGCCCACCCCGGCCGCGCCGGTCCGGTCGGCGGTGGTGTGGCCGGTGGTCCTGCTGGCGTTGCCCGCGTTCGTTGCCATCTGGTCGGGGTGGGTCGGACTCGGCGGACTCACCGGGTTTGGGGTGGTGCACCCGCTGCCGGGTATCTGGGACAGCTTTTCCATCAACTCCGCGATCACCCTGCCGATCGGTGTCGAGACGTACGGCGCCTACGCCCTCTACGTGTGGCTGTCCGGCCGTGTGCCCGACAAGGCACGCCGGTTCGCGAAGTGGTCGGCCATCGCCTCACTGTTGGTCGGCGCGGCCGGTCAGGTCGCCTATCACCTGCTCGTCGCGGCCGGTATTGAGTCCGCCCCGTGGTGGATCACGACCGCCGTCGCGTGCCTGCCCGTTGCGGTGCTCGGCATGGGCGCCGCCCTCGCTCACCTCGTGCGTTCGCACGACTAGCTATGCCCGGCGGCACGGCCTCTGGCCTGGAAACCCGCGCCGTGCCGCCGGTCCTCAACCCTCAGCCGAACGACCTCGGGAGAGACCACTCATGTTGTCACTCGTGCGAGCGCTGCGGCGAGCAGCGACCCGCCTGCGCCCCCGCCGGCCGTACTGGCTCGGCACGCCACTACGCGCCACGATCGCCGCTGCCGCCTGCGGCGGCTACATCCTGCTCATCACCTACAGCCAGGGCACCGAGCGGGTCCACCTGCCGACCCGCATGGAGGAGTACGACCGGCCCGATGAGCGGGAGTTCGCCGCCGTGGCTACCGCCCTGGCCGAACGCGGCCTGACCCGCACCACGCCGTGGCAGATCGACGCCTACGGCCGCCTGTGCGCCCCCATCGCCAGCAAGGAGGCCCGCCGTGGCTAGCCCCACCCCGCACGACGACGGCCGTTTCGACTGGCGGGCTGCTGAGGCGGACCTGACCGATACCGCCGACGGCCCGGATGCCGAGGTGCTCTACCTCGATGCGGCGCGGTCCCGCCGTGGCGACGGTGACTCGGACATCGGTCCGGCCGGCGCCGGTGACGACCTGGACGACGTCGAGTCCGGCGGGCCGTTGCTGGTTGACTCGCCCGAGGCGCAGAAGCGCACTCGGTTCAGCCTGGCCAGTTTCCGCGACGCGCGACGGGTGCCGATTCTGCCGTCGTGGCTGCGGTCGGGTCGGGAGTTCACCGGGAACCTGATGTGGGCGACCGGGTTCGGGTTGCACGCGATGGGCTACCACCTGCTGCGGTTTCCGAAGTACGTCGGGAAGCTGGTGTTCCGGGCGCCGGTCGGCGCCTACCGGGTCGCCCGGACGACGGTGCGGTGGTTGTTCGATCTGGAAGGTGAGCCGGTACGGCAGGCCACGGTGCGGCGGGAGGACGCCGAGGAGTACCTGAAGCTGTCGCGGCAGCGTGACCGGCGGGTGCGGTGGCGGGGCATCGTGGCCACCTTCGGTACCGCCGTGACGGTGGCCGGTGGGGTGACGCTGGTGTTCGCTCCGTCGTGGTCGCGGTGGGCGGTGCTGGGCATGCTGGTCACGCTGTTCGGGCTACTGGGTGGCCGCAACGACGAGCCGCTGTTGGGCACGGCCGTTGTCCGTACCCAGGCCGCGCCGTTGACCTCGGTGGAGGTGTTCCGGGCGTTGGCCGCCCTGAACATCAAGGGCATCAACGACGCGATCCGGCGGGGTGACACCGGCAAGGGGTGGTTCCCGGCCCCGATCGCCCGGGAGAACGGCACCGGGTGGCGGGCCGATGTCGAACTGCCGCGCGGGGTGACCGCGTCGACGGTGGTCGACAAACGGGAGGAGTTGGCCGCCGCGCTTACCCGCCCGCTCGGGTGTGTGTGGCCGGAAGCCAACGCCGAGGTGCACCCCGGACGGCTGGTCCTGTTCGTGGCCGACCGGGACATGTCCCGGTCGAAGCAGGTCGCGTGGCCGCTGCTGAAGTCCGGCACGGTGAACCTGTTCCGGCCGTTCGCGTTCGGCACCGACCCGCGTGGCCGGCTGGTGAACCTGACCCTGATGTTCGCGTCGATGATCGTCGGGTCGATCCCGCGTATGGGTAAGACGTTCTCCCTGCGGTTGGCCCTGCTCGGCGCGTGTCTCGACCCGCGTGCGCAGATCCACGCGTTCGATCTGAAAGGCACCGGGGACCTGTCCGCGCTGGAACCGGTGGCGCACCGGTACCGGGCCGGTGACGATGACGAAGACATCGCCTACGGCCTGGCCGCGATGCGGGAACTGCGGGCCGAGCTGCGGCGGCGGACGAAGGTGATCCGGGACTTGCCGCGTGACCTGTGCCCGGAGAACAAGGTCACCGACGAGTTGGCCAACCAGCGCAAGCTTGGCCTGTTCCCGATCGTGGCCGGGGTCGACGAGTGTCAGGTGTGGTTCGAGCACCCGAAGTACGGGGCCGAGTTCGAGGAGACCTGCACCGACCTGATCAAGCGCGGGCCGGCCGCCGGCATCACGCTGATCCTGGCCACCCAGCGACCCGACGCCAAGTCCCTGCCGACCGGCATCTCCGCGAACGCGGTGCTGCGGTTCTGCCTGAAGGTCATGGGCCACACCGAGAACGACATGGTTCTCGGTAGCTCGATGCACAAGAACGGGATCAAGGCGACCATGTTCTCTCGCCGTGACCGGGGCATCGGCTACCTGGCCGGGGAGGGCGACGACCCGGTCATCACCCGGACGTTCTTCATCGACGGCCCGACCGCTGAGCAGGTCGTACGGCGTGCCCGGACGCTGCGGGAGAAGGCGGGAACCATCACCGGGCACGCCACCGGGCAGACCGTTGACACCGCCGCCGTCCGCAAGGACACCCTGCTCGATGACCTGGCCGCCGTCATGTCGGACAAGAAGCCGAAGGTGTGGGCGACCGTGCTGGTCAAGCTCCTCGCCGAGCTGCGGCCCGACGTGTACGCCGGTCTGACCACCGACCAGCTACGCGCCGCGCTGAAGCCGTGGGGGGTCACTCCCGGCCAGGTGTGGGGCAGCGACCCGGACACCGGCGAGTCCGGCAACCGGCAGGGCTTCAACCGCGTCGACATCCTCACCGCGCTCACCGACCGTGACGGGAAGAAGGGGCGCGGCGCGGCCGGATAGCCCGTCGACCGGTCCTAGGTCTAGGAGCGGTGGCTTCTAGACCTAGGACCGGCCCTAGGAATCCAGACAACACCTGATCAGGCCCCTAGTACCTAGGGGCTGCACTGTCCCGCACCCTGAACCGGCTCATGGAGGCATTCCGTGACCCTCGCCGTTGCCCTAGCTACCCTCATCCCCGTCGGTTACGCAGCGTGGTACGCCGCGCTGTGCGTCGCCGACCCGTTCGGCCGTTGCCGACACTGCGCCAGGCGCCGTAACCGGCTCGACCGGCGGCACCGTGACTGCCGCTGGTGCGACGGAACCGGCCGCCGCGTGCGGGTCGGCCGCCGCGTCTACGACCACTTCCGCGCCGAGTACGACCGGGGCACCCGGTGAAGCGCCGGCCGACCCGGCACACCGCCTGGTGTGCCCGTGACCACCGCTGCAACCTCGGCGAACACCGATCCGAGGACCTCGTGGTCGACCTGCCCGGCCACGGTCGGGCCGTACTCACCCGCGTCACCGCGACCGGCGGCACCGGTCAGGCAGAGATCCGTCTCCGTGTCGCCCTGGCCGACACCGAACCGGCCGCACGGCGCCAGTTGACCGCGATGCTGACCGACCTTCGGGCGCTGGTCACTCGCGCCGCGCTGGCCGGCCGACCGGCGCCCGCCCGTCGGTGGTGACCGGTGGGCCGCCACCTGGCCGACCGGTGCCAGCACTGGATCGGCGACGCGGGTCGGTACTGCCACTCCACCGACCGGGTCCGGATGTTCCTGCCCGGACCGCGCTGCCCTCGCCATACCCCGGCGGTCATCGCCGGCCGTGTCACCTGCACCACCCCTGATGGAGGGAACCTGACCATGCTTGACCTGTTGACCACCGCCCGTGCGCACGCGGTGCGCGGGTGGCGCATCTTCCCGCTACGCCCCGACGACAAGCGGCCCGCCGTCAAGGACTGGGAGTCCAGGGCCACCACCGACCCGGACCGCATCGAACGGTGCTGGTCGGCCGGCCCGTACGGCATCGGTATCGCCTGCGGCCCGTCCGGGCTGCTGGTGGTCGACCTGGACGTGTCCAAGGTGCCCAGCGGGCCGGACGGTGCCGACACGTTCGGCACCGTGGCCGACCAGCACGGCGACCCGCACGTGTGGCAGACGTACACGGTGCGGACCGGTCGGGGTGGCCTGCACCTGTACTACCGCCACCCGGCCAGCGGCCCGGAGCTGCGGAACACCGCCGGCACCCTCGGGCCGGCCGTCGACACCCGCGCGCACGGCGGCTACGTGGTCGCCGGCGGGTCGACGGTCGCGGGCCGGCCGTACACGGTCGACGGGGACACCAACCCGGCGCCGCTACCCGGATGGCTCGCCGACCTGCTCCGACCCCCACCGCTACCGGCTCAGCGACCGGTGGTGGTCGACCTGCCCGGTGGCCGGGAAGGCGCCTACGTGCGGGCCGCAATCGACCGGGAAACCGGCCGCGTCACCACCGCACCGGAGGGGCAACGCAACCGGTCGCTGTACATCGCCGCCGTGGCACTCGGGCAGTTGGTGGCCGGTGCGGTGCTTACCGAGGTACAGGCGACAAGCGTGCTGGAACAGGCGGGGTTGTCCGCCGGACTCGGTCCGGTCGAGACGGCGCGGACCATCCGATCCGGGCTGGCCGCCGGGCAGCGTCGCCCCCGGACGGTGGCCGCATGAGCACCGAGCAGCTGCAACCGTGGCGGTGGTCCTACAGGGCCGACCCGCGCGCGCTGCCATTGGCTGACCGGCACTACAACCGGCAGAAGATCGGCTCACCGCAGTTCGTACCACCTGGCCGGTGCGTCGTGCTGCTCACCGATGACGCCGATGCCCTGTGGGTTACCTCTTGGCCGATCGCGGCCTACGTCCAGCACGCATGGGCCGGAGCCATGGTCTGCTCCCTGTTCCGCCGGGAACCAACCTGCCCACACCGCGCCTCCACGCTGATCACCGCCGCCGTCGCCGCTACCCGCGCTCACTGGCCCGACCTGCCTGCGCTCGGCATGGTCACCTTCGTCGACCCGGCCAAGACCCGACGCAAGCGAGACCCCGGACGCTGCTACCGCCGCGCCGGCTGGACCCCGGTCGGGTGCACCAAGGGCGGACTCATCGCCTTACAACTGCTACCCGCCGACTGCCCGACCGCCGTACCCGCCCGACCGCCGTACGCCTACGGGCAAGGCGACCTGTTCGAACTGGAGACCGCAGCATGACCGCACCCGCACGTCTCCACCTGGTCACTGGCCCAACCGACACCACCACCGACCGCCCCGACCCGGGCGGGCCGCTGTGGGATGTTCCAGTGCCGTTGACCGGCCCGACCACCGCGCCGCCGCCGTTCCCGGTCGACGTGTTCCCGGCATGGCTGGCTGACATGGTGACCGGCGTCGCCCGGTTCACCCAAACCGACCCGGCCATGGCCGGCACCCTCGCCGTCGCGGTGCTCTCCGGGTGCGCGGGTGGCCGGCTGGAAGTAGAGCCGGTCGGCGGGTGGCGGGAACCGGTGAACGTGTTCGCCGCCGTCATCGCCGGCCCCGGCGAACGCAAGTCCCCGGTGCATCGGGCGATGACCGCGCCGCTGTTCAGTGCGCAATCGACGCTCGGCGAGGCGATGCGACCGCGCATTGCGGAGGCCGCCGCGTTGCGGGACATCGCCGACCGGCAAGCCGAGCAGGCCAAGGCCCAAGCGGCCAAGGCCGCCGACCCCGACAAGCGGGATCAGGCGTCGGCCGAGGCGGTGGCCGCCGCCATCGCGGCCGAGTCCATCACCGTTCCCAAGCTGCCGAAACTCATCGTGGACGACGCCACCCCAGAAGCCCTCATCGGTCTGATGGCAGCCAACGGCGGACGGATGGCCATCATCAGCGATGAAGGCGGTATCTTTGACACCCTCGCCGGCCGCTACTCCGGTACGCCGAACCTCGATCCGTACTTGAAGGGTCACGCCGGGCAGCCGATGAGCAATGAGCGGCAAACCCGCGAGGGTGCCTCGATCGAGAAACCCGCGTTGACGGTGTGCGTCATGGCGCAACCGTCGGTGCTGCGGAAGTTCGGCGGGAACGCCGACCTTGCCGGCCGGGGACTACCGGCACGGTTCCTGTTCGCCCTGCCCCGGTCCCTGGCCGGATATCGGCTGGTCGACACCGAACCCGTGCCCGAGCAGGTGACCACCGGCTACCGGCACCGGGTCCACGACCTGGCCGCCACCCTCGCCGAATGGGAAGACCCGGCCGTGGTCACCCTCACCCCCGACGCCAGCCGCGTCCGACTCGCCGCCGCCCAAGAGGTGGAGGCACAGCTACGGCCCGGCGGGACCCTGTACGACATGCGGGAATGGGGCAACAAACTGTCCGGCGCCACACTGCGCCTCGCCGGGCTACTACACGTAGCCCACCACCCCGCCGACGCGTGGCGGCGCCCGGTCGACGCCGACCGGATGACCGACGCGGTACGCCTGGCCGAGTTCTTCGCCGCGCACTACCGGGCCGCACTCACCACCATCGGCAGCAACACCGCGATCGAGACCGCCCGGTACGTACTCGGGGTGCTCACCACCAAGGGCATGACCGCCTTCACCCGCCGGGAGCTACACCGCCGTGTCTCCCGGAAGCTGCCAAAGTCCGATGAAGTGTCCGCCGTGCTGGCCGAGCTGACCGCGCTCGGATGGGTCCGATCCGGTGCGGACGGCCGCTACGAACTGCACCCGCGCGCCGCGGCAGAGGTGCCGGGAAGCGTTGACACGTTGACACCCAACGCCGATGGCGACGTTTCCGCAGCTCAAGACACCCGCGAGGGTGTCAGCGGGCCACGTTGACACCCGTTGACAGGCGTTGACACCCCGCTGCCGGACCACCCGGTGTCAACGGGTGTCAACGTCTGTCAACGTCCATCGGTGACACCCTTACACCGGCCGTCACCTGCGGAGACAGTTGCCCGGTCGCCGATTGTCAACGCGTCAACGCTTCCTGGTCGCTCTTCAATGCCTCGTCGGTGCCCCGCTTGATCGATGGCAGCGCGAGAAACGGTACGCTGAGAGCCGCAGAGCCGGATCGGCCCTATGTCTTACACCGGGATGCCCCGGATCTTGCCTCTGCGGCGCCCTCAGAGGCCGTCTCTACGTCTCTCTGTCGCGATCTCTCATGAAGGGCCAAGATTGGCCAGCTTCCAGCGGACGGCGCCCTCCGTCCAAATTAGGCTGCGTGTCACCTGCCGCTGAACTTACTCACGCGATCCACATCATGGTCATTGCCTTGATGAATCTTACCTGGTCGGCTCCTCAATGCTGGCGCGGCTGTCGTCGCTATACTCCAACACCCCGTGCCGCATCTGCCCCTGTGATCGCTTGAAGAACCGGTCGGGCACAAGCTCGTTGGATGCAACTATTGCACCGTACTCGGCGCGTAAGTCACGAACTGTTTTTTCTAAAGTATCGGTATCTCGCTCCATGGCAAGGGCAAGTTCCAAACGAACCGCATGTCGCAATACCGTTAATCTTTTTGCCGAATCTTTGAGGGGGTCTGCCCTTTTGCTGGCACCAAGAAAAGACGCTGTGGCAACGACTGCGCTCGCGATGGCGCTGACGGCCCCCCACTGCTTCGGCTGATTGAGCGAAACTAACAACGAGGCGACGGAACTGATTACTGCCGGCCAGAATATAATGGCCTTTCCCCAGAAGTCGGATGACTTGGCTGCGTTGAAGTAAGTTAGGGAGGTATAGTTGCAGTCTTCGTAAAGATTCTCGCACTCTTTTCTGAGCTGGTCATGTGCACTAGATGCGGCCATAGGGCCTTCTTTCTGAGGTGGGGACCGGTATAGAAGAGGGTTCGGTTCTTAGGTAATCGGCAGTTATCCGTAGCTCCGGCATGGACCTAGAGATTAGTTCGAGCATCTCTGACCCGCAATTCTTTGCCTCATAGCATGCTACGAGCAGCGCGCGCCTTACATTGATGTCTCGTTCCTCTCTGAACTGCTTTTTGAGCAAAATCGCATCTGTTGGTTCGCCATGCAGCCCCAGGTACCTTGCGGCAAACTCACGGACAAAGCTCTGAGTGTTCTTATTCTCGATGAGCCGCCAGGCAGAATCTCGCGCCGCAAGTTCTTTCACGCCATTAGTGATTAGGTATAACAGCAGGTTCTGCTGTGCGAACGGGTACTGCGATATCTTGCTGTCGAGAAGAAAGTCCGCGATTCGTCCCCCATGTTTTGATTCAGGCTTGTAGAAGATGCCCAGGTACTTAAGCGCCTCGCGGCTAATGTGAGGCACCGATCCCATGTTTTCTAGTATCCATTCGACCGCGTAGCCGTCTTTGATGGATGCTAGCTTCGTAAGGCTGAAGGTGAAATTCCGCTTGTCTACAAACTTTCCGCTAACCGCACCATCAAAGAACTTGTGGAGGTCGGCCGGAGCTTCGTCCTTGCCTGTGGCGATACCGTAGTTGATTGCGTTCATGTCGGCATCTAGCAGTTCATCTAAGACACCGTCGGCGGGGAATACGTGGGTCTTAGCGCCAGCGAGAACTAGTCGTCGACTCCGAAGAATCGCCGTTAGATGCAGCAAGGCCTTCCTGAGTGCAAGCCAATCCGCTCCGAAAATTAACATGTCATCCGAATATCGAAAGTGCTTGAATCCCTCTCTCTTCAGTGCGAGATCGACTGGAAGGAGGTATAGATTGGCGAGGATCCCAGTTACATCAAAGCCCTGTGGTATTCCCCAGACGTTATTCAGGGCGTTGAACGCGCGCAAAAAAATCGTCAGGCTGTCCAATGCCCATTTTGGAGGAGCTAACGCCTCTAGTTCCTCCAACAACAAGGAAACATCTACATTCTCGTAGAATGCGGAGACATCTGTTCTTGCAAGCATGAGTTTGGGGTTCGCCCGATGGAACGTCCGTGCCTCTTCCATCATTTTCATCCATCGACCAGTGGGCGCGTACAGCCTCTTTTCCCAGCTTAGCCAGCGATGGCTGAAAACTGCATCCGAAAGCCTGCTATCGATTTTCTCCACAACAGCCAAAACAGATGCCTCGTACATCAGTCGGCTTTCGAGGCTGACTCTCGCAAGAGGTCGGACTAACAGCTCATTCTTGGGCAGATCGATGAGCTCAACATCTGCCGGTTTTATGTCACAGTCGAGGACTCTTTGTGCTAGCAAAAGGCGCTGTGTGGGCCAAGCATGTTGCATATCGGCAAACGCTATTGGATCCGGCAAGTCAAGATCACCGGTTGATGCGCCGACATGCGACCATGCGAGGTCGAGGTGCTTGAGGACGTCGTCGAGGCCGGCCGGCTCCATGAGCCGGCACTCTACAACTGCCGCGCGACTAGCTTTGGGGCTGGCCATCACGGCGATCGAGTGTGGAGCCAGACGTGGAGCGAACTAGGGCGTGCCGGTGAAACTGTAGGGCGTGGAGACATGGCACACGCAACTGAAGTTACTGGTGGAAGCCAGGGTCGTAGCGGTCGTGGCCCTTCCTAAACCGTGTGTCGCAGGTTCGAATCCTGCCGGGGGCACCTCGAAGATCAGCGAAAACGCCCTCCGACCAGCGGAAACACTCCCAGGTGGATGTGATCTCGTGGGCGGTCATAGGCCATCTGAGTCGCCGTTTGTCGCCATCCATGGACTCTTCATGATTGATCTTGAGAGAGTTTGCTCAGGTCAGGACGGCTGACCCGGACAAGATCCGGGCTGGTGGACGCTGCCACGGCTGAACGACCCGGGTGCAGGGTGCGTGGATCTGTCGGTGTGCGCGCACATGATCATGTTGCGGACGCACGACGTTGCTGGATGCGGGCGTGCCCACCCATTGCAGTACTCGGACGACTCATGCGGGCATGGACGGGAGGACTCGGGTGTGTGGACCTCCCGGGAACAACGTCGAGTATCACCGAGTTCCGGACCCTCGCGCGACTCGCCGCTCAACACGACGAGATCATCCGTCTGCGGGCCGCCGCCACTCCGCCGGCCGAGCCAGCCGATTTCCGCAACGGGCAGCGACCATCGGCTCATGCAACTGACCGAGCGACCAGGCCGACAGCGAAGCGGCGTCGGCTGCCCGACCATGGGCAGCGAGGCGCGAACGCAGCCCGAGGACCGATTCTGTGTCGCCGTTTCGCCGTGAACCCTTCGCGTACCGCTCAGGTCGGTCAACGGCGCACCCGATAGCGCAGGTGAAGCACCCGGTTGCCCTGAATCACCACGTCAGGGTCCTCCAACAGGTGCTGCGCGTCGACCGACCCGAAGTAGCGCTTGCCGGACCCGAACACGACGGGTACGACGTCCATCCGCACCTCGTCGATCAAGCCCGCGGCAAGCACCTGGCCACCGACGTCGCCAGCGGCGACCTCGACCATGCGGTCACCCGCAAGCTCCTTCGCCTTGGCCACGGCTGCCTCGACGCCGTCGACGAAGTAGAACGGCGCCTCGGGATGCCAGCCCTCGGGCCTACCCCGGTGGGTCACGACGACGACGTGGTCGATCCCGCTCGGAGGCTTTCCGTCCCAGCCGTCCGTCATGTCGAAAACGTGGCGGCCGGCGATTGTCACCCCGATCTGGTTCCAGTACGCCCGGGTGTAGTCGTAGGACTTCTGCGACACCTTCAATACGCCGCTCTCGTCCAACGCGACGTCACCGCTGGTCAACCAGTCGAACAACGGTCCGGGCTGGTCGTTCTCGTCCGCGATGAAGCCGTCCACCGACACCGAGCTGTACATGACCACCTTGCCCACGGGCACTCCTCTACTTTGGGTGCTCCCAAATTACCGTGTCGTGAGCAGGCGCTCTTGTAAGAAATCAATCGGCCGGCAGCGGCCAGCCGTCCATCGCGTGGCCGGGATGTTCCCGCAGGAACCGCCGCCGGACTTCGACGTACCGGGTCGGCGTGAGCCCGGTGAACGCCCGGAACTCGTGGCCGAAGTGGGCCTGGTCGAAGTAGCCTGCGTCATAGGCGAGGTCGCCCCAGTCGATCGGTCCGGCGGGGTTGAGCGCGAACACGGTGGCGGTGAAGCGGTGGGTGCGGGCCAGTCGCTTCGGCGTGACGCCGATGAGTTCCTTGAACCGCTGTGCCAGATGTGTGCTGCTGACACCGGTTGCCACACTCAGGTCGCCGATCGCCACCGCCCCGCTGGTCGCCGCGATGACGCTGCTCGTATAGCGGACCAGTGCCAGGCCTGCGGTCTCGCACAGCCGTCGCATCAGCTCCTCCTCGAGCAGCGTCAGCATCTCGTGCGGTCCGTCGGCCGTGGCCAGCCGGTCTCGCAGCTCAGCGATGGCGGGCCGGCCCCAAACCTGCTCTACCGGCACCGGCCGGTCACACAGCTCTGCCGCGGGCATCGGCAGGAACGGCGCCAGCCCCCACGACTTGAAGTGCACACCAACGGACCGGGTCCAGGGTGGGTAGCCGAACTCCCACGCGCGGGTGGGCATGGTGACCACGCAGCCGTCGGCGTACTCGGCCGTCTCGATGTCGGTGCCGCCGCGGATGCGGAACGGCGCCCCCAGGTTGACGATGAGCAGCGCCGACGGCGCGGGCGGCAGCGTCAGCCGGGCGTACGGCGGCGCACCCTTCAGGTAGTAAAGGTCGTCGATCAGCCCGTCCAGCGGCGGTCGCGGCACTCTGGACACGTACTCCACGTCGACAGCATCGCCGACGCCGCGCCGGCATCGCGCGCCGGGATGGTCCAGCCGTGCTGCCGCCGACCCCCGCCATCATCGGCTTCGATTTGGCGAGGCCAGCCAGCCCGCTGTATCTGCCGGGACGCGACATCCGGCCGGGCTTCCACGCTGCCGAAACGATCTCTCCTGGATCAAGGCGTCGCGCAAGCGCGGCGCAGGCCGTCAGCGCTCTGCCTGCTGGCAGCCTCCGGCCGGCATCGGCCGGCGCGGCGGGCCAGACCTGATCAGCACGCGGCCCGTTCGTTCGCCGTACTCGTCGACGTCGAGCTCAGCGCCGGTGGCGGCGAGGAAGCGGATTGTTCTTTGGCCGAGGTGCCATCCAGGCCCGATAGATGGTGTTGCACAATTTTCTTTGCTCAGGTGTCTCTCAAGGCAGCGCCTCAGGGGCGGGGGCCGCGCCATCGCGCATACGGGCCGCGTCAACGCTGGGCGGAGCACCGAACTGACGCCGGTACTCCCGACTGAACTGGGACGGATTGTCGTATCCGACACGGTGACCGACACCGGTGACGTCATGCGGACGGTTCGCCAGCAGCAACCGCGCCGCCTGCAGCCGAAGGTTCTTCTGGAACTGGATAGGGGCCATCCCCGTTACCGCCTGAAAGTTCTTGTGGAAGGCCGGAACGCTCATCCCCGAAAGTCGTGCTACGTCCTCGACCCGAAACGGCCGGTTGTAGTTCTCTCGGATCCACCGCACCGTACGTCTGATATGAGCCAGGCTGCTGTCCGCTAGGCCGAGCTGACGGACGGTGTCACCTTGCTCGCCGGTTATCAACCGCCAGAGGATTTCCCGCTTGAGCAGCGGGACCAGTATTTTCCGGTCCCCTGGCCGGTCGAGCAGACGCAGTAACCGCACGATCGCGTCGAGCAATTCGTCCGGGGCGTCGGTGACCGCGACTCCCGGCGGTACGGCACCCGGGGACTTCGGCAAGTCATCCGGCCCGGCCTCCAACAGCAGCTCCGCGATGGCGGCGGGTTCCAGGGTCATCCCGAAACCGAGTGCAGGGCGGCCCGGGACGGCATCGACGAACTGTCCTGTCACCGGAAGATCGACCGAGGTGACGAGGTATTGACCGGCGCCGTACTCGTAGACGCGGTCGCCCACTGCCAGACGCTTGGAGCCCTGAGCGACGACCGCCAGCACGGTGCCGGACATCGAGGAGCCCGGTAGAGCGCTGTGGTCGGCTCTACAGATCCGGACACCGTCGATGGCAGTGGTCAAGTCCGGACGGGCATGCCGTTGCAGCAGTTCACAAAGCTCGTCTGCAGACATGTCACCAGTGCAGCACGGAACCCGTGCCGCCAGCCCGGCTGCGAAAGGATCGTGCAAGGATTGGATAACTACGTGCAAACGTGTGTTGCGGACGGAAGATCGCGGCCTCGGCCAGGGGCCAGCCGTTCTTTGCCGCCAACGGCGACAACAACCCAACCGGGTAGCTCAACGCCTGCTGGCGCGGCTCCGCACCCCCGAAGCGGTGCGTGAACCGCGCCAGCAGATCATCCAGACCAGCCCGCCGTTCGCCGATGTGATCGCCCAACACAAGCTTGAGAGCCTGCCCGACCCTCTGGAGACATCAGGCACAAGGTGCGATCACCCGGCCAGTCCGGCACATAACATCGACACCGACAGCTGGCGCATCGGCAACGACAGGTTACCGATGCTGCCATCAACTGTGAAACTGCCAATTTCGAGTGTTCAACCTGGGAGCGGTCAGAGGTTCTGGCCGCCCGAGACCTCGATGTTCTGTGCGGTGATCCAGCGGCCGTCGTCGCCGACCAGTGCCGCGATCGCCAGGCCGATGTCGTCGGGTTCGCCGACCCGGCCGAGCGCGATCGTCGCCGCCGCGGCCGTAATCGCGTCGGGGAAGCGTTCGAAGGCGTTGTCGGCGAAACCCGTACGGGTGGGGCCAGGCGCGACGGAGTTGACGCGGATGCCGCGCGCGCTGAACTCCTTTGCCATGTAGCGGGTCAGCACGTTGAGGCCACCCTTCATGGCGCCGTACGCGGAGTAGCCCGGCGCCACCCCGGAGTCGTGCGCCGCACTACTGGTCACGTTGACGATGGCACCATTGTCGGCGAGCAGCGGCAGCAGGGTCTGGGTCAGGAAGTACGGCCCCTTGAGCAGCACCCGCACGAGTTGGCCAAACATCTCCTCCGAGGTTTCCTCGAACGGTACCGCCAGATGGCCGATTCCGGCGTTGTTGACCAGGACGTCGAAGGAGTCCCGCTGCCATGTGGCCTGCAGCGCCGCGGCTACCGACTCGCGGAACGCGGGAAAGGTCTCGCTCCGGCCGACGTCCAGCGGCAGTGCCACGGCGCTGCCGCCCTCCTTCTCGATCGTCGCCACGGTGTCCAGGGCTCCGGACCTGTTGGTGCTGTAGGTCAGGATCACTCCTGTCTGACGCTTGGCGATCTGGATGGCGGCGCTGCGCCCGATGCCGGAGCTGCCGCCGGTGACGATGGCGATCCGCATGTTCTCACCTGTCTATTACTGGAGCCGCTCAGTGCTCGCTGAAACTTTGACCCTTCAATTAATCAGCGCCAACTGGGAAAACGTTATAACAATGCTCTGCGATTCTTGCATTATCCTGTCTATGCCGCGAATATCGGATGCCTTGATCGGGCCACGCACAGACAGAGCCGTTCGTTCTGCGGTCCGCCAGCGCGAACCCGAGGTCATCGGCCGGGCGATCAGCGCCGCTCTCATACCCGGCGGATGAGGGGGACCGATCAGACCCGAGTGCCTCAACGCGACGTCTGCCAAAAAGCTCGTCCGAACCCCGCCCGTCCCCCGAAGGTGTCACGGTCGGCTACCACCAGCCTGAGTGCTGGTCTGCTTCTTCGGACCGAGGTTGACGACGTGGATGCGGGCGAGCGCGGCGGCTGGGGTGGCGGGGCTATTTCAGTGTGGTGAGGCGGCGGTTGAGTTCCGCGCGGACGGCGGGCCACTCGCTTGCGATGATCGAGTAGACGACCGTGTCGCGTACTGATCCGTCGGACATGATCTGGTGGCTGCGTAGGATTCCGTCCTGCTTGGCGCCGAGCCGTTCGATCGCTCTCCGGGAGCGGTGGTTGAGCCAGTGGGTACGGAATTCGACCGCGATGTAGCCCATGTCGTCGAAGGCGCGGGTCAGTAACAGAAGCTTGCAGGCGGCGTTGACGCCGGTGCCTTGTCGGGAAGCCGCGTACCAGGTGTAGCCGACCTCGGCGCGACGGTTGGCCGCATCGACGTGGCACAGGCTGGTCACGCCGATCGCCCGGCCGGTTCCGGAGAGGCACACCGCGAAGGGCTGCATGGTGCCCGCGGACCGCTCGGCGATGAATTGCCTGACGGTGTCGCCCATCGTGTCGGGGGTGGGGACGCTCGTGAAGAACAGTTCCCAGAGGTTCCCGTCGCGGGCGGCCTCGACCAGGCCGGGCACGTGGGATTCGTCCAGTGGCCGCAACTCCACTCCGTGGCCACGCATCCCTGCCTCAGCGAGTACCACGAAGCTCCTCCCACATCGCCCGGGTCATCTCGTATTCGACCTCGCCCAGGTCGGCTCCGGGTAGTGGGGCATCCCAGGTGGGGAAGTACGTGCGGACGTAGCGCATGCCAACGGCCTCCATCACGCCTCGGGATCCGGCGTTCACGGTCATGGCCTGTGCGATCACCCGCTGCTGCCCGACCGTGTCGAAGGCATGCCGCAGCAGGGCGCGGGATGCCTCACTGGCCAGGCCCTTGCGCCAGTACCGGCGGAGGAGGCGGTAACCCAGGTCTGTGACGGTCGGGTCGTCAGGCTGATCGGGGCCGTGCGCCGGAGGGAGCATCAGGAGCCCGATGAACTCGCCGTCGTCCTCACGCGCCGGCGGTGTCGAGCCGGGCGCGCCGCCATCGGACCCGAACGCCATCCAGAACCCGAGGCCGTCCACCTTGCGCGCCAACGACAACCGTTGCGAATGGGATTCGACCACCTCGTCCCTGGATCGCGCCCGACCGATGATGTAGCGAAGCACCTCCGGATCGGAGTCGAGCTGGATCTCCAGCTCAAGGTGCCGGTCGGCGAGGGGAACCAACAGCAGACGGTCAGTGCGCAAGATCGGTTGGGGCACGCGCCAAGGATTCCATCGTGCGGCCGCCGCCGCGAGCGGGTTTGCCGCAGGTCACGCGCAGCGGCCGCAGGCGGGGTGCACCCGCGCCCTCCGTGGTTCGTCGCCGTACGGGTGTGCGCGGTTGCTGTCAGGTCGGGGTGGACCGGAGGGCGTCCACGACCGGGCGGCGGGTGGCGGCCAGGGCGGGGATGGCGGTGAGTACGGCGACCGTGAGCAGGACCGTGAGTGCCAGGGCGAGCATCCAGCTGGTGGGTGGGTACCTGAGGTTGCCCGGAGTGGTGACCAGATTCAGCCCGATGCCGGCCGGGACGCCGAGGGCGACGCCGAGTGTCGCCGGAAGAAGCTGCGCCACCGCCATGCCCACGGTCACCTGTTCGGGGGTGGCGCCGAGTGTGCGGGCGACGGCCAGGGGGTGCCGGGCGTCGAGAACCGCGGTCCAGGTGCTCACGACGGCGTTGATGAGCGCGAGGACGCAGAGTACGACGACGACGAGGAGCATGGCCTGGAGGGTTCGTGCACTCTGCGGATTGGCCAGTTGCGCGGCGCCGAGTTTGACCTGCCGGTTCTGGGCCAGGCCCATGAGCAGGGCGGCGAGCCCGATTGTGGTGATCAGGGTGTTCACCATGACGAGACGGGCGCGGCGGGGGCGACGGGCGTTGACGCGGATCCCGATCAGGATGGCGGTGGGCATTCGGCGGGACAGTCGGACGCGCCACCCGCGGCGTCGGGGTGGCGTGGCGGCGTTCGCCAACGCGTCGACGGTGTCGGTGGTGGCGGCGCGTAGCACGGGTGCCAGCGCCGCCACGGCGGCGATGGCGATGGCGAGGGCGGTGCCGGCGACCACGGCCCGCAGCGCGGGCGGATGGGTGCCGGTGGAGCCGAGGAGCCCGGCGCCGGGATTGGTCAGCGCCGGTGCGGCGAACCAGCCGGCGGCCAGGCCGGTGCCGGCGGCGGCGAGCCCGATGACGAGGTATTCGGCGAGGTGTACGGCGGCGATCATGGCCGGTCCGGCGCCGACGGCCTTGAGGAGTCCCACCCGGCGACGTTGGTCCGCGACGCGGCCGGCGACGATGTTGGCGACGCTGACCACCGCGAGCACGGTGAGCAGCCAGCTTCCGATCAGCAGGGCCAGGTGCGCCCGTTTGACGAGCCTGCCGTTGGCCTCGGCGATCTGCACCCAACTGGTGTACTCGATCCCGCCCGTGCTCAGGTGCGTGAACGAGGTGCTGACGCGCGGGTCGGCGTACCTCAGGTTGAGCGTGTACGACAGCGGCCGGCCGCCGGCCAGCGCGCCGATCTGACTGCTGTCGACCCAGGCCAGGCCGGCGGCTTGGACCAGCGGGCTGCCCGGACCGAAGCGCCAGTCGGCGCGGGGGTAGACGGCCCTGGCGGCGGTGACAGCGGTGCCGACCACCCGCAGCGGGTGGCCGTTGATGTCGACGGTGTCGCCGGTGCGTACGCCGAGGGCGTTGGCGAAGGTGGGCTCGATGACCACGCCGCCGGGGCGTACCCAGGTGCCGTTGGTCACCGCGGGCCGGTCGAGTGCCGCCGGGGAGTTGTCCCGGCCCTGGACGACCGCCTGCACGGTCTTGCCGCGGGCGGTCAGCATCAGATAGCCGATCGGGTACGGCCCGCTGTGTGCGGTGACGCCGGGCGCGGTCGTCAGCGGCGCGAGGGCGGCCAGAGCGCGCGGGCCGGCTGCGCTCGGTGTCGCCACCACGTCGGGGCCCGCGGTGGCGGTCCGGGTCCGCTCGTACGGCTGGGTGAGGGCCCCGTCCAGGGCGAGGCTGAGGGTCAGCGTCGCGGTCGCGGCGCTGATCGCGAGCAGCAGCAGTACGGTCTCCGTGCGGCGTCGGCGCAGGTCCCGCACCAGCAGCCGACATACCAGCAGTAGACGGCCGCCCACGTCAGCGCCACCCGCCGTAGACCGTGCCGGTGCCGGCGTTGGTGGTGTCGACGAGCCGGTTGTCGTCGGCGAACGACCCGTCACGCATGGAGATCACCCGGTCGGCGACGGCGGCGATCCGTGGGTCGTGGGTGACCACCACCAGCGTCTGCCCCGCCGTACGCAGCTCCTCGAACAACCGCAGAACCTCCAGGGTGGCCGCGCTGTCCAGGTTTCCGGTCGGTTCGTCGGCCAGTACGACCAGCGGCTCGTTGCTCAACGCGCGGGCGATGGCCACCCGCTGGCGCTGCCCGCCGGACAGCGCCGACGGCAGGTGTCCGGCGCGGTCGGCGAGCCCGACCCGGTCCAGCAGACGCAGGGCACGTTGTCGGGCCCGACGGGGAGACTGCCCGGCCAGCAACGCGGCCATCTCGACGTTCTCCACCGCGGTCAACTCGTCCATCAGGTGGAAGGACTGGAAGACGAAGCCGACGTGGTGGCGCCGCAGCCGGGCCAGGCCGCGTTCGCTCATTCCGTCGATCCGGTGCTCGGCCAGCCAGATCTCGCCGTGGGTGGGACGTTGCAGCCCGCCGAGCAGATGCAGCAGGGTCGACTTCCCGCAGCCGCTCGGGCCCATGATCGCGACAGCCTGCCCGGCGGGTACGTCCAGATCGACCTCGTCGACCGCGCGGACCAGTGCGCTTCCTCCGCCGTACCACCTGGTCACCCCGCGCGCCCGCAGCAGCGCCGACTACGACGTCCCCGCGGAGGCGGCGAACTACCGCTTCACGGTCGAGGTGGAACGCCCGGCGGCTGCCCAACTCTCCACCCGGGTCAGCGCCAGTTGGACGTTCCGGTCCGGGCGGCCGGCCAACGGTCAGACCCGACACCTGCCGGTGCAGGCGGTGCGGTTCGCCCCCGAACTCGACGGGCGGAACGCGGCACCGGCGGGCCGGGAGTTCCGCGTCCCGGTCCGGGTGCAACGCCAGGCCGGCGCGGAACCGGCCGGATGCGCCAGCCTGACCGTCGACGTCTCCTACGACGACGGCCGGACCTGGCGGCCCGCCCGGGTGACCGGTACCGGTCCGAACCGGATCGCCGTCCTCACCCACCCGACCGGTGCCGGGTTCGTCTCGCTGAGGGCATCCGCGACCGACACCGCCGGCAACACCGTGCGGCAGACGACCATCCGGGCGTACCGCCTGACGGACTGACCGTTCGGCCCGGACTGATCGACCCGACGGCTCCGCCGGTGGACGGCACCCTGCCGCTCACCGGCGGAGCCCGAGGCGCTGACCGGCATCGGTCACCGGTGACCCGGGGAGCGTGCCGGGCCGGTCCGACACGACGCCGTGGGCCGCGGCCACCTGGCCAGGCCCACCAGCGGGAACGCTCGGCCCACGGGGACCCTGTCCCCCGAGCGAGCTACCCGTGACTGTCCACCGTGCGGTGACGATTCCCGGCCGGGGAATCCATAGCGTTCGACGTGGCCGCGACGCCTCGGTCGCGGCCCTCGTCGAAGGAGTCACCATGCGTCTGTCGAAGCAGCTCCTGGCCGTTGCGGCGGTCGCCTTCGTCGGCGGTCAGGGCGTCGTGGCGGTGCAGGGCGACCCCTGGCTCACCCTGGTCGTCGGTGTCCTGACGGCCGTGCTCGCGGTACTCGTCTACGCGTGGGTGGTACGGCGCACCGAACGCCGCGCGCCCACCGAGGTGGCCCGGGCCGGTGCCGTCGCCCGGCTCACCCGGGGGCTGCTGATCGGGGCCGGGATGTTCGGGGCCGTCATCCTCAACATCGCCTTCCTCGGCGGCTACCAGGTCCACGGCCTCGGCTCGGTGACGGGCGCGGTGGCGCTGTTCGGGTTCATGGCCGCCGCCGCCGTGACCGAGGAACTGCTCTTCCGTGGTGTGCTGTTCCGCATCGTCGAGGAACGCACCGGCACCTGGATCGCGCTGTTGCTGACCGGCGTGCTCTTCGGCCTGGTGCACATGCTCAACCCGGACGCCACCCTGTGGGGCGCGACCGCCATCGCGATCGAGGCCGGGTTCATGCTCGCCGCCTGCTACGCCGCCACCCGCAACCTCTGGGTGCCGATCGGACTGCACTTCGGCTGGAACTTCGCCGCCGGCGGCATCTTCAGCGCCGTGGTCTCCGGCAACGGCGAGTCGAAAGGTCTGCTGGACGCCACCATCTCGGGTCCGACCCTGGTCACCGGCGGTGACTTCGGACCGGAGGGCAGCCTGTACACGGTGGGCGCGGGCGTACTGCTGACCCTGGTGTTCCTGTGGCTGGCCCACCGTCGGGGTCACCTCGTCCCGCGCCGTCGCCGCCGGGCGGCCGGCAGCCCGGCGACCGGCGCCGCGTCGACCGCTACAGTCGCCCGGTGATCGACGTCCGGAGATTCCCGGAGCTGTGGCGGCGTGCCGACGTCACGGTCCGGGATCTCCCGCTCGCACTGTTCCTCGTCGTCGCGTCCCTGGTGCCGGCCCTGCACAACCGGGGTACACAGCTCGGCGAGCTGCCGACCCGTCCGATGGACGGGCTGACCGTCGTGGTGCTCGCCCTGGAGTGTCTGCCGCTGGTCGTGCGTCGACGGTGGCCGACGGTCTGTCTCGCCCTGGTGGCGCTCGGCTTCGCCATCGACCAGCTCCGCGCGTACCACACGGTCGCGGGCACCGCGCTCTTCCTCGCACTGTTGAGCGCGGGCGCCCATCTGGAACACCACCGGCGTACGACCGTGGTCCTGCTCTCCGCCGCGTACGTGCCACTGGCCTTCGCGCTGCACCGGCACGGGGCGACCGAGGGCCTGCTCGGGTTCGGGACCTTCTACCTGATGCTGGCTCTCGCCTGGGGCGTCGGGGCCTGGCTGCGGCTGACCCGGCAGGCCGAGGCGGACCGGCGGCAACGGGTCGCGGAGACCACCCGGACCGCCGAACGCACCCGTATCGCCCGCGAACTCCACGACGTCGTGACCCACCACGTGACGGCGATGGTGGTGCAGGCCGAGGCGGCCCGCTACCTGACCGCCGCGCCCGATCGCCTCGACCGGACGCTGACCGCCGTCACCGACACCGGTCGGCGGGCCATCAGCGACCTGCGGCACCTGCTCGACCTGCTCAACCCCGACCACGGCACCGGGCCGCGTACGCCGACCGTCGGCGAGCTCCGGGCGCTCGTGGAGCAGACCCGGCAGGCCGGGCAACCGGTGGAGTTCACCGAGGACGGCAGGCCGGCGGAGGTGACCGGCAGCGGCGAGGTCGCCGCCTACCGGGTCGTGCAGGAGGCGTTGACGAACGCGCTCAAGTACGCCCACGGCAGCCGTACCACCGTGCACGTCCGGTACGGCGGAAAGGAGACCACTGTGGAGGTCAGCACCAACGGCACCGGCACGCACGTCGCGTCCCCGGGCGGCAGCGGGCGCGGGCTCGCCGGGCTCCGGGAACGGGTCGGTGTGCTCGGTGGCGAGTTCAGCGCGGGCCGGGAGGCGGGTGGCGACTTCGTCGTGCGGGCCCGCATCCCTACCGGGACTCCCTCGTGACCGCACCGATCCGGGTGCTGGTCTGTGACGACCAGGCGTTGATCCGTACCGGATTCACCACGATCGTCGACGCGCAGCCCGACCTTGAGGTGGTGGGTGAGTGCGGGGACGGACGTGCCGCGGTCGACCTCGCCAACCGGCTGCGACCGGACGTGGTCGTGATGGACGTACGGATGCCGGTGCTCGACGGCATCGGAGCGACCCGCCTGCTGGCCGGTGCCGGCGTCGCCGACCCGGTGAAGGTGCTCGTCGTGACGACGTTCAACCTCGACGAGTACGTGTACGAGGCGCTGCGCGCCGGGGCGAGCGGCTTCCTGCTCAAGGACGCCCCGCCGGCGCAGCTGCTGCACGGCATCCGCACCGTCGCGACCGGTGCCGCGCTGTTGGCACCCGAGGTGACCCGGCAACTCGTCGGCCGGTACGCGGCGCGGATCCGGCCCGCCGACAGCGGGCCGGACGACGTGGCGTTGACTCCCCGCGAACTGGAGGTGCTGCGGCTCATCGCGAACGGCCTGTCCAACGGCGAGATCGCCGCCACGCTGGTGATCAGCCAGGAGACGGTGAAGACGTACGTGTCGCGGATCCTCACCAAGCTCGACCTGCGCGACCGGGTGCAGGCGGTGGTCTACGCCTACCGTCGGGGCCTGGTGACCTGAGTTCCCGGCCGGGTGGGCGACGACGGCGCCGCGTCCCCGTGGCACGCGGCGCCGGGTTGTCGTCGGGTCAGGCGGCCGCGTCGAGCCGTCCGCGCTGGTCGGGGGTGAGCACCAACGCCACCCCGGCGAGCGCCTCGTCGAGCTGCGCGACCGTGCTCACCCCGACGATCGGAGTGGCGGCGGGTTCTCCGCCGGTGAGCCAGGCGAGAACCACATGGTTGCGGGTCGTACCGGTCTCGGTGGCGATCTCGTCGAGGACCGCGAGACGCCGTTCGGTGCCGGAGTGCGCGTACTCCGGTGGGAGGGGCTTGTCGGCCCGGGTGTACCGCCCGCTCAACAACGGGGTGTAGGCCCAGAGTCCCAGGTCGGGGTGGCTCTCCAGGTAGTCGACCCCCTCGTCGCTGACCATGCCGAACCGGTGGACCACGGTGGGTCGGGTCCCGGGGCGCGGCCGTAGGTAGGTGTGGTGCTGCTGCAGGAAGCTGAACCCGGTCCAGCCGTTCGTCCGGGCGATGTTCCGGGCCCGCTCCACCTGCCAGATCGCGTAGTTCGAACAGCCGAGCGCGCCGACCGTACCGGCGCGGACGAGTTCGTCGAAGGCCCCCACCGTCTCCTCCAGCGGCGTACGGCGGTCCTCCTTGTGTGCCCAGTACAGGTCGACGTGGTCGGTGCCGAGCCGGCGCAGGCTGCCCTCGATGCCGTTCTTGATCGCGGCCGCCGAGAGCCCCTCCGCCGTCTCCGGGAACCGGCCCGCCTCAAGCGGCTCGCAGCCCACCTTGGTGCTGATCCTCACCCGGTCGCGAACCCCCGGGCGGCGGGCCAACCAGCGTCCGAGCAGTTCCTCGCTCTGGCCGCCGAAACCGCTGGGGTGCTCCCAGAAGGCGTAGCAGTTGGCGGTGTCGATCCAGGTGCCGCCGGCGTCGACGAACCGGTCCAGGATCTCGAAGGACCGCTGCTGGTCGACGACCGTGCCGAAGAGCATGGCGCCGAGCGCGATGTTGTACGTCATGAGGGTGACCCTAGGCGGTTATCGGATGGTGGTTACGCTCCAATCCGATGGCTGATTCCCAGACCAATTTCGCCTGGGCGACACTGCTGGACGTCGATCCCCGACAGCCGGGGCGGCTGCCCCTGCACGAGCGGCTGGCGCAGGCGTTGCGGGCGGCGATCCGGAGCGGGCGGCTGGCCACCGGGGCGGCCGTACCGCCGAGCCGGGCGCTCGCCGAGGAGTTGGACTGCTCGCGGTGGGTGGTGACGGAGGCCTACGGCAAACTCCTCGCCGAGGGGTACCTTTCCGCCCGGGTCGGTTCGGCGACCCGGGTCTCGTGGTCGCCGGAGGTCACGTCGCCGCGCCGGCAGGACGCGGCCGGCCCGACCCGGACAACGGTCCGGTACGACCTCGGCCCCGGCCTGCCCGACCTGCGGGCCTTCCCCCGTCGGCGCTGGTCGGAGGCGGTCCACGCGGTCACCGGTTCGGCGGTCCGCTACGACCTGGGCCCGCCCGGCCGGTCCGGTCATCCGACGCTGCGCCGGACGGTCGCCGAGTACCTGCGGCGGTCCCGGGGCGCCGACACGGTGCCCGGATCGGTGACCGTCTGCGCGGGCATCACCGACGGCCTGTTCCGTACCGCCCGCGCCCTGCGGGCCGAGGGCATCGTCGAGGTGGCGGTGGAGGACCCGGGGTGGGCGCGGTTGCGGGCGGCGGTGACCAGCGCCGGCCTGCGGGTACGTCCGGTGCCGGTGGACACCGACGGCCTGCGGGTCGACGTGCTGTCGCGCCACCCGACGGTCCGGGCCGTCGTCGTCGGCGCGGCACACCAGTTCCCGACCGGTGCGATGCTCTCCCCGCAGCGGCGTGCCGAGCTGGTGCGGTGGGCCCGGTCGGTGGACGGGTACGTCATCGAGGACGACTACGACTCCGAGTTCCGGTACGACCGCCGCCCGATCGGGGTGGTGCAGGGGATGGATCCCCGGCGGGTGTTCCTCCTCGGCTCGGTCAGCAAGACACTGTCGCCCGCTCTCGGCCTCGGCTGGCTGGTCGCGCCGTCGCCGCTGACCCGGGCGCTGCGGGAGGCGAACGTCGTCGCGGCACCGCCGCCGGTGCTGGACCAGCTCGCCCTGGCCACGTTCATCGACCGTGGCTGGTACGACACCCACCTGCGGGCGGCCCGGCGACGGTTCCGGACCCGCCGTGATCTTCTCGTTCGGGAACTCGCCGCCCAGCTGCCCGCCGGTCGGGTCGCCGGCACCGCCGCCGGCCTGCACATCCTGCTGCATCTGCCGGACGGCACCGACACCGCGAGGGTGGTCGCGGACGCGGCGGCGGCCGGGCTACGGCTGGCGGACCTCGACACGTACCGGTCGGGACGGGCCGGCTCTCCCGCGCTGGTCATCGGCTACGGCAACGTGGGCGACGCCGAGATCGCGCCGGCGGTCGCGCTGCTCCGTAGCACGCTCAGGGATGCCGGGTGACGGGCAACTGGCCAGTGCCGCGGACGATGTCGCGGTAGACGGCGAATGCGGGCTTGGGCCGGTAGGTGTCGGTGACGATGCCCAGTGTCCCGGTCGGTTCCGTGGAACCGCTGTCGGCGTCCCTGAGGCTGAACAGTTCGTAGTGGGTGATGTTCAGAGACTCCTGTTCGGCGAGGATGACGCCGAGCATGTCCGTCAGTGAGTCGCACTGCGTCTGCTCGGTGCGCGGTGACCCGCTCGGGGTGCCGTTCTCCGCGATGTGCAGGGGAGTGCTGGGCGGGATGTGCGCGCGGGGCAGCGATTCGCCCCGCAGGTGGTGCAGGGCGTGCGCGGTGAGGGATGCGGTGTCTCCCGGGTTGCCCCGTGGGGCGACGGGCGAGAAGGCGTCGGGGTACAGGCCCAGGCCGACGTAGTCGACGTGGGCCGCGAAGTCGTGGTACGGGACCGAGGAGAGGTACGACCAGAACTGGTCGTCGCCGCCCAACCATTCCGGTGGTTCGGCGACGGAGAAGCCGATCCGCACGTGCCGGAGGCCCCGCCGGTCGAGTGCGGCGCGTGCGTGCGGGATGCCGAGGGCCAGGGCTTCCAGTACGCCGGGTGCACTTCCGTCGATGAGCGGGATGGGGAAGTTCGGCTCAAGTGTCACCTGGAGGTAGCGCGTCAGGTGACCGTAGCGGTCGATGACGGTGTCGAGGAAGGCCAGCCATCCGGAGACGTCGGCAACCTGCGGGATGTAGCTGACCACGAGGTCCAGCTCGCGGTTTCCCTCGACGTACCACTCGTCGGGCATCGTGAGGTGGGCGAGCTCGTGTTCGGCGCCGAGTGAGGTGACGACGTCCGGTGGGGTCGCGTCGCCGAAGAAGTGCAGGTACTCGCGGATGACGAACGGGCGGCCGCCGGAGAGGTCGTCGACGAGGCGGCGGATCGCGGCGACGTCGGACGGGTGGGAGCAGAGCGTGCCGGCCCGCCCGCCCGGATAGATACCGAACTTCACGCTTCTGCACTCCCGTCTTGCTCGGTTCGCTGGGTTGGCCAACCGATCTCGTGTGACCGGATCCGCTGTACCAGGGTTCTGATCCAGGTGACTTCGGCGGCGACGATGCTGCGCCAGTAGGCGACTTCGAGCATGTGCACCTCGGGCACGTCGCCGTCGATCAGTTCCGAGAGGACAGTCAGTTCCCGGTCGAGCCGGTCGGCTCGACCGTGCAGGATGGACGCGGCCTGGTCGGTCGGGAGAACTCCGACGTAGGCGACCGCCATGACGAGGTCCACGGACGCGGCGGGGGTGTCGCGTACCCCGGCCTCGACCTTGCGGCGGATGTCGGCGAGACCTGCGGTGGTCAACTCGTAGGTCGTACGTGGTGGCCGGTTGCCCACTCGCTCGGGAAGCCGGGAGGAGACCAGGCCTGCCCTCTCCAGCGCCTTCAGCAGGGACGTGACCGTGCTGCGGGTGACCGGGAGGTGTCCGTATCGCTCGCGTAGGCGCGTGGTGATGTCGTAGCCGTGCGCCGGCTGTTCGAGCAGGAGTCCGAGTATCGGCAACACCAGGCTGTTCCGTGACGCGTTCAGAGGCACCAGGACAACCTATAGACGTATACGTCTAATCGCAAGATCGAATCGGGCACCCGAGACAAGGGCCAGTCACGATGCGGTGAACACCAGGGCTGCCCCTCCTGCCGTCGCATGGCAGGCTCGTTCTCCGTGATCGATGATTTCGCGAAGGAGTACCTGCACGACGAACTGCGGTTCACCCGTCAGGCGCTGGTCTGGAAGCTCGACGGTCTCTCCGAGTACGACATCCGACGGCCCCTGACAACGACCGGGACCAACCTCCTCGGCCTGGTCAAACACCTGGCGACCTGGGAGGCCAGGTACCTCGGCGAGATCTTCGACCGCCCGTTCCCGGAGCCGCTGCCCCGGTGGCAGGACTCGGATGGCGGCGACCTGTGGGTGACCCAGGACGAGACCCGCGAACAGATCATCGGCTTCTACCGGCGTGCCTGGGCACACGCGGACGCGACGATCGAAGAGCTTCCCATCGACGCTCCCGGCCACGTGCCGTGGTGGCCGCGCCCCGACGTGAAACTGTTCAACATCATGGTCCACGTCCTCAACGACACCACCCGGCATGCCGGACACGCCGACATCCTGCGCGAGCAGCTCGACGGCCAGACCGGGGTGGCGGCCGGGTACGAGGAGCAGATCGACACGGTGGCCCGCCAGGCCCACCGGGCGAAGATCGAGCGGGCTGCCAAGGCGGCGGCCCGCGGGTCGGATCGTGCTGGTTGATCCGACGCGTACGGCAGGACCGGGTCTACGTCCCAAGCACGCGGCACCCCGGTCTCGGCCGCTTCCGCAGGCTGGTCCGCCTGCTCGCGGCCAACCCAGGTGGCGACGCACGCCTCGTTGCCCTCGGCGTCGGCCAAGACCCACCACTTCGGCGCGTGCGCGTCGGTGACCAGGTGACCTCCGGCGGCCAGGGCGGCGGCGATGCGGGCCTCGGCTTGATCGTGCGGGACGGCGACGTCGAGGTGCATGCGGTTGCGTTGTGGGCGCACCACGCCCATCTGCTGCAACCCGAAACCCGGGCCGCGCCGCGCCGGGTCGGCCAGGTAGTCGTCGCCGATCTGGTGGTAGCCCAGCAGGGCCCGCCAGAACGGCAGTACGTCCGCGCCGACGAGTGTGTCGAGGGTGACGTTGACGAGCTGCACGGCGGTCGGGTCGGCGGGGATGTCCAGTTCCCTGGCAGCGGCCGAGATCCGCCGGGCCAGCGCGATGTCGCGCCGACTCAGGGACACTGTGACGCCGGCGTGGCGCAGGTCGATGTTGAGGTACTGCGCGAAGTCATGCCGGCGAACCTAACATCGGCGGCGCGGCGGCCCCCCGAACGAGCGAACGGCGGCACACTCGCAGTCACCTGTGACGGTTGCCGCAGATGTTGACTCCTCGGAAGGTGCGGCGCCGGGTGGTTCGCACGCGAAGTTTTCCGTTCCATCCCATTTCGTCCCTGCCTGGTGTCGACTGCGCGTGACCGCGTGCACACAACAGGCAGGTCGCCGCAGATCCGGCAACACTGGGTGGCTGGCGTCCGGGACAACCGCCGCGCGGTGGCGGTCCGGTGCGGGCGTACGCCCTTACAGAACCCTTAACTCCCGGCTGGCACGGTGACGGGACAACGGAGGAGACGGCGGAGGGAGAGGCGGTGCGAGTGCTGGTCGCCGACGACGAGCGGCTGTTGGCGGACATGGTCGCCCAGGGGCTGCGCCGGCTCGCGATGGCGGTCGACGTCTGCTACGACGGCGACGCCGCGTGGGAGCGGGTCAGCGTGCACCGGTACGACGTCGCCGTCCTCGACCGGGACATGCCGGGCCGTACCGGTGACGAGGTCTGCCGCTCGATCGCCGGCTCCGACGCCGGGACCAGGGTGCTGATGCTGACCGCGGCGGCCGGGATCCGGGACCGGGTCGAGGGGCTCGGTCTCGGTGCCGACGACTACCTCACCAAGCCGTTCGCCTTCGCCGAACTGGTCGCCCGGGTGCAGGCGCTGGGCCGTCGGTCGGCGCCGGCCGTACCGCCGGTGCTGGAGCAGCACGGCATCGTCCTGGACGAGGGCCGGCACGAGGTGACCCGGGACGGCCGGCCGGTGCCGCTGAGTCCGAAGGAGTTCGCCGTGCTGCACGTGCTGATGCGGGCCGCGGGTCGGGTGGTCAGCGCCGAGGAGCTGCTGGAACAGGCCTGGGACGAGTTCGCCGACCCGTTCACCAACGTGGTCCGGGTCACCGTGATGACGCTGCGCAAGAAACTCGGCCAGCCGCAGGTGATCCAGACCGTGCCCCGGGCCGGCTACCGGATCGGGGTCTGACCGGTGCGGTGGACCTCGGCCCCACGCTGGCGGATCCTGCTGCTCTGCGTGGCGGCGCTGTTCGTCGGCTACAACCTGCCGCTGCTGACCGGGCACCTGTTCAACTGGCTGTGGCCGCTGCGCGAGCTGTGCGACGTGCAGATCACCGGGGTACAGCCGGTCTGCGACCAGGTGGCCGCGAACTTCAACCTCTTCGGGGCCGGGCTGCTGGTCGGGGTGGCCCTGCTCGTGCTGCTGGCCTTCGGGCTCGCGGGCCGGTGGGTGCTGCGTCCGCTTCGCCACCTCGCCGAGTCGATCTCGCACGTCGGCCCGCAGAACCTCGGCTACCGGGTCCGGGCGACCGGCCGGGACGAACTGGCGCAACTCTCCGGCGCCATCGACCAGATGATGGAACGGATCGCCGCCGGGTACGAGGGACAGCGGCGGTTCGCCGCGAACGCCTCGCACGAACTGCGTACCCCGTTGGCGGTGCAGCGTACGTTGATCGAGGTCGGCATGGCGCAGCCGCTGACCAACGACCAGGTCGAGCTGCTCACCGCCCAGTTGCTCCAGACGAACGAGCGCAACGAGCGACTCATCGAGGGGCTGCTCGCGCTGAGCGAGAGCGACCAGGGCCTGCGGTCGCGCAATCCGGAGCGACTCGACGAGATCGTCGCCGAAGTGATCACCGCGTACCAGGACCGGGCCCGGGCCGCCGAACTGGTCGTCACCGGCCACCTCACGCCCCGGGTGGTGGTCGGCGAGCGGGTGCTGCTGGAGCGGCTGGTGACGAACCTGGTGGAGAACGCCATCAAGTACAACCGGCCGGGCGGGACGGTCGACGTCACGGTGGCCCGGGAACCGGCGTTGACCGTGACCAACACCGGTCCGCGGGTGCCGGCCGAGGCGGTGGCCGGACTCTTCGAACCGTTCCGCCGGCTCACCGGGGACCGGCTCGCCCACGGTGGCGGGGCCGGGCTCGGGCTCACCATCGCCCGGTCCATCACCCAGGCGCACGACGGGGTCATCTCGGCGACGCCCGCCGGTCCGGAAGGGCTGCGGGTGGAGGTCCGGCTACCGGACCTGACCTGACCCCAAGCCCGATCCCGGTTCCGTTTCCGACCGACCTGGCTGTACCGCACTCCGTGTTAGGGAGAATTGTGACTTTGATCCACACTCGTCCTGCGGCGGGCTCGAGCGGTGCCGACACCGGCGGCAACGCCGCGGCGGCACAGCCGACCGGGCAACGTGCCGAGTGGGCGGACGTGGCGAAGGGCGCCTGCATCATCCTCGTCGTGCTCTGGCACGTCGTGGTCAAGCACTACCTGCGGATCGACTGGCATCTCGACGTACCGCTGCCAGGTGTCTGGGGGAAGCTGGGGGAGCAGCTCCTGCCGCTGCGGATGCCGCTGTTCTTCACCATCTCCGGTGTCTTCGCGGCGAACGCCCTGGCCCGGCCGTGGCGGGTCGCCGCCCGTTCCCGGATCGCCTTCTTCCTCTACCTGTACGCGCTCTGGCTGCTCATCCACACCACGGTCTTCGCCGCCGCCCCGGGACTGCCGACCGACCGGGCGACGTCCCTGTCCGGGCTGCTGGAACAGCTCACCGTCACCCCGTCCAACCTCTGGTACCTGTACGCCCTCGCGCTCTACTTCACGTTCGCCAAGGCCGTACGCCGGATTCCGTGGCCGGTGGTGCTGGCCGCCGCCGCGATCCTCTCCATGGTCACCGCCGCCGGCCTGCTCGCCACCCCCGGCAACCGGGGCGGCCTCTACCAGAACCTGGTCTTCTTCCTCGGCGGCCTCTATCTCAAGCCGTACGTCCAGCGCTGGGCGGCCACCGCGACGAACCGACGGCTGCTGCTGACCTTCGTCGGGTACGCCGGTGCGGCGACCGCGATGGCCGTGGCCGGTGCCGAACAGTGGTTCGGGGTCTGGCTCCTGGTGTCGATCCTGGCGGTGGCCTTCGGAGTCACCGCCGCCGTGCGGGCGACCCGGTGGCGGCGGGTCGCCGAGCCGCTCAGCGCACTCGGCCGGCAGACCCTGCCGATCTATCTCATCCACATGCCCCTGCTGGCCGTGGTGGACCGGTTCCTCGTCGGCCCGCTCTCCGAACTCGGCACCGCCGGCCAGTTCGTGGTCGCGGTCGAGTACCCGATCGTGCTGACCGCCGTCCTGCTGGTGGTCTGCCTGGCCGTGCACCACGGGCTGACGGCGATCCACGCCAACTGGCTCTTCGCGTTGCCCGGCCGGCGGCGGGGAGCGGCGTCGGCGCGGCCGACCGGACCGGACCGGACCGGCGAACCAGACAGCGACAAAGGAGTTCCGATGGCACCACGACCCGACGACCCCGACCCGACGCTGGTCCTTCCCCGGCCGGTCGGCCCCGCCGGGCCGGTGACCGTGCCGCCCACCTCGGCGGACGTGGAGGCGGCGGCCCGCTGGCTGTCCGGACAGGTGGTCCGGACACCGGTGCTGCACTCGCCGGCGCTCGACCGGCTCGTCGGTGCCCGGGTGCTGGTGAAGGCGGAGAACCTGCAGACCGGCGGCTCCTACAAGCTCCGGGGCGCGCTGCTGGCGGTCGGCCGGATCGCGGCGGCCGGCGGGCACACCGGAGTGGTCGCGCAGAGCACCGGGAACCACGCGGTGGCGGTGGCGATCGCCGCCCGCCGGTACGGGCTCGCCGCGACGGTGGTGCTGCCGGTGGACGCGGCCCCGGGCAAGATCGCCCGGGCCGAGGAGGCCGGCGCGCGGGTGGTGCTGGTCGGCACCACCGTCGAACAGCGGACCGCGGTGGCCCGCCGGATCAGCGACTCGACCGGACACCCGGTCATCGACGCCTACGACCATCCGGACGTCATCGCCGGTCAGGGCAGTGCGAGCCGTGAACTCATCGAGGAGGCCGAACGCGCCGGCACCCCGCTGGACGCGCTCGTCCTGCCGGTCGGCGGTGGTGGCGGCGCGGCCGGGGCCTGCCTGGCCGCCGCCGGACGCCCGATCGAGGTGTACGGCGTGGAGCCGGTCGGCAACGACTCGCTGGCCCGGAGCCTGGCGGCCGGTCGACGGGTCTCCGTCACCCCGGCACCGACCCTCGCCGACGGCCTGCGCCCGTCCTGTGTCGGCGAACTGCCCTTCGGCATCCTGCGGACCGCACTCAGCGAGGTGGTACGGGTCGACGACGACGCGATCGCCGACGCGTTCCGGCTCATTCTGCTGCATCTGAAGGTGCTGGCCGAGCCGTCCGGGGCGGCCTCGCTGGCCGGGGCGCTGCGGATCGGGGCCACCGGCGCGCACCGGACCATCGGGATCGTGCTGACCGGCGGCAACGCCGAGCCGGACGTGGTCGCCCGGTTGACCACCGAGCGGCTGCGCGAGGTCACCGAGGCCGGCGGGAGGGCGGCATGATCCTGCTCTCCGATCCCCGGGTCGCGGCCGTACCCTCCGTCGAGGACGGTGATCCGCTGGTCGACCTGCGGACCGTACCCGGGTTGCGGCTCGACACCCGGGCGGCCGACCCGGCGGGCGGGTACGCCCGGGTGCGCCGGGCGGTGGCGGACCGGTTGCTGACCGCCCAGGCGACCCTGCCGGCCGGACTGCGGCTGCTGGTGGTCGAGGGCTACCGGCCGTACGCCGCCCAGCTCGGCATCTTCACCGGCTACCGGGACGAGTTGCGTCGGCTGCACCCGTCCTGGTCGGACGAGCGGCTGCACCGGGAGACCAGCAAGTTCGTCTCGCCGGTCGAGGTGGCGCCGCACAGCACCGGCGGTGCGGTCGACCTGACACTGTGCACCTCCGACGGTGTCGAGCTGGACATGGGTACCGAGATCGACGCGACGCCGGAGGCGAGTGGCAACGCCTGCTTCACGGCGGCCGACACGATTTCCGCGGAGGCCCGGCGGAACCGGCAGATCATGGTGGACGCGCTGAGCGGGGCCGGCCTGGTGAACTATCCGACCGAGTGGTGGCACTGGTCGTACGGCGACCGTTACTGGGCGCTGGTGACCGGGGCCGACCACACCCGGTACGGGCCACTGCGGGAGATCACCCCGGCGGCCGGTTGACGCGCGGGGCACGAGCATCGATGGGCCTGGCCCGGCGAGGATTCTCCAGACGACCAGTGGGAAGGCGCGCTACCGGCGGACGCCGCGTGGCTGAGCGACGGTGGGCCGGGGCAGCGGACGGCGGGCGCGGTTCGGCATGATGGCCGGATGGGCGAATACTCGACGGCGACCGAGGACCTGGGGCTGCGGCGGCGATGGGACCGGATCGCCGGCGGACTCCTCGGGGTGCACGCCGGTGACTCGCTCGGCGCGACCGCCGAGTTCATGTCGTGGTCGGAGATCCGGGAGCGGTATCCGGACGGCATCCGGGAGATCGTCGGCGGCGGCAAGCTGAACTGGCCGGCCGGGCAGGCCACCGACGACACCGACCTGATGCGGGCCGTGGTGCTGGCGTACCTCGACCCCGGCGACGACGTGGTGCGGGCGGCGGCGGACCACATGGTCAAGTGGTGGGTGGGCGAGTGGCCGGGCCGGGAACCGGGCAGCCGTCCGCACGACTTCGGCGGGGCGACCATGACCGGGCTGCGTCGTTACCAGCAGATGGAGGACCCGCGCCGGGCCGGCGCCGGGAGCGGGCAGGCCGGCAACGGTTCGCTGATGCGTTGCCTGCCGACCGCGCTTGTGGTGTCCGACCAGGAGCGGCGGATCCGGGAGTCGATGGAGATCTCCGCGATCACCCACGACGACGCGCGCTGCACCATCTCGTGCGCGGCGTACAACGAGATCGCCGCCGCGCTGCTCGCCGACGCCAGCCCGGATCAGGCGGTCACGGTCGGCCGCGAGGTCGCGGACCGGTTGGGCGGCAACGAGGTGGCGGACGCGATCGCGTACGGGCGGCGGTTGCAGCCCGCCGAGGCGGTGCGTACCGGTGAGACGTACCTGGCCAACGGCGGCCGGGGTTACGTCCTGGACTCGCTCAGTCTGGGCGTGGCGGCCCTGCTCGATCCCCGTCCCCTGCCGGACGTGGTGATCGACATCGCGCACCTCGGCGGCGACACCGACACCAACGCCGCGATCGCGGGCGGGCTGCTCGGCATCCGGGACGGGGTCTCCGCCATCCCGGAACGGTGGCGTTCGAAACTCCAGTTCGGTGAGGAGTTCCTCGCGGCGGCGGACGCGTTCAGCGGCCGGTCTTCCTGACCGGCCCGGGCCGTCCCGGGCTCAGCGGGCGATGGCGGCCCGGATGCCGAGGGCGACCAGGACCGCGGCGGTGACCCGGCGGCTCGCCCGCACGAAGCCGGGCGAGCGGACCATCCGGCCGGCCCGGACGAGCAATACGGTCCAGCCGAGCAGCCAGGCGGTGACCAGCAGCATCTGAGCGGTGGCGAGGACGAGGATCTGCGCCACCACGGGTCGCCGAGCGTCGACGAACTGCGGCACCAGGGTGAGGAAGATCGACGCTGCCTTCGGGTTCAGTACGTTGCCGAGCAGCGCCTGGCCGTACGCCGAGTGCCGGGCCTGGCCGTACGCCGAGTGCAGGACACGGGCGGACCGGCGACGGCTGCCGACCGGCCCGGATCCCGCCGGGACCGCTGACCGGTGGTGCCGGGGCGGGTTGGCGTCGGCATCGTCCCGCCCGGTGCGCCAGAGCCAGCATCCGAGGACCACCAGGTACGCCGCACCGGCGAGCCGGACGGCGGTGAAGAGCTGACTGGAGTGCATCACCACGGCGGAGAGCCCGGCTGCGGCGAGTCCCGCGTGCACGTACAGGCCGGTGGCGGTGCCGAGGATGACCGGCAGGCCGCTGGCCGGCCCGTTCGGCAGCACCCGGTTGGTGAGCAGGGTGAGGCTGGCGCCGGGGGTGGCGATCAGCGGCAGGACCGCCACCAGGAAACCGGCGACGGCGGCTGCGGGGGGCATCAGACCAGCACCCGGAAGTGGGTGGTGAGCCGTCCCGTGTCGTCGAGGACGTGGTACGCGAGCGCGGGCGGCGCGTCCCGGTCGGCGACCCGCTCACCTTCCCAGGGCATCCGGAGGGTCCAGGTGACCGCCGGGCCGACCACCAGCGGTCGCCCGGCGAACCAGGTGCTGGCCGCGGTGTGCGCGTGCCCGGTGAGCACCGCGACCACGTTCGGCCGGTCGGCGAGCAGGGCGGCGAACTCGTCCTGGTTGCGTAGCTGGTGCTGGTCGGGCAGCGGATGGTGCAGCGTCACCGGCGGCTGGTGGAAGGCGACCAGCGCCGGCATCTCTCCGACCTCGTCGAGGGTGCGGCCGAGCCAGCTGACGGTCTCGGCATCGAGCAGCCCTTCGTCGCGGCCGGGGATGGTGGAGTCGCACATCAGGATCGCGGTGTCGCCGACCACGTGCAGCCGGTTGACCGGTCCGGTGCCGGCCGCCCCACCGCTGCCGGGGCCGGGGTCGGGTTCGCCGAGCAGCACCTTGCGGTAGGCGGTCCGCTCGTCGTGGTTGCCCGGACAGGTCAGTACCGGGAACGGGAGGTCGAGCAGCGCGGCGGCCTCCTCGTACTCGGCTGGGTCGCCGTGGTCGGCGATGTCGCCGGTGACCAGGAGGGCGTCGACCGGTGTGGGCAGGGCGCGCAGGTGGTCGGTCACCCGTCGGGCCCGGGCGGTGGCCCGTTCGGTGCCGTCGAGATGCAGGTCGCTGATCTGTGCGAGCAGCAGCATGATGCCCCGTTCTAACGGTAAAAAGAATGATAAGCGTTAGGGACGCTAACGTAGGCTCTGGCGTGTGCACAAGTACCTGGGGCTGGCGCTGGCCAGCACCATCCGACACGACGGTCACGGCGGAGTGGCCGACGACCTGGCCGAGGTCGACGGGCTGACCACCTGGGTCCACGACCATGCCGACCTGCTCGACCGGGCCGCGCCGGCCCCCGGCGCGCAGACCGGTGACGGGTGGGCGGCCGGATTCGGCGCCGACGGGGCGAGCTGGTCGGAGATGGTCGCGCTGCGTCAGGCGGTCCGGGCCCTCTTCGCGTACGCGGTCCGCCCCGGCCCGCCGAGTCCGGCCGACGCACATCGACTGCTCCCGCTCGACCAGGCCCTTGACCGGCTCAACGCGGCGGCGGCCCGGGCCCCGGTCACCCCCCGGCTCGACTGGCCGGACGGCGGCGAGCCCCTGGTCGACAACCCCTCCGCGGTGACCGACCCGACCGCCCGGCTGGTCGCGGCCGTCGCCCGGGACACCATGAACCTGCTGTCCGGTCCACGCCGCCCGGACCTGCGGGCCTGTACGGCCCCCCGCTGCGTGCGCTACTTCCTCCGGGAGCACGGACGTCAGGAGTTCTGCAAGACGTCCTGCGCCAACCGGGCCCGGGCGGCCCGGCACTACGAGCGGCACCGGGCCAACCCGGCGGAGCCGGTCGGCTGACGGGCCGGGCCGCGCGTCAGCGGGCCGGAGTGAGTACCCGGTCGGGCAGGGCCAGGTGCTCCCGGAACGCCCGGCGACCCGCCGCCGTGACCGCGACCGCCCGGCCGGTGCCGATCCGGCCGATCCAGCCCGCCTCGAAGGCGTGCCGGCAGAGGGCGGCGCCCACCGCACCGCCGAGATGCGGACGACGTTCGGTCCAGTCGAGGCAGGACCGGACCGGGACCCGCCGGGAGGGTTCCGCCCGGATCCCGAGCCCGGCCAGCCAGCTCGTACCCCGGTCGGTCAGGGTCAGCCCGCGTTCCCAGGCCAGGTAGCCGTACCCGGTCATCGCGTCGGTGACCGCCACCCCGAGCGTTCCGGCGAGGTGGTCGTAGCAGGTTCGGGCGTGGGCGAGCGCCCGGCGCCGGCTGGCGGCGGCCAGTGACCGGACCGGCGCGGTCCCGACCGGTACGGCGGCGGTCAGCGTCTCGATCAGTTCCGCGGTCTCCGGGCCGGCCAGCCGGACGTACCGGTGACGTCCCTGGCGCTCCTCGACCAGCAGCCCGCCGTCGACGAGCTGGTGCAGGTGACCGGTCGCGGTCGACGGCGCGACCCCGGCGTGCCGGGCCAGTTCGGTGGCGGTCCAGGCCCGGCCGTCCAGCAGCGCCAGGCAGAACGCCGCCCGGGTGCGGTCGGCGAGCAGGCCGGCCAGTGCGGCCAGCCCGGTCGCGCCCTCGGGGACCTGACGGTCGACGCTGCTCACCGTCGCCATGGTGCCCGCCGGACACTTCGGCCGGCAACAAAACGTCCGGTGGCTACGGTCCCCGGCATGACCGTGCTGAGCTGCGAAGATCCGGCATCCGAGCCGTCGGACACCCATCTGGCCATCCGACCCCGGATCCTGTACTTCGGCACCCCCGTGGTGCTGGTGAGCACCGAAAACCCCGACGGCACCGCCAACCTCGCCCCGATCTCGTCGGCCTGGGCGCTCGGCCAGGTGGTGGTCCTCGGGCTCGGAGCCGAGGGGCAGACCGCGCGGAACCTGCGCGACCGGCCCGAGCTGGTGATCAACCTGCCGGGACCGGAGCAGTGGACGGCGGTCGAACGCCTCGCCCCGCTGACCGGGCGGGATCCCGTGCCGGAGCACAAGCAGGACACCTTCCGGTACGAGCCGGCGAAGTTCGCGGCGGCGGGACTGCGGCCCGTCCCGTCGGAGCTGGTCCGGCCGCCCCGGGTCGCGGACTGCCCGATCCAGTTGGAGGCCCGCGCCGTCTCCGTACACCTGGCGATCGCCGGTTGGTTCCTGATCGTGGAGGCCGAGGTCTGCCGGGTGCACGCCGACCGGCGGATCGTGGTGCCCGGCACCCAGCACGTCGACCCGGCCGCCTGGCAGCCCCTGATCTACAACTTCCGGCACTACTTCGGCCTGGGCGCGGAACTGGGTCAGAGCTTCCGGACCGAGACCCCGCATCCGGCGTACTGAACCGGGGTGGCGTACGTCAGCGGACCCGTACCCACTCGCTGGAGCCGTTGCCGAAGAACCGCATCGTGTCGCCGACGCAGATGTACTCGGTCGGCTCCAGGATCAGTGTCAGCGGAACCCGGTTGTTGCGACTGTTGCCCCGGTAGAGCGTCACCGTCCCCTTGGCCCGCACGCTGCTGACGTACTCGATGCCGTTGCGGTGGTAGACGTTGGCGGTCGCGGTGCCCCGGGTCTCCTGCCGCCACTTCACGCCGTTGACGGTCGCGGTGTCGCCCTTGTCCTTGGTGAAGTCCAGTTTCACCCGGCCGTCGGCGGTGTACGTCTGGATGGTGCCGCCGTCGCCGCTGAACTGCACGTCCCGGCCGTCGATCTTGTTGATCGACTGGGAACTCACCGCCCGCCACACCCCGACCAGGCAGCTGTCCACCCCCGCCGCCGTCACGCTCGGGGTGACGACCGGAGTGGGCGACGCGGTCGCGGAGACGCTGGGCAGCGGCCCGGCGAGGAGCTTCGTACCCTGGCCGGGCTCTTCGCCGTTGGCGAGGGCGGCGGTGACGGTGACCGCGCCGAGCAGACCGACCGCCGCGACCATGACGCCGACGAACCGGGCCCGTCGGTGCCGCCACGCCCCGGCCACCCAACCGACGGGCGAACCGGCGTTCGTCGGCCGTGCCCCGGTGCCCGCCGCCGGCCCGCCCGCCGGTCCGCCGACGGGGAGCAACCGGCCGACGGGGACAGGTCCGTCGACCTGGGTGTGGACGGTCGGCATCGTCCCGGCGTGCATGGTGTCGGCGGCCGGGCCGTCCGACCGGGTTCGCAGGCTGCCCTCGGCCACCACCAGTTCCGGCTGTTCCACCACGCTCGGGGCGATCTCCAGTGCCCGGTGCAGGGCGGAGGCGACGGCCGGCATCCGGCTGGAGCCGCCGGAGAGGAAGACCGCCGCGAGCGCGGACGCCGCGCCCTCGGTCCGGGCGAGCACCATCCGGGTGGTCTCCACCGTACGGGCGACGACCGGTTCGGCGAGTTCCTCGAGTTCCTCCCGGCCGAGCGGCATCTCCAGGTCGAAGAGCGGCACGTGGATCATGGTCGAGGTGCTGCGGGACAGCATCTCCTTGCCGGCCCGTACGTTGGCCCAGAGTTGCTGACGTGCCCGTCGGTCGGAGGTGGTGGTCGGCTGGGACAAGCGGTTCCACAGTGGCTCGTCACGGCCACCGATCGTGGTGCCCAGCCGCGCCACGATGGCGGCGTCGATGTCCAGCCCACCACAGTCGGCGAGCCCCTCGGTCGCGAGGACCTCGTACCCGTCGCCGGTGCGGCGTACGACGGTGACGTCGAAGGTGCCGGCGCCGAAGTCGTACACGACGGCGCACCGCCCCACCGGCAGGTCCCGGCCGGCCACCTCGACGAAGAAGTGCGCGGCGGCGACCGGCTCGGCGACCAGTCGTACCGTGGGCAGCACCTGCCGTGCCGCCGTCAGCAGGGTTGTCCGGCGCTGCGTACCCCAGGCGGCAGGGAAGGTCAGCACCGCCTCGGTGACCGGCTCGGTGGTGACCAGCCGGGCCTGGCTCGCCACCCGGTGCAGCGGTGCGGCGAAGAGGTCCTCGACGGTGACCTCCCGCTCGCCGAGCAGCACGGTCCGGTCGTCGACACAGAGCTTCGGATGCGGCTCGAACGACTGGGGCAGAGACAGCCCGGTGTGCAGTGCGTCCTGGCCGACCAGCAGCCGGTGGTCGGGGTCGGCGCAGACCGCCGACCGGAGCAGCGGTGAACCGTCGAACAGCATCGGTCGGGGCTCCCGGCCGGGCAGGGCGAGCACCGCCACCGTGTGGTACGTCCCGAAGTCGATGCCGAGGCGCGCGCCCGCTCCACTCACGCCCCTCACCGTACGGGAGCCGCGCCCTTCGACGTGGTGGCTGATCGTCCGCCCTCTGTCGTCCGTTCTGCGGCGGTCGCAGGTCGGTGTGCTCAACGCTTCGGGACGGTGTGCTCAGTCCTTCGGGACGGTGTGCTCAACGCTTCAGGTCGGTGTGCCGGCCGGCGAGGACGAGCCGCTCGTACGCCCACCGCCACTCGGCGCACCGGCTCTCGCCGCAGCGTACGCAGACCCCGGTTTCCGGGTCGTTTGCGTGGGCCAGCAGGGTTTCCCGGAAGTGGGCCGCCATCTCGTCCGACACCTCGACCGCCGCCGTGACCCGCTGCCGTGCGGGGTCGGTCATCGTCGATCGCCCCGCCACCGGTTGTCGACCGCCCGGGCGTTACGGGTCTGCCAGTTGCGCAGCGCGTTCTTCACCCGGTCGGCGTCGTCGCGGGCCACCCGTACGTCCCGGCACAGCAACTCGACCTCGTCGGCCATCCGGTCGAGGAAGCCGTACACCTCGTCGGGGTCGAGGCCGCGTCGCCACGACCGGCGGCTGAACCGTACGGAGCGGATCCGGCTCGGGTCGAGCCTCGGATAGAGCGCCCCCAGCATCGCGTACCTGCCTCTCCCTGCGATCTGTCGCCGTCGGGTGGATCGGCGCCGGGACGGGCGGGGGCGTCCTCCCGCCACGCCGGCATGGCGGGAGACCGGTGACCACGGCACCCGCCCCGGGCCGTGTTCTCAGCCTCGCGGTCGTGAACGGGCGCAGACAGCGCTGCCGTGACGGACCGTGGTGGCGACGCTGTTGCATTGATCTTCCTGAACTGCTAACTCTGTAGAGCCGATTCATCACCACCAGCGACGAGGGGGACGCCGGGTGGCCTTGAAGCGAATCCGGTTCGTTCAGCGGCGGAAGGCGCTCGGCTTCACCCAGGAGTCTCTTGCCGAGACGCTCGGCGTGGACCGCACCACGATCGTGCGCTGGGAGCGGGGCGACAGTCAGCCGTTGCCGTGGGTGCGTAAACCGCTGGCCGCCGCGCTCGACGTCTCCCTGGCCGAGCTGGACGAACTGATCTCCGAAATCGTCCCGGCCACCCTGGACAACGCCCCACCCGCCGGGGTTACCGTGGCGACAGGTGTCGATGAGGGAGGTGATCCCACGGACCGTCGTACCTTCACCATCAGCGCGGCGCTGACCGCGCTCGGCATCGTGGGGCCGGCCCGGGACGCGCTCGCCGCCACCGAGATTCCCCGGTCGATCGGGCTGGAGCAGGTGCGGCTCGCCGCCTCACTGGTCGAACGGCTGCGCACGGCGGACGCGGTGTTCGGCGCCAACCAGCTCTGCGACGTCGCGATCGGCGTCCACCAGCGGTTGTCGACACTGGCCAGCCAGTCCTCGTACGGCCGGGAGGTCGCCGAGGCGTTGCAGACCGCGCTCGCCGACCTCGCCAATCAGATCGGCTGGCTGACCATCGACGCGGAACGCCGCGCCGAGTCCCGGCGCTACCTGCACGAGGCGATCAGTCGGGCCCGGGTGGTCGACGATCCCCGGCAGGAGGTCCGCGCCTTCGCCTGTCTGGCGCTGTTCACCCGGGAGAAGGCGCCGAAGGAGTCGTTGCAGTGCGCCGAGGCCGCGCAGCGGGTTTCGGCTGGCTGGGCCACCCCCCGGCTACGCGCGCTGCTGCACCTGCGGGCCGTCCAGGCATATGCCCGGCAGCGGGACGAGGTGGCGTTCGGCCGGGAGCTGAGCAAGGCGCTGACCCAGTTCGACCGGGGCATCCACGACGACGACCTGCCCTTCCTCGGCTTCGTTACCGAGCGGGAGTTGGGTTGCTTGCAGGCTTCGTCCTACCTGGCCCTCGGGCGTCCCGACCGGGCCACGTCCATTTTCCAGGACATCGTCAGCGCACCCTCCACTCCCGGCCACGAGCGCAACGAGATCTACGACCGGGTGCTGCTCGCCGAGGCGACCTGGCGGCAGGGCAACGCGGTCGAGGCCGCCGAGATCGCGCACGCCGCGCTGCCGGATGTCGTCGGGCTCCAGTCCCGACGTATCGCCGCCCGGCTGGGTCAGGTGCGGACCGGACTGGGCCGGGAACGCACCCGCAGCCCCAAGGTCCGCGCCTTCCTCCAGGAGTACGACCAGGTCGCCGCCGGCTGACGGCGGGTACGTCCGACGCGTCCCCGCCTGGCAGGCTGGTCCGGAAGCGGCCACATGACGGGGGAGGGGTCGGTATATGACAGTCCTGCGGGTACGGGGCCGGGCCTTGCCGGACGGTGATCCGGTCGACCTCTACGCCGTCGGCGACCGGTGGACCAACGATCCGGTCCGGAACGCCGAACTGGTCGCCGAGGGCTGGTTGATTCCGGGGCTGGTCGACGCGCACACCCACCCGGGGGCGTCGGCGCCGGGTGATCCGCTGGACGACGAGCTGCTCCGCGCCGACCTGCGGGCGCACGCCGCCGCCGGGGTGACGATGATCCGCTCTCCCGGCCTGGCCGGTGACCCGCCGGACTGGTTCGGCGCCGACCCGGAACTGCCCAGGGCGGTCTACGCCGGGCCGTGGATCGCCCAGCACGGCCAGTTCTTCGACGGCTGGGGGCGCCGGGCCGACCACGCAGACCTGCCGGACCTCGCGGTCGCACAGGCCCGCCGCAGCGGCTGGGTCAAGGTGATCGCGGACTGGCAGTTCGACGACGAGCCGCTGCCGGTGGACGTACTGCGGGCGGTGGTCGAGGCGGTGCACGCGGTCGGCGGTCGGGTCGCCGTGCATTCCCAGCACGCGGCGGGTGGCGCGGCGGCGGTGGCGGCCGGCGTGGACTCGGTGGAGCACGGCATGTGCCTCGATCCGGGGCTGTTGCACCAGATGGCGCGGCAGGGGACCGCGCTCACCCCCACCCTGAAGGTGATCACCGCCAGCCTCGAACGGCGGCGGGCCACCCCGGACAGTCCGACCCGCCGGTGGTACGTCGACGGCGCCAGCCGACACGGAACGCTGGTCGCGGCCGCAGCCGAGGCCGGCGTACGCGTGCTGGCCGGGACCGATGCGCCACCGCACGGCCGGGTCGCCGACGAGGTACGCGCGCTGGTCGCGGCGGGGATGACCCCGCACGACGCGCTCGGTGCCGGGTCCTGGGGCGCCCGGAGCTATCTCGGGCTGCCCGGGTTGCGGGTCGGTGCGCCCGCCGACGTGGTGGTCTATCCGGACGATCCGCGTGCCGACCTGCGGATGCTGGACCATCCGTCGGCGGTGGTGCTGCGCGGCAGGCTGCTGCCCGGGCGCTGAACCACAGCAGGGGCGGGGAGCCGGCTGTCACACGGTGAGGACGATCCGCCCGAGCGCCTCGCCACCAGCGAGATGGCGGAGCGCGGCACCCGCCTCGGCGAGCGGATACGTCCGGTCGATGACCGGCGTCAGCTCACCCGCTTCCAGGTGGGCACGGAGGAGCTCCATCGCCTCCCGCTTGCTCAGGCTGGCGGAACCCCGCCGCAATTGGGGTACGAAGAGTGACGTCAGGCCCAGTCTCGCGAAGCGAGGCAGGCTGCCCAGCCAGCGGTGCCCGGTCCGGCCGAACTGGTCGTGTCCGATCAGGACGTAGCAGCCGTCCGGGGCGAGTACCCGCCGGCAGGCGGAAAACGGACGGTTTCCCGGGATGTCGACGATCAGGTCGTAGCGCGCGCCGCCGGTGGGGTCGTCGCGGGTGAAGTCCACCCGGGTGTGGTCGACAACCTCGTCCGCACCGAGCGAGCGGAGCAGGTCCAGCTTTCTGGTGTGGTCGACGCCGGTCACGTGCGCGCCGTGCGCCTTGGCGACTTGTACAACGACGGCCCCGACGCCACCGGCGGCCCCGTTGACCAGGACCCGCCGACCGGGGCGCAACCGTTCGGTCGGGAGGTTCAGCAGGGCGATGTATCCGGTGGTCGGCACCGTGGCGGCCTGCTCGAACGTCACGTTGGCCGGTTTGCCGACCAGCCCCTCCTCGGGGGCGACCGCGTACTCGGCGAAGGCACCGCCGTTTCGCCACGAGAAACCGCGCAGGCTCTCGCCGAAGACCTCGTCCCCCGGCCGGAACCCGGTCACCCTGCGGCCCACCGCGACCACTACGCCGGCCAGGTCCGTGCCGGGGACCGGACACCTGGGCCGGCGCAGCCCCGAACCCATCAGGCGCAGCACGTACGGGTGGCCGGTGACGACGTGCCAGACGTCCGGATGCACCGAGGCGGCGCGTACCCGGACCAGCACCTCGTCGTCACCGACCGTGGGCTGCCCGATCTCCCGCAGGCGCAACGCCTCGGGCGGACCGTACCGATCCTGGATGATCGCCTGCACGCGCCCCTCCGCACCGGGCGGACACCGCCCTGTCGCCTGGCCCTGCCGTCAGGCTAGTACTCGAACGTCACTTGGTCTTCCGGCTGGTGGGGCTGCCGAGATCGATTCGCCGACCTCGAGGGCGTGTCTTGCTTGTCCTGGACGCGGCTTCGAACGTTTCGTAGCCGCCAGGTCGTGCGGATTCCGTGTCGGGTGGCCGCGGTGGCGGGCGACGGTGCTTGGGTGAGTGGGATGCCGCACCCTGACCTGCCTAATCTGCTTGCAGATCCGCGTTCGGTCGGCCATCCCGGAGACCTGTCCACCTGGCGAGGGCCCCTCGCCAGCCCCGAGGCGGGAGCGGTTCAGCCGACGGGCGCGACCCGAATGAGGTTGCCGTCCGGGTCGGCGACCACGAAGGTCCGCCCGAACGACTCGTCTCGCGGCTCAGACACGACATGGACTCCTTTGCCCTTCCAGGTTGCGAACTGTGCGTCGATCGCCTCTGGCGCCCCGGGCAGGGCCAGGCAGATCTCGCTGGTGCGCAGGGCCGCCCGGTGAAGGTCTTCCTTCGCCAGGTCCCACAGGGCGAGTTGGATCCCCGGGGCGAGGTCGAACGCGACGAAGCCGGGGGTCTCGAGGCTGGGCGTGATGTCGAACAGGTCGCTGTAGAAGCGGGCGGCGGACGGAGCGTCGCTGACGTAGACGATGAACATGTTCGGTGCAGGCATGGGCACGCCTTCCTTCCTGGGATTCTGACGGGGACGACCGTAGGGGGAAAACATGCCGGGATCCGTCATGTTCTTGAGAAAGATCGACGTATGACACCCGATCGGTTCTTCTCGCTGCTGGTGGCGCTACAGGCTCGGCCAACGACGACCGTCACCGCCCTGGCGGGCGAGGTCGGCGTCTCGGCGAGAACGATCATCAGGGACCTGCACTGGCTTCAGGAGGCGGGATTTCCGCTTGTGCTGCGGCGCGGTCGGCACGGCGGCGTCACGTTGCTCCCCGGAGGCGCACTGGACACCTCGCGTCTGACACCAGACGAACGGGAGCATCTCGCGCTCACCGGTCTCGACGACACTCAGCGCCGACGGCTGGGTGTCGATGACGTCACCGGACGCGCGTTGCGCAAGGTCGCCGGCACATCACCGCAAGGAGACCTGCTGGCAATCGGAAACCTTGTGACGAGCGACAACCGACCATGGTTTGGCCGCGACCCTGAGGGCGTGTCGCCAGCCGCGATCATCGGAGACCTCCGCCGGGGAGTACGCCTGAAGCTCGAATACCAACGGTCAGCCGAGACGACGGCCCGCTGGCGGACGGTCGACCCGTACGGGCTCCTGGCAAAGGCGGGACGCTGGTACCTCGTCGCGGACGAGCGGGGCAAGCCACACCTGTTCGCCCTACAGCACGTCACCCGTTGGCAGCCCCTCCGCAGCCCCAGCCGACTCCGCTCTGGAGCGGACCTCGCAACCGTCGCAGCCGATCTGACGTCGGGCTGGGAAACCGCAAGCGACGGGCTGATCCGGATCCGCCTCGACGTCGGCCAGGTCGAACGCGCCAAACGCATCCTCGGCTCGCGCCTGACCATCGGTCAGTCCGATGGAGACGGCACGGTGGCAGCCACACTGCGTATCCGCAGCCTCGAAGACGTGCGCCAGCTCCTGCCTTTCGGGGACGCGGTGACCGTGCTTGACCCGCCCGAAGCACGTGAGCGTGTCAAGCAGTTGGCACAGCAGATCTGTCGGCACTACGAGTGAGACGGCCGGCAGAGGGCTCGCCCTGCCGCGACCACCCGCCCACACCCCTGCACTGGTCGACCTGGCGACGAACATCCCAAGCCCGAGCCCGACGATCCCACTACCAGCGCAGACTCGTTCGGGAAACCAGCCGGAAGATCAAGTGACGTTGGAGTACCAGGCGCCAGGTTCCAACCCGGCCGGGCGTCGACACCGTTTCGTTTTCCAGATCGTTTCAGGCGTTCACTTGTAGAGAAACGGGTCGCGACGGTTCGTCCGGCGACGTCGTCGGACGAGGCGCCGTACGGCGGATAGGACTGATCTGAACGGGCGCGGCCAAACCATTTTCACCCCGTGGTCGGTGAGCCGGGGAGCGGTGGATGGGATCGTTAACATCCCAGAGCAAGATATCGTCGTTCATCGCTATAGGCAACCGGGGTCCGCGGTATACGTCATGATCGTCCGACACCTCCGGCTGCCGGTCCCGGCGGTGCCATCGCTGGGATCCGGCCCACGGGTACGGGTGGTGGGTGGCGCGACGGTCGGCAATGGGAGCGCGTCCATTTGATCATGTAGCACCTCTTGACGGCCGTCGACAAATCGTATTGAGTCAATATCGATCCGAACGGGCAATGCACCCGACGAGCGAAAGACAGGGGGTGGCATGTCCGTGTCCCGGTCTGCTTTGCCATGTCCCGGCGGATTCCTCCGGACCAATGGCGATCAAATAGTCGACGACGACGGTCAGCCGGTTATCTGGCGTGGGATCGGCCTTGCCGGATGGCTCAACTTCGAGAACTGGATGACCGGTTTTCCGGCGTACGAGCAGGGGATGCGGGCCGCCGTCCGGGACGTGCTCGGCCCCGAGCGGGCCGACTTCTTCTTCGCCCGGTTCCTGGAGCACTTCTTCACCGCCGACGACGCCCGGTTCATCGGTGAACTCGGCTGCACCGTGGTCCGGATCCCGGTCAACTACCGCCACCTTGAGGACGACCAGCGGCCGTTCGAGATCAGGGAGTCCGGCTTCCACCACCTGGACCGGGCCATCGAACTGCTCGCCCGCAACGGCGTACGGACCATCATCGACCTGCACGCCCTGCCCGGCTGGCAGAACCAGGACTGGCACAGCGACAACCCGACCCACGTAGCCCAGTTCTGGCAGCACCCGCACTTCCAGGACCGGGTCGTGCACCTGTGGCGGGAGATCGCCGCCCGCTACCGGGACGAGCCGTGGGTGGCCGCGTACAACCCGGTGAACGAGCCGGCTGACCCGAGCGGCGAGGTGGTCGGGCCGTACTCGCGCCGGCTGGTCGAGGCGATCCGGGACGTCGACCCCCGGCACATCGTCATCCTCGAAGGAAACCGCTACTCCAACGACTTCGACGTGTACGGCGAACCGCTGCCGAACGTCGTCTACTCGCACCACGACTACGCCCCGCCCGGGTACGTCCCGGACGGCCGCTACCCCGGCGTCGCCCACCTCACCCACGTCTGGGAATCCCCGGACGGGGTCTCCTACCAGCACGGCATCCTGCTGCCGGAGGACTCCCGGGACCAGTACTTCGACGCCGCCGTACTGGAACGGACCTTCCTCAAACGCAGCGAGTACATGCACCGCACCGGCACCCCGGTCTACGTCGGCGAGTTCAACGTGGTCTTCACCGGCGACCCGGAGACCGACCGGATGCGGCTGCGGCTGCTCGCCGACCAGTTCGACATCTACACCCGGCACCAGGCCAACTGGGCGTTCTGGCCGTACAAGGACATCGGGGTGGCGGCACCGCTCACCGTCGACCCGGAGAGCCCGTGGCTGCGGCGGGTACGGCCGGTGCTGGAGAAGAAGGCCCGGCTCGGCGTGGACCTGTGGGGTGGACGGCACGACCAGATCCAGCACGTCATGGGACCGCTGAGGGAACTGTTCGCCAAGGAGTTCCCGAACTACCTGCCGTTCCCGTTCGGCAGCGAGTTCCTCGTCGGCCGGCTGGTGCCGCAGATCCTCTTCGCCGAGGCGCTGCTGCCGGAGTTCGGCGAACTGTTCCGGGACATGGACGAGGTGGAGATCGACGACATGATGGCCTCGTTCCGCTTCGACCGGTGCCGTCCCCGCCAACCCCTGGTCGACCTGCTGCGCCGGGCCTGCGCACAACCGGCCCCGGGCTGACCCGATGTCGACGACACCACGGCTCGGTACCGCCACGCCCGGCGTACCCACCATCCCCCCGGACGGCCCCGGCACCGCCGCCGTCGTCGGGTCGGACGGCGCCGTCGCCGCCCCGGACGTGCCGACCGCCGGACCGGGGATCGTGGTCGACGTCGGCGGTACCCGGACCCGGCTCGCCCTGGCCGAGCGGGGACGCCTGGTCGGCGAGGTGGTCCGGTTCGACACCCCCCACCGACGGGACCACCCCGGTTTCCCCCTCGACCAGATCCGGGCCGACCTGTTGGACCGGCTGGCCGCCGAGGCGGACCGGCTGCACCGGGCCGCCGGCAGCCGGGACCGCCGCGACCTCGGCGTCGCGTTCGGAGCGGTGGTCACCGTCGACGGTGAGGTCCGGGACGCGAGCGTGCTCTGGCAGGCGCAGTCGGCCGGCTTCGACGTACGGGCCGCACTGGCGCGACGGCTGCCGTGGGCCCGGGTCACCGTCCTCAACGACGTGGCCGCCGCCGCCTGGCACTACCGGAGGCTCGGCCGCTTCGCCCTGGTCACGGTGAGCACCGGGGTGGCGGTCAAGGTCTTCGACGACAGCCTGCCCGGTACCGCCAAGGTGCTCGCCGACCCGGCCGGGCTGGGCGGGGAGATCGGCCACGTACCGGTCGAGGCGGGGCGACTCGACACCGTGCCGGGTGGACCGGTCGGCGCCGCCTGGCTGGGTCGGGCCGCCACCGCCGGAGACCGGGCGGCGCAGGAGGAACTGGCCCGGCTGGACCTGCCGTGGTGCGACTGCGGGGCGGTCGCCGACCTGTGCGCGTACGCCTCGGGCCCGGCCGTGGTGCGGGCCGCGATCCGCCGCGCGCAGCGGCCGAACCGCGGCTTCGCCGGCTCGGCGCTGCACCGGCTGGTCGGCGGCGAACCGGCCCGGATCACCACCCGGACGCTGGCCGAGGCCGCCCGGCACAACGACCCGTTCACCCTCGACGTGCTGCGTACCGCGACCCGGCCGCTCGCCGTGGTGCTGCTGCAGGTCTGCGCCCAGCTCGGCCTCCGGACCGTGGTCGTGGTCGGTGGCTTCGCACACGGTGTGGGCGGGCCCTGGTTCGCCGCGCTGCGCGGCTGGCTCGCCGAACTGGCCGTCGACGCCGGCTGGTTCCAGGGCTGGACGACGGCCGACCGCACCGGCCTGCTGCACGTCCCGGACGATCCGGAGCTGGCCACCCTGGCCGGGATGGCCGGCTACCTCGCCGAACAGCGTGGCCGGACCCGGGAGGTGGTCAAGCCGGTCGGCGAAGCGCGGCTGCTGCTCGGGGCCGGCCGGTGGCCCCGGTGCGGTCGCGAGCAACTGTTGCTCCGCCCCCGGTACGCCGGACTCTGCGGCACCGACCTGCAGATCCTGCGAGGCGACCGGGGCCTGGAGCCGGGGGTGCTCGGCCACGAGTGTGTCGCCGAGGTGGTCGAGGTCGGCTCCGACGTCCCGGACGGGCCCCGTCCCGGTGACCTGGTGACCCTCAACCCGAACCACCCCACCGACGACTACCTGAAACTCGGGCACAACATCCCCGGGGTCTTCCGGGACGTGGTCGTCGTCGACCGGGGCACCCTCGGACAGGGGCAGCTCGTCGGACTGCCCGGCGACTGCGGTCCGGAGTGGGTGCTGGTCGAGCCGCTGGCGGCGGTGCTCCGGGCCCAGCAGGCGATGTCCGGCGAGTGGGCCGGGCAGGACGTACTCGTCGTCGGCGGCGGGGTACTGGCGCTGCTGCACGTCGCGCTCGCCCGGGTCCGGGGCGCCCGTACCGTCACGGTGGCGGCCCGGACCGACCGGCGCCTGCGGGCCGCGCTCGGCCGTGGTCTGCCGGCCCCGGACGCGGTACTGCCGCTGGACCCCGGACTGGCCGCCGGGGTACGTGCCGCCACCGCCGGGCGGGGCGCCGGACTGGCCGTCGTCGCGGTCGCCGGTGACGCCGGGCCGGCGGCGACGGAACAGATCTGGCCGGCTCTGGCGGACCGGGCCGTACTGCACCTGTTCGGTGGCTTCCCGGCCGGCCGGCCACTGCCGGTGGGCGGTGCGGCGGTCGACCCCGGGCCGCTGCGCTCGGCCGCCGGGCGTCAGCGGGTCGACAACCCGGCCGGCGGGTCCTGCACGCTCGTCGGCAGCCGGGGCGGACGCCGCGCCGACTTCGCCGCCGCCCTCGACCTGCTGACCGGCGGCGCCGGCCGACCTCCGTCGGACCTGCTGACGGGTGTCGCCGTCCGATCTCCGTCTGACCTGCCGGTCGGCGTCGCCGGCCGACCTTCGATCGACCTGACGCCGCTGGTCAGCCACCTCGTCTCGCTGCCGGCGCTGCCGGCCGTGGCGGCCGAACTCCTCGCCGCCGGTACGGTCGCCGGCCACCCGCCACTGCGGGTGGTGGTCGACCTCCGGCTGGACGGGACCGTGATCCACCCGACCGGTGACTCACGAGGCCCGTGGTGACCGGCGGCCGGCGGCCGGAGCCGAGTGGAGCCGAGCTGTGGACGTACGTCCGGGCGGCGGCCCGGGGGGAACGGCACGGGCCGGCCGGCACCGTCGCGGCGCTGGCCACCCTGGCCGGCGTACCCCGGCTCGGCTGGGTGGAGGCGCCGCCCTGGTCGCGGATCTCCCGGCTGCTCGCCGCCCGTACCGAGACGGAACCGCTGCGCAACTGCCGACGCGCCCTCTTCGTCGGCACCGGTGGCTGGGCGTTCGGGCTGCGGGCGCTCTGCGAGGCGGTACCGGGCCAGTCCCGGGTCCGGGTACTGGACTCGCTGGATCCGGTCGTACTGCGACGGGTGCTCGGCGAGGTGGGGGAGGCGGCCGGAACGGCGTGTGTGGCGGTCAGCTCCTCCGGACGTACCCGGGAGACCCGGTTGCTCGCCGACACCCTGGCGGCGCTCTGGCAGCGGACCGGTGGCGCCCCGCCGCTCCGACTGTCCGAACACGACGGTGGGCTCTCCCTGACCGGCGGCCGGGACCAGGTGGCCCTCTACGGAGTCCCGCTGTCGGTGCCGGCGCTGCTCGCCGCGCGGATGCTCACCCGGCCCCGGTTCGCCGAGGTCTACCGGGAGTTCGCCGAGGCGCTGCCGGCGATCGGCGAGTGGGCCGGCGAGCAGTCCCGGCGGCTGCCCGCGACGGGCACGCCCCGGGTGGTGTTCCGGCTGCCGGCGGGGGCCGGTGCCGGCCTGCGGCTGTGGACCCTGCAGGCCGCCCGACAGGGCTGGGGTGGCAAGTCCGAGCGGTTCCGCCCGTGGCCGGAGGCGGTGGTCGCGGGTAGGACAGGTCGGACGGCGGAGCCGGACAGCGGCCGGCCGGCGGCACCGGGCGACATCGTGCTCGACCTCGGCGAGGCCAGCGCCGTGCTGCCCCGGAACGAGGGCGGGGCGGGTCCGGTGGCCGGGGCGATGGTCACCAGCTACGCGGTCGCCGCCCTGGTCGCCTGCGTGGCGGTACGCCACGGGCTGCGCTTCGCCAGCCACGACGCCGTCGAACACTACAAGCGGCTGGTACCCGCGCTCCCGACCGCCGCGCACCGCCCGGTCGGCGGCCGGCCGGTCTCCAGCGCCGACGAACTGACCGGAGTGCTGGCCGGTTGGCTGGCGAACCGGCCGGACCTGACCACCCTGCACGTCGTCGGGTACGGCGTGGGGCTGGCCACCGTCCTGGGGGCCGATCGCGGGCTCACCGAACGGCTCGGCCGTCCGGTGGAGGTGCACGAGGGAAGTTCCTGGAACCACCACTCGTACCAGCTCGTCTGGCACACCCGGTCGGTCGGCGTCGCGGTGGTGCTCGCCCCGGACCGGCCGGTGGCCGCCGACGGGCGGGTGTTCGGCCCGGCCCTGACCACGCTCCGCCGCACCCTGGACGCCCTGGCCGGCGCCACCTACCTCTCGCTCGCCCCGCGCTGCCTGCTGCTGCGCTGGTGCCCGGGTGCGTCGGGTACGCCGCCGCCGGTGGCAGTCGACCGGTCGTCCGCCGGGGCGGCGGAGTGTGGCCCGCCGGCACCGGGTGGTCCGGCGATCGATGGAGGGAGTGACCGCCGGTGACCTTCCGGATCGGGATCGTGGGCGCCGGATTCCTGACCCGGCGGTCGCTGCTGCCGGCGATCGCGGCAACGGACGACCTGTGCCTGGCGGCGGTGCTGGACACCGATCCGGTGGCGTTGGGCGCGGTGGCGGCCCGGTTCCCGGGTGCGCTGTGCGGAGCCGACGCCCGGGACTTCCTCCGTACGCCGCTCGACGGGGTGCACGTCGCCACCCCGAACCGCCGGCACGCCGAGTTCGCCTGTCAGGCACTGGCCCGGGGCATCCCGACGCTGGTGGAGAAACCGTTGGCGGACACCGTCGACGCCGGGCAGTGGATCTTCCGGGCGGCGATGGCGTCCGGTGCGCCGGCGATGGTCGGCTACATGTCCCGGTACAACGCCTACAACCGCGCGGTGGTCGCACTGATCCGGTCCGGGGAACTCGGACCGGCCCGGTCGATGACCGCCAGCCACCTCGGCCACCGGGACGGCGACTGGCGCAACCGCCGGGCGGACAGCGGCCTCGGCTGCCTCGCCGACCTGGCGATCTATCCGCTGCTGACCGCGGCCGACGTCTTCGACGCCGCGCCGACCGCCTGCCGGGCCACCGGCTATCCGAGCGGGGACCCGGACCGTACCGACATCTTCGTCGAGGCGACCGTGTGGTTCGGCGACGAGCGGCGGCTGCAGATGGAGGCGTCCTTCACCGAGGCGCCCGGCGTCGGCGTCTCGCGCTACACCGTCGTCTGCGAACGCGGCCTGGTCGTCGTCCGCGACTCGTGGGCGATGGATTCCGGCGGCTCGGTCCTGGTCTGCGACGAGCGGGGACGACGCTGGCTGTGGCCGGAGCCGGTGGATCCGTACCTGGCCCAGTACCGGGCGCTCGCGGCCTGCGCCGCCGGTGAGCCGGTGCCGACCGGGGTCAGCATCGCCCGGGGACTGCGGGACCTGCGGGTGTTGCACGCACTTGACCGGAGCGTCGCCAACGGCGGAGTGCGGTTGGCGTTGAGCGGAGGACAGAACCCATGAAACTGGTCCTGCACAGCTACACCTTCCGCCGCTACCCGTTGCGGCACGTCTTCGCGGTGGCCCGGCGGTACGGCTGGGACGGCATCGAACTGGTCCACTTCCACTTCGACCCGGCCCGGGTGGAGGACGAGGTCGCGGACGCGGTGGCGCTCGGCCGCCGGTACGGGGTCGGGGTGCACTGCGTCGGCTACACCGGCGACTTCGTCTCCGACGACCCGCAGGCCCGGGCCGCCTCGCTGGCGTTGGCGGAACGGACCATCACCGCCGCCGCCCGGCACGGCGTCGGCCTGGTCAACGGCTGGTCCGGCACGTTGGAACGCGACCCCGACGACTGGCGGCGCAACGGCAGCGCCGTCGCCGAGGAACGGCACTACGCGCGGGCCGCCGAGGGCTACCGCCGGCTCGGCGCGTACGCCGGCCGGCACGGCGTACGGGTCGGGGTCGAGGTCTATCCCGGGTCGGTGCACGACACCGTCGCCACCACCGCCCGACTGCTGGCGATGGTGGACCATCCGGACGTGGTCGCGACCGCCGACCCCGGCAACGCGTACGTCGTCAGCGAGCCGGACCGGGATCCGGCGGTGCTCGACCAACTCGCCGGCCGACTCGGCTACTTCCACCTGAAGAACCTGTACCCGGACGGCGGTCGGGCCGACTTCAACGTGGACACCGCCGAGGGTGTGCTGGACAACTACGCCTGGATCACCCGGGCCGCCTCGCTCGGCGTGCCGGCGATCTGTGTCGAGTACTGCGGCGACGGCGACCCGCATCCGCCGATCTCCCGGGCCGTCGGGTACGTCCGCGGCTGTCTGGCACTCCGGGACGACCTGGACCGGCGGCACGCGGCGGCGGAGGCGGCGCCGGTCACCGAGGCACTGCCGGCCGGGCAACCACTGCCGGTCGCCGAGGCACTGCCGGTCACCGGGGCGCTGCCGGTCGCCGGGGCGCTGCCGGTGGTGGCGGCCGGTTCGGGAACGGGCCGGTGACCGGCCGGCCGATCCGGTGGGGGATCCTCGGCACCGGCTGGATGGCGGGCCGGTTCGTCGAGGATCTGCGGAGGCTGCCGGACGCCGAGGTGGTGGCTGTCGGGTCCCGTACCCGGGCGGGCGCCGAACGGTTCGCCACCCGGTACGCGATCCCGCGCGCCCACGACGGCTGGCCGGCACTGGTCGCCGACGACCGGGTCGACGTCGTCTACGTCGCCACCCCGCACGCGATCCACTACGACGCGGTCCGGCTGGCGCTGGACGCCGGCCGTGCGGTGCTGTGCGAGAAGCCGTTCACCGTCAACGCCGGACAGACCGTCGACCTGGTGGCCCGGGCCCGTGCCGGCGGCCTGTTCCTGATGGAGGCGATGTGGCTGCGCTGCGTACCGGCGATCCGACGGCTGGTGGAGCTGGTCGGGGACGGGACGATCGGCGTACCCCGGCTGGTGCAGGCGGACTTCGGGCTGGTCGGGCCGGTCGACCCCGGGCACCGGCTGCGGGACCCGGCGCTGGGTGGCGGTGCCCTGCTCGATCTCGGCATCTATCCGGTGACCCTGGCCCACCTGCTGCTCGGCGTACCCGCGTCGATCGGTGCGCTCGGCACGCTCACCCCGTACGGGGTCGACGAGAGCACCGGGATGCTGTTCGGCTATCCGGACGGCGGCCTCGCCACCCTCACCTGCTCGATCGGCGCCGACACCCCGTGGACGGCGGCGGTCTGCGGCAGCGCCGGCCGGATCGAGCTGGGCCGGGGCTTCTTCCGGCCGTCGACGTTCCGGGTGTATCGGGACGGTGTCGAACCCCGGATCGTCGACGTGCCGTACGACGGTGAGGGTTTTGTGCACGAGGCGGTCGAGGTGATGCGCTGCCTGCGCGAGGGCCGGACCGAGAGTCCGCTGGTGACGTTGGCGGACACGATGGCGGTGCTGCGGATCATGGATGCGGTCCGGTCCCGGATCGGGGTCCGGTACCCCGCCGACGACCTGTTCAAGGACGACCAGCCGTGGCCGGGTCCGGGCTGACTGCGGCTGACGGGCGGCGGCTGACCGGATGACGGGCGGCGGTCAGGGGAAGACCACCCGGTGACGGAGACTGCCGACCAGCCGCCCGCAGCGCATCGCGCACCTGGTCACCCAGACCGCCCGGGACTTCCGGGACCGGACCAGGTCGGGCAGGTGACCCAGCAGCCAGCCCCACTCCCGGGCCGCCGCCCGGACCGAGCAGGGCAGCCCGGCGGCGGCGAAGTCCCGGTAGAGCCGGGGATGGCTGAGGCCGTACGCGTAGTACTGCCGGGCCATCGACGGCAGGTCGCGGCGCAGCCGGTAGTGCACGACCGCGTCCGGCAGCGCGCCGAGCCGGTGGCCGGCGAGCTGCACCCGCCAGAAGAAGCTCACCTCGTCGGAGCCGTACCGGTAGTTCGGGTCGAAGCCGCCGAGCTCCTCGTAGACGCCACGCCGTACGCCGCAGTTCGCGCCGAGCGCGTACGGCAGGAAGTCGAAGCCGCCCTGCAGCGATCCGGGCGGCTTCTCGGGTCGGGTGGCCAGCGAGACCTCGTCGTTGAGCAGGTGCCGCTCGACGTGTCCGCCGACGGCGGGGAAGACGGCGAGTCCGCGTACCATCTCGGCGACCCAGTCCGGGCCGACGATGTCGTCCTGGTCGCAGAAGAGCAGCAGCCGCCCCCGGCTGACCCGGCAGCCCTCGTTGCGGGCGTAGCTGGTGCCGGCCTCGGCGGCGGCCCGGTGCAGCCGCAGTCCCGGGAGCCGGTCGCGGAATCCGGCGACCACCTCGGCGGTCCGGTCGGTCGAGCCGTTGTCGACCACCACGATCTCCCACCGCCCCGGGTACGTCTGGCGGCAGAGCGCCGCGAGCTGCGCGCCGATCGTCGCGGCACCGTTGCGGGTCGGAATGATCACCGAGACCGGCCCCGGGTCGGCCTGGTCCGCCGGCCCACCGTGTGTCGCGGACCGGACGGGCGCCGCGGGTCGCGGGCCCGGTACGGTGGCCGGCCGGCGCGCCGGGACGCCGACCGGAGGCGAGTCCGGGACGGTGGCCGGCCGGGGGGTCACCGTGGTCATGCCGGACTCCGGGCCGGGCGGGGGAAGTGCAGCCGCTCGTCCGCGCGCAGCCAGCGCAGCAGCACCTCGGCGAAGTACCGGTGGCCCTCGCGGAGCGGGTGGTCCCAGTGTCCGAAGGGGACCTTGCCGAACACCATCTCCCGGAAGGTGTCGTGCGCCCTGGGCGGCAGCTGCCCGAGGACCAGGTCGGCGCGGAGGGCGCGCATCACCGGTGCGGCCTCGGCCGGGATCGGGTCGGGCAGCACCTCCCAGGCGAACGCGTACCGGTTCGGCACGCCGAGGTGGGTGAGGTGGTGTTCCAGCAGCAGCCAGTCCACGAAGAAGTTGACCGTCTCGCCGGTGGTGCTGAAGAGGTGCTTCAGGTACGCCCTGGACGGCCGGTCCCCTTCGGCGGCCTTCCAGTCGGCGACCCGCTGCCAGTGCGGCTCCTCCGGCAGGTCGGGGCGTACCCCGAGGTCGGGACGGACCGGGCCGTCCTCGATCCGGCTGTCGTAGTACTCGTCGCGGCTCAGCGCGGTCCACATGCCGACGAAGAGGATCTGGTCGTACGCCAGGCCGTGGGCGCGCCGGACGGCGTCCAGGTGTGCGACGGTGCTGCGGACGACCCGCCGGTTGGATCCGCCGTCGCAGGCCAGGTTGGCGACCCCGATGCCGAGTTCGGCGGCGACGAGGGCCGGCCAGGCGTCGCGTTCCGGTGCGGCCAGCTCGGCGCCCCGGGCGAAGCTGCACCCGTTCGCCACCAGCAGCCGGATCGTGCTCATGCAGCTCGACTCTCCCCGTCACGTCCACCTGGACCGGCCGTCCGTGGGAACGCTCCCATTCGATGATGGAAGTGAATATATCGAGGGTCCGGCGGGGGAGGCAACGCCTCCCGGGCAGGTGGGCGGCCCGGCTGGGACCGGACGGGCCGTCAAGCCCGCTCGTCCGCCTCGGCGGCCCGGGCCCGGACGAGCGTCCCGATCCCGTCCAGTACCCGCTGCAGACCGAACTCGAAGGACCGGGCCGGGTCGGCCGCGGCCTGGTACTCCTCGCCCGTGACCTCGCCGACCCTGGCCGCCACCGGGAACCGCTCGGCGTCGAAGACCTGTTCCAGCAGTGGCTCGTACGAGCGCCACCACTGCTCGTCGGTCATCCCGGTGCGTCGCTCGGCCTGGGTCATCTCGATCGCGCCGCGCACCGCGCCGTGCACGTAGTCGGCGAGCAGGGTGATCACCAGATCCATCTCGATCTCGGTGAGATCGAGTCCCTCCACGGCGGCGAGTTCCCGGTCCCACCGGGCCATCAGGTTGGGGCCGAGCACCGGGCGGCTGGACGCCACCTGCAACAACCAGGGGTGGCGTTGGTAGCGCTCGTAGTTCTGCCGGGCCAGTCGTTCGAGTCCGGCCCGCCAGTCGGCGGCGGATCCTCCGTCGCCCTCGGGGGTGTCCGGGTCGGCGTCCTCGCCGTACACCGTGTCGAGCATGACGTCGAGTAGCTCACCCTTGCCCGGCACGTAGGTGTAGAGGGACATCGCGGTGACCCCGAGCTGGTCGGCGACCCGGCGCATGGAGAGCCCGGCCAGCCCCTCCGCGTCGGCGATCTCGATCGCGGCCCGGACGATCCGCGCCACCGTCAGCTTCGGCTTCGGTCCGCGCCTGGGTCGGTCCGGTACGCCCCAGAGCAGCTCCATGCTCCGCTTGGGGTCGCCGGTGCCGCTGTACTCCGTGGTCACCTCGCCATTCTCCCGGTTCGTCGGCGGGGTTGAACTCCTTACGCCGTACGCTATATTCTGGCGGCCATTCTATACAGCGTACGGGATTAGGGGTGTGATGGCCGAAGCGCTGGCGATCCGGGCCGAAGGACTGCGCAAGCGGTACGGCGACCGGCTCGCGCTCGACGGATTTGATCTCGCCGTGCCCACCGGTACGGTGCACGGCCTGCTCGGGCCGAACGGCGCGGGCAAGACCACGGTGGTGCGGATCCTCACCACCCTGCTGCGCCGTGACGGGGGACGGGCCGAGGTGGCCGGCTTCGACGTGTCCCGCCAGGCCGCCCAGGTCCGCTACCGGATCGGGCTGGTCGGGCAGCACGCGGCACTGGACGAGGTGCTCTCCGGCCGGCAGAACCTGGCGATGTTCGGCCGGCTCTACCACCTGCCCGGACGGGTGGCCGACCAGCGGGCGGACGAGCTGCTGGCCCGGTTCGGGCTCACCGACACGGGCGACCGGCCGGTCCGGAACTACTCGGGCGGGATGCGACGACGGCTCGACCTGGCCGCCAGTCTCATCCTGACCCCACCGGTGCTCTTCCTCGACGAACCGACCACCGGGCTCGACCCGCGCGGACGCAACGAGGTCTGGACAGCCGTCCGTGCCCTGGTCGGCACCGGAACGACCGTGCTGCTCACCACCCAGTACCTGGACGAGGCCGACCAGCTCGCCGACCGGATCTCGGTGGTCGACGCCGGCCGGGTCGTCGCCGACGACACGCCGGACCGGCTCAAGGCCCTGCGCGGCGGTGACCGACTCGACGTCGTGCTGCACGAGGTCGACGACCTGCCGGCCGCCGCCGCGCTGCTCGGCCGCCTCGGCGGCGGGGACGTCACCGTCGACCGGGAGAACCGACGGGTCGGCGCGGCGGTCCAGGACCGGATCCGCGCCCTCACCGAACTGGTACGCGGACTCGACGAGCAGGGTGTCGTGGCCGAGGACATCGCGCTGCGCCGGCCCACCCTGGACGAGGTGTTCCTGCATCTCACCCGGGATGCCGGGAGCGACCGTGCCGGTACCGACGACGATCCCTCGGCCCGACGACGCGAGCCGGAGGCGGCCCGATGAGCATCGCGATCCCGACCCCGCCCCGTACCGTGCCGCAGCGGTTGCGCTGGGCGCTCCAGGACGGCTGGACCGTCACCCGTCGGGACCTGGCGCACTGGGCACGCCAGCCCGCGCAGGTTGTCGTCGGCCTGCTCTTCCCGATCATGGTCGTACTGATGTTCGGCTACCTGTTCGGCGGCGGAATGCTGATTCCCGGGGGCGGCGGGAACTACCGGGAGTTCCTGATGCCGGGCATGTTCGCCATGACCATGCTCTTCGGCATCGAGGCCACCTACAGCGCGGTCGCCACCGACGTCGCCCGGGGCGTCACGGACCGGTTCCGTGCGATGCCGATGGCCTCGTCGGCGGTGGTACTCGGCCGCAGCGGCGCCGACATGCTCAACTCGGTGGCCGGGCTGCTCGTGATGATCGGCTGCGGACTGGCCGTCGGTTGGCGGTGGCACGCGGGTACCGGCGCCGCGCTGGCCGCTCTCGGGCTGCTCCTGCTGCTGCGCTTCGCCCTGCTCTGGGTCGGCATCTACCTCGCGCTGCTGCTCAGGCACCCCGAGTCGGTGGCCGTACTGCAGATCCTGGTCTGGCCGGTGCTCTTCCTCTCCAACGCCGTCGTCTCGCCCGAGACGATGCCGGCCTGGCTCGGCGTACTCGCCGAGGCGAACCCGTTGTCCGCGACGACCGCGGCCGTACGGGAACTCTTCGGCAATCCCGGCTGGGGCGGGGACTCCTGGCTCGCCCGGCACGCGCTGACGCTGGCGATCGGCTGGCCCGTCCTGCTGACCGGGATCTTCCTGCCCCTCTCCGTCCGTCGCTACCAGCGACTCGACCGGTAGGCCGGTACCGGGCCCGACCATCTCCGCCGGACCGGATTGGGGTGGCCGGGCCCGGGTATCCGGGGCGGGCGACGCCGGATACCTCAGAACGCCCGTTCAGGCCGCTACCGCCCGGAAGAGGACATCATGCCCCTCATCCCCGCCGTACCCACCCCACCCGACAGCATCGTGCTGATCCACGGCATGTGGCTGACCCCGCGCAGCTGGGAGCAGTGGGCGGACCGTTACCGGGCCGCCGGCTTCCGGGTGCTGGCGCCCGCCTGGCCGGGCATGGAGGAGGAGGTCGAGGAACTCCGGCGGGACCCGAGCGCCCTGGCCGACCTCAGCGTGGCGCAGATCGTCGAGCACTACGAGGGGATCATCCGGAGCCTGGACCGTACGCCGATCCTCATGGGCCACTGCTTCGGCGGGGCGTTCACCCAGATGCTGCTGGACCGGGGGCTCGGCGCGGCCGGGGTGGCGATCGACTCGGCCCCGGTCAAGGGCGTGCTCCGGATACCGCTGTCGACGGTGAAGGCGAGCCTGCCGGTGCTGCGCAACCCGACGAACCGGCACCGGGCCGTGCCGCTGACGCTCGACCGGTTCCACCAGACCCTCACCAACACCATGTCCCGGGCCGAGGCCGAGCGGATCTACCACCGGTACGCCGTACCGGCGGCCGGCAACGTGCTGTTCGAGGCGGCGGTGGCGAACGTCAACCCGCGTACCGCGTTCCGGGTCGACTTCGGCAACGAGCAGCGGGCGCCCCTGCTGCTGATCGCCGACGGGGCAGACCGGGTCGCCCCGCCGACGATCAGCAAGGCGACGGCCGGGCGGTACCGGAAGTCCACCGCTATCACCGGCTACAAGGAGTTCCCGGGTCGGGCGCACTACAGCCTCGCCCAGCCCGGCTGGGAGGAGGTCGCCGACTACGCCCTGAACTGGGCCGTCGAGGCGGCGAAGTCCCGCCGCCCGTTGCCCACCAACAGCTAGCAGCGACCGGTCAGCGTCGGTCGTCCGGCCCGCCCCCGGGGTTGGCCCAGCTGTGACGGGATGGCGGTCAGGTCGTCCGGCCCGCCCCGGGGTTGGCCCAGCTGCGATGCAACGGTGGTCAGGCGGCCGGCGCCTTGCCGCCGACGACCGGGTGCCACTCCCGTAGCCGCTCCACGGTCACGCCAGGGGTCCGGTAGTAGGGGTCATCCGCCAGGATCTGGCGGACCGTCGGCTCGTCCGCGTCGAAGATCAGCAACGCCCCCGAGTCGTCGGGCCAGGGCCCGGCGGCCAACACCCGTCCCTCGGCGTACAACCCGGTCAACAGCTCCCGGTGTGCCGGGCGGGCCGCCAGCCGCTCTGTCGCGTCGGCGCTGAAACTCAGTTCCACAACGATCATCTTCGGATCGTACGGCCGGCGACCCGGCCCGTGCTGTATCAGCCGATACAGCGCCGACCGCCACGCGTACCAGCTGACGCGGTCCGCCCACCGTGCTGGTGGACCGGACCGGGTGGGGCGGCACAATTGCCGGATGGAGGCGACGGACCTGGGCGCACTCGCCGACGTACCACTGTTCGCCGGACTCCGGCCGGAGCGGCTCCGCCAGCTGCTCGACCACGCGCCGCCACGCGTCGTACCCGCCGGGACGGTGCTCGCCGTCCGGGGCGAGCCGGCGGGACACGTACTGGTGGTGGAGGCCGGAACGCTGACCGCCGTACACGAGACGGTCGACGGCCGGCGGCTGCGACTCGGCGAGTTCACCGCGCCCTGCGCGGTCGACAAGAGCGCGGTACTCGACGGGGGCCGCCACACCGCCACCTGGGTGGCCGCGACCACCGTCCGCTGTCGGCTGCTGCCCGCCCCGGAGCTGCTGCGGCTCGTCGACGACGTACCCGCGGTCCGCCGGCACGTCCTGGCGCACCTGGCCCGCGAACTACGCGACCGGCAACGGGACCTGGTCCGTACCGCCTTCGCGGACGCACCCACCCGGGTGGCGGCCTGGCTGGTCACGTCCGCCGAACGGACCGGCCGGCGGGTCCCGCTGCCCGGTGCCCAGCAAGGGCTGGCGGAGACGCTCGGACTGACCCGGGTCTCGGTCAACCGGGCACTGCGGAACCTGGCCGACGCCGAACTGGTCCGGGTGGAGCCGCGGGCGGTGGTGCTGCTCGCCCCCGAGCTGCTCGCCCGCCGGGCGGCCGGAGCCGACTGACGCCGGAGCCGACCCGCCGTACGGACCCTGGTTCAGCTGACCGCGACGGCGATCTTGCCGACCGTGCCGCTGCTGTTGAAATCCGCGAACGCCTGCGGCACCTCGTCGAGCAGGTAGGTTCGGGCGATCGACGGGCGCAGCCGTCCGGCGGCCACCTCGGTGGCCAGGTGTTCCAGCACGATCCGGTCCGGCACCGCCTCGATCGGCGTGACCGACAGATCCCGGCCGCCGAGCTGCTCCGGACCGACCCCGAGGCTGGACGAGAAGCGTCCGCCCGGGACCAGCAGGTCGGCGAGCAGGTTCGGATCACCGGCCAGGTGCACCACGCAGTCGACCCCGGCCGGCGCGAGCCGTCGTACCTGGGCGGCCAGGTCACCCCGGTGGTCCACGGTGTGTGCGGCCCCCAACTCGAACATCAGGTCGGCCTGCGGCCCGGGCTCGGCGGTCGCGATCACCGAGGCGCCGCGGGCGGCGGCGAGCTGTACGGCGTAGTGCCCGACCCCGCCGGTCGCGCCGGAGATCAGCACCATTTCGCCGTGCCCCGGTCCCACCGCGTCAACGCTGGCCAACGCGGCCACCCCGGCCAGGCCGAGGACGCCCGCCGACCGGTAGTCGACCCCGGCCGGCAACGGGGCCAGTCCGGTGTTTTCCGGTACGACGACGTACTCGCTGAACGATCCGTCGCCGAGCCGTGGTTTGGAGACGACCCCGAAGACCTTCTCACCCGGCATGAAACCGGCCACTCCGGGACCGACCTCGGTGATGATGCCGGCGAAGTCACGGCCGAGCACCACCGGGAACTGGTGCTCGATGTCGCCGCCCAGGAATCCGTCGACCAGTTTCGCGTCGTACCCGTTCAGCGACGACGCCTGGACCTCGATCTTCACATCCCCACCGATGGGCGACGGTTCCGGCATCTCCCGGACCTCCGGCATCGCCCCGTACGACTCCGCCATCACCGCGCGCATGAGTCGACCTCCCCAGCAGACTCGACCGTTCGGACACCGCTGGGTTCCCGCCGGGAGCACCGGCATGCCTTCCCGCCTCGGCGGCCGGGATCGCCAGCCGGTCACCGTCAGTCGAAGAACCGGGCCAGGTGCCCGCGCTCGGGACCGGGATCGGCCGGACCCAGCGGGGTCAGGTCGGCGAAGATCGAGGCGCCGTCGCAGCCGGCGTGCAGTGGATACCAGCGCGGGGCGCCCGGATGACGGTCGCACATGTGCTTGATCGTCTGCACGTCCAGCAGCCGTACGTGGGTCGGGTCGGCGACCGCGTTGACATGCCCCCACCAGGGGCTCATCACGTGCAGGACACCGCCGGGTCGGAGCACCCGGTGAATCTCGTCGACCAGCGTCAGGAAGTCGATCAGGTGCTCCAGGATGTGCACCGTGAAGACCACGTCGACCGAGTCGGTGGCCAGCGGCAGCGGTCCGGAGAGGTCGGCCTGGGCGTCGACCCCCGGTGCCACCCGCAGGTCCAGGCCGAGGTTGTCGGGGTACTGCTTCGCCGCCCCGCAGCCAAGGTCGACGATCACCGGTTCCCGCCCCGCCACCCGGACCTGGGACCAGACGGCCAGTACGCCGTCCAACCGCCCGACGAGGTCCCGCACCATCCGCAGCTCGGCGGCGTCCGTGACGTCACCGGTCAGGTGGGCGACGCCCCGGTCGAACCGGGCCTCGACCGCCGTCCCGCGCATCCGGCTGTCGTGCGTGACCAGATCGGCGTACGCCATGCCGAGAAACTCGTCGATCGCCCGCAACCGTTCTCCGGAGGGCGCCCTGTGCAGTTGCGCGACCATGCCCACCTCCGGGCCCCGCCTACCCGGTTTCCGCCGCGCCATGCCTGTGAGGAGGGGGCCCTTCCTATACAAGAAGCGATAGGAGGGGGCCCTTCCTTACACCTCAGCCGACGGCGCGTCGGCTGCCCCGGTTGACGTTGCGGATCCGGGCCCGGGGCGCGGCGACGGTGATCGGCCGCTTCATGTGGTAGCGGTGCAGCTCGGCGCTGCCCTGCATGTTGCCGTCCTCGGTGACCGAGACCAGCTCCCAGCCCTGGGCGCCGGCGCGGTTCAGGTGGGCCAGTGCGGTGTCCCCGTACGCGGAGACGTCGAGCACGGCGCCGTCCGGGCCGTACCAGGTGTAGGCCAGCTCCCAGCCGGCATCGTCGATCCGGGGCTGGCGCCGCCGGACCAGCAGGGCGTACTCCCACTTGAGCATGGCAGGAGACTTGCCCAGTTGGCCGCACGGACAAACGGACATCGATGGATACCGGTGCTGTGGCTGTGGCGATCCCTGCCGGGCCCGCTGCCGGCGCCGGCCGGCACGGCCACCGCCAGACGTGCGGCTCGGTCCGGCCGCCGCGACGCGGTACCGTGCCGGCGGGGGGATCGGCACCGACCGGGGGGGTACGGCGATGCGGGCAGTGGGTGCGGCCGGCCGTCGCCGGGCGCCGGATCACCTGCGGGACCTGGATCCCGTCGTGGACCATCACCGGATCTACCGGCACATGGTGCTGCGGGAGTTCTGGCCGGAGATGCGGATCGGCCTGAACCTGGCGTTCTACCGTACGTACGCGGTGCCGTCGATCGCCCGGCTGCTGCTCGCCACCGGCGAGTTGACCCGTCGGCCGCTCAAGCGCGGATACGACACCGGCGCGATCATGTACGAGCTGATCAGCAGCGGGGTCGACGATCCTCGGGGCCGGCAGGTGCTCGCCCTGCTGGACCGGATGCACCGGGTCCACGAGATCAGCGACGCCGAGTACCGGTACGTGCTCGGCACGCTGGTGTTCGTACCGTCCCGGTGGATCGACCGGTTCGGGCGACGCCGGCTGCACCCGGTCGAGCGCGAGGCCACCTTCCAGTTCTACCGACGGGTCGGGACGGCGCTGCGGATCCGGGACATCCCGGCGACCCTGGCCGCGTTCGAGGCCGAGTTCACCGAGTTCGAGCGGGTCAACTTCGCCTTCGATCCGGCGGCCCGCACGCTGATCGAGGCGACCCGGGAGCTGATGACGCGGCGGCTGCCCGGTCCGCTGCGGGACCGCGCCTGGGCCTGCCGGGCGGTGGCGGTGACCACCGACGCCGTGCTGGACCCGCCGGTACGCGCCGCGCTGGGTCTGCCCGAACCGTCCCGGGCGCTGGAGGTCGCGGTGCACGGCCTGCTGCGGGTACGGGGCCGGGCACGCCGGTTCACCCGGGTCCGCGACACCGACCACTGGACGTCCGGCCAGCCGAACGCGGCCTACCCGGACGGTTACACCCTCGACCAGCTCGGGCCGGACCGGCTGCCGGATCCGCCGCTCAGCTCTCGTTGACCCGGCCGGCGTCGACCCGGAGGTGCCGGGTGGTCCGGATCGTCTCCAGCATCCGCCGGTCGTGGGTGACCAGCAGCAGTGTTCCCGGGTACGACTCCAGCGCCGACTCCAGCTGCTCGATCGCCGGCAGGTCGAGGTGGTTCGTCGGCTCGTCCAGCACCAGCAGGTTGACGCCCCGGGCCTGGAGCAGGGCCAGGGCGGCCCTGGTCCGCTCGCCGGGCGACAGGGTGGTGGCGGGGCGCAGTACGTGCGCCGACCGCAGCCCGAACTTCGCCAGCAGGGTCCGGGCGTCGGCCGGGGCCATCGTCGGTACGGCGGCACCGAAGGCGTCCAGCAGGGCCTGTTCGCCGAGGAAGAGTCCGCGTGCCTGGTCCACCTCGCCGACCACCACCCCGGGGCCGAGCGTCGACCGGCCTTCGTCCAGCGGCAGCCGTCCGAGCAGTGCCGCCAGCAGGGTGGTCTTGCCGGAGCCGTTGGCCCCGGTGATCACCATCCGGTCGGCCCAGTCCACCTGGAGATCGACCGGGCCGAGGGTGAAGGCACCCCGGCGTACGACGGCGCCGCGCAGCGCCGCGACCACCGCACCGGCCCGGGGCGCGGCGGCGATCTCCATCCGGAGCTGCCACTCCTTGCGCGGCTCCTCGACCACGTCCAACCGCTCGATCAGCCGTTCGGTCTGCCGGGCCTTCGCCGCCTGCTTCTCGGTCGACTCGGCCCGGAACTTCCGGCCGATCTTGTCGTTGTCGGTCGCCTTCCGGCGGGCGTTCTTGACGCCCTTCTCCATCCAGGCCCGCTGGGTCCGGACCCGGGCCTCCAGCGCAGCCAACGTGTCGGCGTACTCCTCGTAGTCGGCGCGGGCGTGCCGGCGGGCGACCTCCCGTTCCTCCAGGTAGGCCGCGTAACCGCCGCCGAAGTGCCGGACCTGCTGCTGCGCCAGGTCCAGTTCCAGGACCCGGGTGACGGTACGGGTGAGGAACTCCCGGTCGTGGCTGACCAGTACGGTCCCGGCGCGCAGCCCGGTGACGAACTGCTCCAGCCGGTCCAGCCCGGCCAGGTCGAGGTCGTTGGTCGGCTCGTCGAGCAGGAAGATGTCGTAGCGGCTGAGCAGCAGCGACGCCAGCCCGGCCCGGGCGGCCTGGCCGCCGGAGAGGGCGGTCATCGGCTGGTCGAGGTCGACGGTGAGCCCCAGTTCGGCGGCGACCTGGTCGGCCCGTTCGGCCAGGTCCGCGCCGCCGAGCGCGAGCCAGCGCTCCAACGCGACGGCGTACCGGTCGTCGGCGCCGTCGGCTCCGGCGGTCAGCGCCTCGGTGGCCGCGTCGAGTTCGGCCTGCGCGGCGGTCACCCCGGTCCGCCGGCCGAGGAAATCGCGGACGCTCTCGCCGGGCCGGCGTTCCGGCTCCTGGGGCAGGTAGCCGACGGTCGCGGTGGGCGGGCTGAGGCTGACGGTGCCGTGTTCGACGGCCTGCCAGCCGGCGAGGGTACGCAGCAGCGTCGACTTCCCGGCACCGTTGACGCCGACGACCCCGACCACGTCACCGGGGGCGACGACCAGTTCGAGGTCGACGAAGAGGACCCGCTCCCCGTGGCCGGCGGCGAGGTCTTTGGCGATCAGTGTGGCGCTCATGAGGACTCCGATGGTATCGGGCGACCGGCGGGCACCGGTCGGCCGCGTTCCGGCCGGCGGAGCAGGCCGGCGACGTGCCGGGATGGATGTCGGGCCGGGGTGGGTGTCGAGCCGGGTCGGGCGTCGGTCGGGGGCGTGGATCGGCGGGCGGAGCGCCGCGCCGGGCGGGACGGACCGGCGTTCCTGGCGGCAGACTGTGGCGGTGAAGACCACGTTGGCGATCGACTGCGGTGGCGGCGGGATCAAGGCTTCGGTCCTCGACGGGGCCGGCACCATGCGGGCCCGGCCGCTGCGGGTGCCGACGCCGTATCCGTTGCCGCCGAGCCTGTTCGTCAGCACGCTGCGCGATCTCGGGGCCCGGCTACCCGACGCCGACCGGGTCACCGTCGGAATGCCCGGGATGATCCGGCACGGCGTGGTGGTGGCGACGCCGCACTACGTGACCCGGGCCGGGCCGCGTACGAAACCGGACCCCGCACTGGTCTCCGAATGGTCCGGGTACGACGCGCAGAGCGCCCTCGCCGAGGCGTTCGGCCTGCCGGTGCTGGTACTCAACGACGCCGAGGTGCACGGTGCCGGGGTGGTCGCCGGGACCGGCCTGGAACTGGTGCTGACCCTCGGCACCGGGCTGGGCTGCGCGCTCTTCGACGGCGGGGTGCTCGCCCCGCACCTGGAACTCTCCCAGGCGCCGGTGCGGTGGGGGATGAGCTACGACACGTACATCGGGGAGCACGAGCGGCGCCGGCTCGGTGACGTGTTCTGGTCCCGACGGGTCCGTACGGTGGTCGACGGGCTGCGTCCGGTGTTCCAGTGGGACCGGCTCTACCTGGGTGGCGGCAACTCCCGGCTGGTCCGGCCCGAGCAGTTGGCCCGGATGGGGGACGACGTGGTGGTGGTGCCGAACACGGCCGGCATCGTCGGCGGGGTACGGGCCTGGGCGATCCGGCCCGGTTGAGGGGGATATTCCGTTCGAAAAGCCCCTGTTCCGGTCGGAGCGCCGCAGAGGGCGGAACAGTCGCGCGGCTGGCGGTGTTGTGCCAGCGTCGAGGCAAGTGGCGGCGACACTGGGAGGTGGGTTGAGTGGATCTTCTGGCGGACTACCGGCGGGCGACCATGTACTTCGAGACCGGGGACCCGTCCGAGGCGGCCCGGTTGCTGGAGCCCATCGTCGAGGCGGAGCCCGACAACGCCGCCGTACGGCAGTTGCTGGCCCGTGCCTACTTCCAGACCGCGCAGCTCGGCCGGGCCGAGGAGCAGCTGCGTACGCTGGTGAACCGCGACCCCAGCGACCACTACGCCCACCACGTGCTGGGCCGTACGTTGGAACGGGTCGGCCGGCCCGTGGAGGCGCTGCGGCACCTGCGGATCGCGGCGGCGATGCACGCGGCCAACGACGACTACCGGATCGCCCTGGAGCGGGTGCAGATCCGGGTCGGCGGCGGGCGCCGGTGAGCGCGGCCCGCCCGCCGGCGGCCCGCCTACCATGGGGTGCCATGGACCCTGTGTCGTCGGTGGCCGCCCGATGAAGCTCAAGCTCGACCTGCACGACATCTTCAACCGTGGGCAGGACATCGACCGGGCGCTGCGCGGGATCATGGACGAGGCCGTGGCGAAGAAGGCCACCATGGTCGAGATCATCCCCGGCAAGGGCTCCGGCCAGCTCAAGAAGCGGGTGCTGCGGTTCCTCGACCAGAAGGAAATCAAGCAGCTCTACCACCGGGTGGAGAAGGACTCGAAGAACTTCGGTCGGCTTTTTGTCCATTTCCGTTGGAAATGACGCCACCGTGTGTCGAGCGCAGGGCCCTGTTCCGACCGGAACGGGGCCCTGCGTCGTGAAGCGGCGCCGTGGCGACGCCGCCGGTCGGGGGCGTCAGTGCCGGACGGGCGACGACGCCGGCTCACCGCTGGTCGTCCGGGGGGTGTGGGCGCTCACGCCGTTGTCGGAGACCGCCGGGGCGGCGCCGACACCGGCCACGGTCAGTGCGGCCAGCAGCAGCGCGATCCACTCGTTCGAGTCCAGGCCGCCGAGGATCACCGTGGCGAGCACCTGGAGGACGCTGAGGACAACGGCGACGGCCGTCTTGGCCCACCGGTACCGCGGCGCGAGCGGGACGAGGTAGACGCCGACGGCGGTGGCGGCGGCGATGGCGATCTGCACCGCCTCGTCCGACTCGATGCGCTGGTCGCCGGAGAGTGCGCCGTAGGCGACGGTGAGCACGGCTCCGGCGACGGCGGCGAGGGCCTTGCCGTACTTGCGGATCATCTGCGGGCTCCTCTGCTCGGCGGGCGCCGGAGGCGTCGTTCGCGCCGGTACCGGTTGGCCACGGGGATTCGACGGTCGGTGAACATGCTGCCCGTTCGGCCCGGACCGGTCAGTCCTAGATCTTTCGGAACAGCCGCCTCGACGCGACATCACCCGGCCGGGTGACATCTCCTGCCGACCTTAGTCCGATTTATCGCGATCAACGGCTGCCGCACTTCGGAAGGGCTGTTGACAGGCCGGAAACTCGATGTCAATCTCCCCGTATCCACCGGGCTGGGAGCGCTTCCATCGATCTCGGCCCATCAGTACCAGACTGGTCCGTCCGCACCAGACACCCGCCCGGCGGTGCCGGCCCCCGGTCACCGCGTGCCCACCGGAAGGACTCCCGTGCCCAGACCCCGCTGGCAGCGAGCCGTCCCCCTCGCCGCCGTGACCACCGCCGCGCTGGCCGCCACCGTGGTGACCACACCCGCCGCCGCGTACGCCCCGACGGGCCGGACCGCGACGGTCGCCGCCGACGCGCCGGAGCAGATCGTCAACGGCACCTTCGACAACGGCCACGCCCCCTGGTGGGGCACCCCGAACCTGACCCTCGACTCCAGCACCGGCCAGCTCTGCACCAACATCCCCGGCGGCACGGTCAACCCCTGGGACGTGATCATCGGGCAGGACAACGTCGCCCTGGTCGCCGGTGAGACGTACGAGTTCCGGTTCTTCGGCCAGGCCACGCCGGCCCGGGTCGGCAAGGCGCTGATCCAGCTCCCGGTCGACCCGTACACCCAGTACCTGTCGGCCAACCCCGAGCTGAGCGTCTCCGGCAACAACTACCGGTACACCTTCACCTCCCCGGTCGACCTGCCGAACGCCCAGGTCGCCTTCCAACTCGGCGGCAGCGCCGAACCGTGGACCATCTGCCTGGACGACGTCTCGCTGACCGGCGGCGCCGAACCCGACGTGTACGTCCCGGACACCGGCCCCCGGGTCCGGGTCAACCAGGTCGGCTACCTGCCGAAGGGGCCGAAGAACGCGACCGTGGTCACCGACGCGACCACACCCCTGCCGTGGAAGCTGCGCGACGGCGCCGGCCGGGTCGTGGCGTACGGCCACACCACGCCGCGCGGCCTCGACCCGTCCTCCGGGCAGAACGTGCACACCGTCGACTTCGGTCGGCACACCCGTGCCGGCACCGGCTACACGCTCACCGCCGACGGCGAGACCAGCCGGCCGTTCGACATCAGCTCCGCCTTCTACGAGCAACTCCGGACCGACGCGCTGAAGTTCTACTACACCCAGCGCAGCGGGATCGAGATCTCCGAGACGCTCCGCCCCGGCTACGGCCGGCCGGCCGGACACGTCGGGGTGGCGCCGAACCAGGGCGACACCGTGGTGCCCTGCCAGCCCGGCGTCTGCGACTACACGCTGGACGTCTCCGGCGGCTGGTACGACGCCGGCGACCACGGCAAGTACGTGGTCAACGGCGGCATCTCGGTACACCAGCTGATGAGCGAGTACGAGCGTTCGGTGCGGTCCCGTACCGGCGAGCCGTGGCGGCTCGGCGACCGGACGCTGGCCCTGCCGGAGAGCGGCAACCGGGTGCCGGACATCCTCGACGAGGCGCGCTGGGAACAGGAGTTCCTGCTCAAGATGCAGGTACCGGCCGGTCGTCCGCTGGCCGGCATGGCCCACCACAAGATCCACGACGATTCGTGGACCGGCCTGCCGCTGCTGCCGCACGTCGACGACAAGCGTCGCGAGCTGCACCCGCCGTCCACCGCCGCCACCCTCAACCTGGCCGCCACCGCGGCCCAGGCGGCCCGGGTCTTCCGGCCGTTCGACCGCAGGTTCGCCGACCGGAACCTGGCCGCCGCCGAGCGGGCCTGGGCGGCGGCGAAGGCCAACCCGGAGATCTACGCCGACCCGAACGACGCCAACGGCGGCGGCGCCTACAGCGACCCCGACGTCAGCGACGAGTTCTACTGGGCCGCCGCCGAGCTGTACCTGACCACCGGCGCGAAGGAGTACCGGACCTTCGTGCTCGCCTCGCCGCACCACACCGGTGACGTCTGGCGGGAGCGCGGCCTGGACTGGGGCAACACCGCCGCGCTGGGCCGGTTGCAGCTGGCTGTCGTACCGAACGGCCTGCCGGACCGGAGCCGGGTGAAGACCTCGGTGCTGCAGGGCGCCGACCGCTACCTGGCCACCCTGCGGGCCCACCCGTACGGCATCCCGTACAACCCGTCGGACAACCTGTTCGACTGGGGCTCCAACAACCTGATCGTCAACAACGCCATCGTGATGGCGGTCGCGTACGACCTGAGCGGCAAGGACCGCTACCGCGACGGGGTGCTGCAGACCATGGACTACATCTTCGGCCGCAACGCCCTCAACCAGTCGTACGTCACCGGCTACGGCGAGGTCGCGTCGCGCAACCAGCACAGCCGCTGGTACGCCCGCCAGCTCAACCCCGACCTGCCCAACCCGCCCCGGGGCACCCTCTCCGGCGGCCCGAACTCGGCGATCCAGGACCCGGTCGCCCAGCAGAAGCTGCGCGGCTGCGCGCCGCAGTTCTGCTACATCGACGACATCGAGTCCTGGGCGACGAACGAGCTGACCATCAACTGGAACGCGCCGCTGGCCTGGATCGCGGCCTTCGTCGCCGACCAGGACAACGGCGACGGGCGCTAGGAAGGGGCCCTTCCACAACAGAAAACGATAGGAAGGGGCCCTCCCTTACACCTCGGCGTGGTCCCCGGCCGGTCGTCGAAACCGGCCGGGGACCTGCCCGACGCCACCTGGCCCGTTGAGGGTGGCGTGGTCCTCAGCCGTCCCGGTCGATCCGCACCCGGGAACGGTCGGGATATCCGGCACGGTTCGCCGGCCAGCGGGTGCCGCGGTCCCGGGGGCCGGCGGCTGGCGGACGTCCGCCGACCGGCGGGTCGACCAGGGCCGCCGCGTCGATCCGGTGCCCGCGCCGCCGACCACCGGCCAGCGCGCTGACCACCGACCGGATCACCACCAGACACATCAGCTGGCGGTGGAGGAGCTGCTGCACCGGCAACGTCCAGAGCGGTCCCAGCCGTTCCCCGTCGAGACGCAGCCCGTACCCGGCGGTCGCCACCTGTAGCGCGAGCAGCCCGAGCCAGGCCAGCACGAGCGGGCTCCAGGGCAGGAGGAACAGCCCGTGGACGGCGAAGACGTCGACCACCGGCGCGACGAGCGGCAGCAGCACCTGGAGAACCGCGAGGTAAGGCAGCGCCCGTCGACCGAGCCGCCCACCGGCACCCCGCTCCCGTACCGCCCGGCGGTGCTTCCAGACCACCTGCAGGGTGCCGTGGCACCGGCGGTGGTACTGCCGCCACAGCTGACGCGGTGTCGCCGGCGCCTCGGTCCAGGCGACCGCCCGCCCCTCGTACGGCACCCGCCAGCCGGCCCGGAGCACCGCCATGGTCAGGTCGGTCTCCCCGGCGAGGGTGTCCGACGGCACCCCGCCCGCGTTCCGGAGCGCCTCCCGGCGGAACGCGCCGACCGCCCCGGCGACGGTGGGCAGGCAGCGCAGCACGTCGTACACCCGGCGGTCGAGGTTGACGCCGGTGACCTGGTCGAGGTGCTGCCACCGGCCGAGTGGCCGGCGCCGGTCCACCACCCTCGTCCTGCCGCAGATCGCGCCGACCGACGGGTCGGCGAACCCCTGGACGAGCCGGTACACGGTGTCCGGCTGGAACACGGTGTCCCCGTCCGTCAGGACCAGGAACTCGGTGCGGGCGTGCCGGATCCCGGTGTTCAACGCGGCCGGCGTGCCGATGTTCGCCTGTTGGACCACCCGGACCCCGGGCAGCCGCATCCGTGCCACGACGTCGGCGGTGCCGTCGGTGGAGCCGTCGTCGACGACGATGACGTCGAGGGCGGGATAGTCGCTGGCCACCAGGGACCGTACGGTCGCCGCGATGGTCGCCGCCCTGTTGTGGGCCGGCACGACGACGGTCACCGGGTCGAGGAACCGTGGCCCGGTCCGGGACCGGGCCTGTTCCCGCCGGCGGTGTCGTCCGGCGCAGACCGCCTGGGTGACGAGCCGGGCCAGGCCGAGTAGCAGCGCGACGCTGATCAGCCAGGTCATCGCGGTGGCCGACCCGTCCGGTGGCGGCACCGGGCCGCCGGTGACCGGCCCGCACGTGACGGCACCGAGGCCAGCCGCCGGACCGGTCCCGAGGCTGTCCACCGGACCGGCGCCGGGACCGGTGTGGACGGCGCGCGGGTGGCGCCGGCCGTCAGGGCGGGGTTGATCCGTTCGAGGCCCGACGCGCCTTCTGCCCGACCAGATGACGGCCGATCCGCCCCGGCCACGGCCGGTCCGGTGGACAGGGGCCCACGGACCCTTCGCCGGACGGACCGGTACGCCGCCAGCACCGTCGGCTCGGCCACGAGTTCACCGCGGCGGGCGGCCGCCGAGGCGGCGGCGAGCAGGCGGACGAGCCCCGCCAGGTCGGGCGGCGGCCGGCCGTCACCGTCGAGCAGCCGCTCGGCGACGGTGCCGTCGAGCCTGCTGATGTGCTGACTGTTCATCTCAGCCACTACAGCGTCGCGCCGGCCGCCGGTGTTACCTCCGCTGCTCCCGGCGCCCCGTCGCGGCCGCTCCGGGCGGTGCACCACCGGGCCGCCGACGGCCGGTCCGGGTCACCGGGGGCACGTACCGGCCAGCGTCGGCCCGGCTCACAACGGGTAGCGGCGGGCGACCGCGACCAGTTCCGACTCGTGCGAGCCGACGACCCCGACCTCCGGCGGTCGGGGCCGGAACCCGGGCAGCCCGGCCAGGCCGTCGCTGCCGTCCATGACCCGCAGCGACACCGGGCCGCCGGTCGGCCGCAGTCGCAGCTCGACCTCGATGCCGTCCGGCGGCGGCGCGTGGAAGACCACCCCGAACGGTTCGGCACCGCCGACCTCGACCGGGCGGCCGGCGACCTGGGCGCCGACGACGGTGGCGCTCGCCGGGTCGACGTGCAGCGAGACCAGACGTACCGGTCGCTGTGGGACGAGACGCAGCCGGAGGGTGCGTACCCCGGCCTCGGTCCGGTCGGCGAGCACGTCGAGCCGGGGCGCGGGCAGTGCCGCCGGCTGTGCCGGGCCGACCCGGAACTCCTCGTCGCCGAAGGCCGGGAAGGCGTCGCCCGCCCGGCCGGTACCGGTGACGTACTGTGCCGTCCAGGGCTGCGGGTCGGTCTCGGTGCTGAGCCAGCGGGCGGTGCCGGTCTCGGCGTCCAGGGCGTACATCAGCTGGGTCGGCACCGGATGGGCGGCGTCGAACCGGTCCACCGCCAGCCCCACCCCGGCGAGGACGACGGTGGCGAGGGCCGCCGCCAGCGCGGGTACCGCACCGGCCCGCCTGGCCCGGAGCGCGGCCATCGCCCGCTGCCCGCCGGCCGTCGGGTGCAGCAGGTCGACGACCGGGAGCGCGGCGAGCCCGAGCAGCACCGCGAAGAGCGCCGCGACGCCACCCATCGCCAGGCCGAGCGCGGGGAAGAGCAGCACCACCGTCGGCAGCAGGATCAGTACGCCGACAGCCGCGCCCACGGTCACCCCGACCACCGCCCAGGGGCCGTCCCGGCGGGTGGCCAGGGCCAGCAGTCCGCCGAGCGTGCCGGCCAGCGCGGGCAGCGTGGTCAGGTACGACCCACCGGGGGCCAGGAACGCGAGCGCCACCCCGAGTACGGCCAGCCAGCCGAAGCCGCCGACGGCCAGGGCGGCCGGACCGACCCGGCGTCGGGTGAGGGCGTACCAGGCGCAGAGGACGGTGCCGGCGAGGGCCAGCACCGCGAGCCGGTACCACAGCGGACGGTACGGGTCGAGCAGCGTCGCGTACCCGGGCCGGATCGCGCCGATCGCCGCCCAGAGCAGTTGGGCCCCGACCGGCGCGACCACGATCGGCACCAGGGCCAGGCCGAACCCGGCGACGAGTCGCGGCCAGGTGGTACGCCCGCGTCGCCGGGCCAGCCAGCCGAGCACCCCGACGCCGGCCAGCGCGAGCAGGGCGAGTGGCAGGGTCAGCCAGCCCGGGTACCGGGCCAGTCCACCGGGTACCGGGAAGTAGCTGGCGTCCCCGTCGGCGGTCACCTCGGCCAGGTCGACGGTGCCGAACTCCCGGGCCAGCGCCAGGGCGTTCGCGCCGTGTTGCTGCAGGGTGCCCCGGTCCACCCGGTCCGGGGTGTCCAACGGGGTGTGGTAGACGGCCGCACCGTCGATGTAGGCGGCGTTCAGCCCGACGAAGCCCTGGTCGAGGAAGGCGGTGAAGTCGGTGTCGTTCGGCAGCAGCCGGTAGACCTCGACCGCGAACGAGGTGCCGACCGGGTACGGGGCGGCCCGGCCGAAGACCTCGACCAGGCCGGCGTTCCGGACCGAGGTCTCGAACATGATCACCGGTCCGGTGCTGCCCCGCGCCTCCAGGTTGAGTACGACGCCGCCGTCGGCGGCCAGCGGATGGCCGGACGCGAACGCCGCCGCCCCGCACAGGCAGGCCTCCTCGGCGTCGGTGAAGACGAGGACGACGTCGTTTCGGGGGCGTGGGCCGGTGGTCAGCGCCCGGGCCACCTCCAGCAACGCCGAGGTGCCGGCGCCGTCGTCGTTGCCGCCCGGCCCGGACTGCACCGAGTCGTAGTGGGCGACCAGGAAGACCCGCCCGGTGGGATCGGTGCCGGGGATCCGGGCCACCACGTTGCGTACCCGGGCCAGGGTGACCCCGCCGGCCCCGCCGCTGAGCTGCCCGGCCTCCGGCCCGACGGTGTCCTGCGTCTCGGTCTCCAGCCCGAGGCCGCGCAGCGTCGTCTCCAGGTGGACCCGGACCCGCTCCGCGGCCGGGCTGCCGGCCACGTGGGTTTCCGCCGCGATCGTCCGAAGGTGCCCGTATGCCCGTTCCGCGCTGAACTGGTCCGCCGGCGCCCCGGCCCCGAGTGGTGCGGGTGTCCGCAGCCCGGCCAGGGTGACGACGCCCACCACCAGCAGTACGGCGAGCGCGGCCAGCGCCGCCGGCACGCGGCGGCGGGGCCGGGCCAGCGCCCGGTCGGCGGCGGGCAGCAGTCGACCCGGACCGGCCGTGGACGATCCGGCGGTGTCGGCGGTGGGCGAGGTGTTGTCGAGGGTGGCCGGGGACGGCCCGTCGGGGGTGGGCACGGGTGCCTCCAGGGGAGTACGGCAGCGGGTGCCATCATGGCGCCCCGATCCTGCGCCGGTCGCCCGGGTCGGCTGAACCGCCACCGGTCGCATAGCGTGACACGTATGTCTGTACTTCCCGACCCGATCGCCGTAGTGCGGGACTTTGTCGCGCGGGTCTCCCCGTACGACCCGGAACCGGACACGGAGCCGCTCGGTTTCCTCACAGTCTCCGCCATTTCGGGCACGGAGACGGTGTCGATCACGCCCCATCTGGCCCGGGCCCTGGCCCAGGCGCTGTCCGCCTACCGGGATCCGGCCGATCGGGGGAGCTGCGCGGGTTGCGGTGGGCGGCGACTTGACGACAATCTGCACTGCGTCGACTGCGGGCGGTTGCACGGCATCCTTGGTGAGGTCATCTCGCGACAGGCGGCCCGGGTACGTGAGCGGGCCGCGGCGGACCAGGCGGATACCGTGCGGTGAGCGGCGGGGCGGCACCGGCAATTTCGGTGCTGACGGTGTGGTGTGGCAGCGTTGGGGTGACAAAGGATCGGCCTCGATCGGGCGGCCCGGGGGCGGGCGCCGACGGTCACGGCTGGCGACCGATCGGAGCGAGGAGGGACCAGTGACGCGACGGAGCGTCGCCGGCGGACGGTCCCCGCGATGGGGAGCGCGACGGTGACCGGATCATCCGTGGTGCCGCTGCCGGCGTATCCGCACGGCGGGCTCGGCCGGCACGCGAAGTTGCCGCCCCGGGAGCGGCTGCGGGTCCTGCTGGTCGAGGACGACGAGGCCGACGCCTTCCTGGTCTCGGAGCTGCTCGCCGAGAGCGACGCGGCGGTCGACCTGCTGGTCGCGCGGAGCCTGAACGAGGCCCGGGCCCGGATGGCCGGGGTCGACTGCGTGCTGCTCGACCTCGGGCTGCCGGACGCCCAGGGATTCGACGGACTGCGTCAGGTGCTGGACTCCGCCAGCGGGGCCGCGGTCTGCGTGCTCACCGGGCGCTCCGACGAGCACCTCGGGGTCGACGCGGTGGCCGAGGGTGCCCAGGACTACCTGGTCAAGGGTCAGGTGGACGGGGTGCTGCTGGCCCGGGCGCTGCGTTACGCGGTGGAACGCAAACGCGCCGACGAGAACGCCCGCCGGCTGCGCGAGGTCGAACTGCGCCAGGCCGAGTCGGCCCGGTTGGAACGCGGACTGCTGCCGCAGCCGCTGATGGACACCGACGTGGTGCGGGTGCACACCTTCTACCGGCCCGGCCGGCACGCCGCGCTGATCGGCGGCGACTTCTACGACGCGGTGCAGACCAGGCCGGACCGGATCGACCTGATCATCGGTGACGTCTGCGGACACGGACCGGACGAGGCGGCGCTCGGGGTCGAGCTGCGGGTCGCCTGGCGGGCCCTGGTGCTCGCCGGGGTGCCGGACGAGCAGGTGCTGCCCGCGCTGGAGCAGGTGCTGATGAGCGAACGCCCGCTGCGGGAGACCTTCGCCACGGTCGCCACCGTACGGCTCGACCTGGCCGGCAACCGGGCCCTGGTCCGGCTCGCCGGACATCCGCCGCCGCTGCTGCTTTCCGGTGGCCGGGTCGAACCGGTGGCGGCGCCGTACGGGCTGCTGCTCGGCGTGCGCCCCCGGCCGCCGATCGCCTACGAACTGCAATTCGACACCGAGGACTGGTCACTGCTGATGTACACCGACGGACTCATCGAGGGGCGGGTGGGGGACGGCGACGACCGGCTGGACGTACCCGGGCTCACCGAGCTGATGGCGCAGCCCCGTACCCGGGAGGTGCCGTTGCCGCGACTGCCGGGCTGGCTGGTCGAACGGGCCGAGGAGGGCAACGGCGGCCCGCTCGCCGACGACGTGGCGATGCTGCTGGTCAGCCGGGGTGAGGGCCGGTGAGGGCACGGTCGGGGGGAACACCGGTGACCGGTTCGGCGAACTGGACCCTGCGACGCCGGGTCACCACGCTCTGCGTGGTGGTCGGCGCGCTGCTGGCCCTGCTGGCCGCCAGCGCGGCGGTGGTCGCCGCCAACAACCGTCAGCACCTGGACACCCTGCTCACCAAGACCGGGCCGCTGCGGACCAACGCGGAGGCGCTGCTCAGCGCGCTGGTCGACCAGCAGACCGGGGTACGCGGGTACGCGGTCACCGGGCGGGAGGCGGACCTGGCGCCGTACCGGTCCGGGTTGGAGCAGGAGACGAAGCTGATCGCCGCGATGGACGCCCTGGTCGGCGACCAGCCGGAGATCCGGCAGGACCTGCACACCGTGCGGGACCACGCCCGGCAGTGGCGGGAGGCGGTCGCCGAGCCGGCCATCGAGGCGGTCCGGACCGAGGGCACCGCGTTGGCCCAGACGCTGCTCGCCACTCGGGCCGGCGACCGGTTCGACAACCTCCGTCGCGAGGTCGCGGCGTTGCAGGAATCCATCCTCAAGCTCCGCAACGACGTCGCCGACCAGGCGCGTCGTACCGGAAACGCGCTGGTGCTGCTCCTCATCCTGGCGGCGGTCGTGGTGGTGGTCGCCGGAACGGCGTTGGTGACCTCGCTGAACCGGCTGGTGATCGGCCCGCTGACCACACTGGCGGGGCAGGTGCGGGAGGTCGCCTCCGGCGACTACCAGCGGGGTATCGAGCCCGACGGACCACCGGAGCTGGCCCAGCTCGCCGAGGACGTCGACGCGATGCGTCGGCGGATCGCCGCCGACCTGGCCGAGGTGCGCCAGGCCCGGGAGCGGATCGAGTGGGTCAACAGCCAGCTGGAGACGCAGGCCGCCGAGCTGGTGCGCTCCAACCGGGACCTGGAGCAGTTCGCGTACGTCGCCTCGCACGACCTGCAGGAGCCGCTGCGTAAGGTGGCCAGCTTCTGCCAGTTGCTGCAACGCCGGTACGCGGGCCAGCTCGACGAGCGGGCCGACCAGTACATCGCGTTCGCGGTGGACGGCGCGCAGCGGATGCAGCGTTTGATCAACGACCTGCTCGCCTTCTCCCGGATCGGCCGGTTGACCAGCGGCTTCACCGAGGTCGACCTGAACCAGGTGATGACCGAGGTGGCGGCCCAGACCGAGAACAGCCGCCGGTACGTCGGCGGTGAACTCACCTGGTCGGAGCTGCCGGTGATCCGGGGCGAGGAGACCCTGCTGACGAACCTGCTGACCAACCTGGTCAGCAACTCGCTCAAGTTCCGTCGGCCGGACCTGCCGCCGAAGGTGCACGTCTCGGCCCGCCGGGTGGGCGACGAGTGGGAGATCAGCTGCCAGGACAACGGCATCGGTATCGAGCCCGAGTTCGCCGACAAGATCTTCGTGATCTTCCAGCGGCTGCACGCCAAGGACGCCTACCCCGGCACCGGCATCGGCCTGGCGATCGTGAAGAAGATCGTCGAGTACCACGGTGGCCGGGTCTGGGTCGACGTCGAGAGCCGCGACGGCGCGTTGATCAGGTTCACCCTGCCGGTTCCGCCGGAACTGCGCGAGGTGTCGGCCCCGGCCGAACCGACCGCGATCGAGGCCGCCGCGCCCGACTCGGACGCCGCCGACGCCGCCGAGGCGACGGAGACCGGACCGTCCGCCGCGACCGCCACCGGCCCGGCCGGGGCGGAGACCGGCCCGTCCGCCGGCTCGCGGCGTGACCCGGCTCTCCCCGCCGGTGAGTCGGCGCGCCCGGCCGACGAGATGAAGGAGACTGTGTGACGGCCGAACTGATCGACGAGGAGGACCGATGACGGCACCGGCGGACGGTAGGAGCCCCATCGAGGTCCTGCTGGTCGAGGACGACCCGGGCGACGTGCTCATGACGCAGGAGGCGTTCGAGGAGCACAAGCTGCGGAACCGGCTCACCGTGGTCTCCGACGGCGCGGCGGCCCTGGCGTACCTGCGCCGGGAGGGCGAGTACGCGGACGCGGTCGCGCCGGACCTGATCCTGCTCGACCTGAACCTGCCCCGCCGGGACGGCCGGGAGGTACTGGCCGAGATCAAGCGGGACGAGCAGCTCTGCCGGATTCCGGTGGTGGTGCTGACCACCTCCCAGGCCGACGAGGACATTCTGCGCAGCTACCAGTTGCACGCGAACGCGTACGTGACGAAACCGGTCGACTTCGAACGGTTCATCTCGGTGGTCCGGCAGATCGACGAGTTCTTCGTCAGCGTCGTGAAGCTGCCGCCGCGTGGCTGATCCGATCGTCGACCGGGTCGGCGCGCTGATGCGCGAGGCCGCCACCACCGCCATCCTGCCGATGTTCCGTCGGCTCGACGCCGCCGACGTGACCGAGAAGGCACCCGGCGAGCTGGTCACGGTGGCCGACCGCCAGGCCGAGGAACTCCTGGACGCCGGGCTGCGCCGGCTCCTGCCCGGCTCCGAGGTGGTCGGTGAGGAGGGGGTCGCGGCCGATCCCGGCGTACTCGACCGGCTCAAGGGCCCGGGCCCGGTGTGGCTGGTCGACCCGGTGGACGGTACCGCCAACTTCGCCGCCGGCCGGCAGCCGTTCGCGGTGATGGTGGCGCTGCGGGAGGCCGGGGTCACCCGGACCAGCTGGATCCTCGACCCGGTCGGCGACACCCTGCTGGTGGCGCGGGCCGGCGACGGGGCGTATAGGGACGGGCTCGCGGTGCGGATGTCGCCCGCCGCACTGGAGCCGACCGCGCTGCGCGGGCCGGCGCCGACCCGGTTCCTCCCACCCGACCTGCGGGAACGGATCCTGGCCGGCGGGCACCGGCTCGGTGAGCTGCTGCCCGGTCTGCACTGCGCGGGTCAGGAGTACGCCGACATCGTCGCCGGACGGCAGCACTTCGCCCTCTTCTGGCGCACCCTGCCCTGGGACCACGTGCCGGGCACCCTGCTGGTCGAGGAGGCGGGCGGTGTCGTGCGGCGGTTCGACGGCAGCGCGTACGACCCGACGGACGGCCGGCCCGGGCTGCTGGCCGCCGCCAGCGAGCAGATCTGGGACACCGTCCACGCCGCACTCCTGGCGTCCTGACACCACGCCGACGCGGGCCGACAGCACGTGCGGATTCCGGTAGGCTGACCGGCGGTCTCCGCCGAGTGGCGCCGCCTTGGGCGCCGGCGGTGGCCGCCGCCGAACGGTGACGGTGGATCCTTCGGGGTCGGCGGCCGACGCGGAAGGATTGGCTTTCGTGCGTACAACGGCCATCGCGCGGCTGCACGGGCCGCGCCGGATCACGGCGCTGCTGGTCGCCGCCGTGCTCCTTGCCGTGACACCCACTCTCCTGATCAGTCCGACCGCTCCGGCGTTCGCCGCGCCGAGTGGCCCCGGCAACGAGGGTGGCACCAAGAAGTTGCGGGACGCGCTGGAGGACGCCGCCAAGGGGCACGTCGAGGCGACCAACAAGCTGGAGAACTCCAAGAAGCGGCAGAAGCAGCTCGGCGAGCGGTTGAAGCAGCTGGAGACGGACATCAGCACCCTCACCGTGGAGGTGGGGGCGATCGCCGCCGAGTCGTACCGGCAGGGTCGGCTGAGCCCGGTCTCGGCGCTGCTCAGCAGCGCCTCGCCGGAGGCGTTCCTGGAACGGGCCGGCCGGCTCGACATGATCGCCCAACGCAACGACAAGCAGCTCCGGCGCCTCACCGACGCGCTCGACGAGGCGACCCGGGCCAAGCTGGCGCTCGACGCCGAGATCAAGGAACAGAAGCGCCAGGTCGAGATCATCGCGAAGAAGAAGCGGGACGCCGAGCGGGCCCTGGCCGCCGTCGGCGGCGGCGCGGCCGGTGGCCTGGTCAGTGCCAACTCGCCGCTGGCCAAGGCGGCGCCGAAGAACTCCGACGGCTCCTGGCCCCGGGAGTCCTGCAACGTCGACGATCCGACCACCTCGGGCTGCATCACCCCGCGTACCCTGCACGCGCTCAACCAGGCCAAGGCGAACGACTACCGCCGGCACGTCTCGTGTTTCCGCAGCGGTGGCAGCGGCGAGCACCCGAAGGGACGGGCCTGCGACTTCTCCGCCGCCGCGGGCGGGTTCGCCAACGAGCACGCGACCGGGGGCGACCGCAGCTACGGCGACGCCGTCGCGGCGTTCTACGTCAAGAACGCCGGTCGGCTGGGCGTGATGTACGTGATCTGGTACCGGAAGATCTGGATGCCGGGTACCGGGTGGCGGGCGTACAACGGTGGCGGGGACCCCGCCTCCGAGCACACGAACCACGTTCATCTGTCCATGTTGTAGCCCGGATCCGGTCGGGCACTGCGTAGCATCGCTGCGATGGACTCTTCACCACCTGAGGTCGTCGACGCCGACACCCGGCCCGAGCAGCCGGAGCCGGAGCCGGAACGGCGCGCCCTGCCACCGGGACTCGCCGCCACGCTGGTTTTTCTCGCCAGTGGCGCGGTCCTGGTCCTGGAGACCGCGTCGCTCCGGCTGGTCGGCCCGTACGTCGGAGTGACGCTGCAGGTCACCAGCTCGGTGATCGGGGTGGCGCTGGCCGCGATCGCGTACGGCGCCTGGATCGGCGGTTGGCTCGCCGACCGCCGTGACCCGCGTGCCCTGCTCGCTCCGGCGCTGGTCCTGGCCGGCATCACCACCGCGCTGACCCTGCCGATCGTCCGGTACGCCGGCGAGGTGCTGCGCGGTGGTGCCGCCGTCGGCATCCTGCTGCTCACCGCGTTGGCCATCTTCCTGCCGGCGGCGCTGCTCTCGTCGATCACCCCGATGGTGGTCAAACTGCAGCTCGCCGACCTGCGCCGGACCGGTCAGGTGGTGGGACGGCTCTCCAGCATCGGCACCCTCGGCGCGATCACCGCCACCCTGGGCACCGGTTTTGTGCTGGTCGCCGCCCTGCCGAGTTCCGCCATCATCATCAGCCTGGCGGTGCTGCTCGGGTTGACCGGCCTCGGGCTCGGCGTGTGGCTGCACCGGCGAGCCGGTAGCAACCTGCCCCGGCCGTCCCGGGCCACCGCCGCGCTGGCGGTACTGGGGCTGGCCGGCGCCTCGTTCTCCGCGGTCGCCCCCACCCCGTGCGACGTGGAGACCGCCTACCACTGCGCCTCCGTCGAGGCCGATCCGGTGAACTCGACCGGCCGGCTGCTGGTGCTGAACTCGGCCTGGCACTCCTACGTGGACCTGAACGACCCGGCGCACCTGGAGTTCGCGTACACCCAGTGGCTCGGTGCGGTGGCGGACGTGGTGGCGCCGGCCGGCCGGGCGGTCGACGCCGTACACCTCGGCGGCGGTGGTTTCACCATGCCGCGATATCTCACCGCGACCCGGCCCGGCACCCGCAACGAGGTCTACGAGATCGACGGTGAGCTGGTCGAACTCGGCCGCCGCGAACTCGACGTGCGACTCGGTCCAGAACTGCGGGCCAGGGTCGGCGACGCCCGGATGCTGATCGGCGAGCGGCCGCGGGGGAGCGCGGACCTGGTGATCGGGGACGCCTTCGGTCACCTTGTGGTGCCCTGGCACCTGGCCACCCGGGAGATGGCGGCCGAGGTCCGTCGGATCGTCCGGCCCGGCGGGATCTACGCGCAGAACGTCATCGACCACCCGCCGCTGCGGTTCATCCGGGCCGAGGTGGCCACGGTCGCGGCGGAGTTCCCGCACGTCGCGTTGATCGCGCCGCCGGCCGCGATCGCCGGGGAGCAGGGCGCGAACTTTGTCATCGTCGCCTCGGACCGGACACTGCCGCTGGAGGTGTTGCGCCAGCAGCTGGCGACCAGCGCCGACGAACCGGTCACCCTGCTGTCCGGTGCCGCCCTCGACGAGTTCGTCGACGACGCGATGGTGCTGACCGACGAGTACGCGCCGGTCGACCAACTGCTCGCCACCGCCTGATCCGATCGTTCGGGTGGGGTGGGGCCGGGTGTGCGGCTCTGGGCGGTCAGGCTTGATCCCGTCGCCCGTCACCCGGCCCCACCCGGAGCGCGCGGCGCCGTCCGCTGGGTTCCCCCCTGCCCGGTCCCGGTGCGCTGCCCAGAGTGAATAGTGACCCGGATTCAGGTGTATCCCGGCCGGCTGTGGGCAAGGAAGGTCCTCATGACCGGGTGGGGTAGGTGGGGCGGGTCGGACCGGCAGCGCGTCGAACTGGTCGGTGACCGGTATCGACTGATCGAGGAACTCGGCGAGGGCGGCATGTCCGTGGTCTGGCGCGGCCACGACGAGGTGCTCGGTCGGCCGGTGGCGGTGAAGATGCTCGCCCCGCGCCTGATCAGCGACCACACCTTCCGGCACCGGATCCGGATCGAGGCGCGGGCCGCCGCCCGGCTCTCCCACCCGCACATCACCGGGGTCTACGACTACGGCGAGTCGGTCCGGTTCGGCCAGACCGTCCCGTACGTGGTGATGGAACTGGTCGACGGTGAATCGCTGGCGGCCCGGCTCGACCGGGACGGCCGGCTGCCGTGGTGGGACGCAATCGTGGTGGCCGCCCAGGTCGCGGCGGCGCTGGCCGCGGCGCACGCCCGGGGGGTGGTGCACCGGGACATCACCCCGGGCAACGTCATGCTCACCGTGATGGGGGCGAAGGTCGTCGACTTCGGGATCTCGGCCGTGGTCGGCGAGCAGGACGGCACCGCGGACGGGCATCTCTTCGGCACTCCGGCCTACCTGGCGCCGGAACGCCTGGGGCAGGGCCAGGTCTCGGCCGCCACCGACGTGTACGCCCTCGGCCTGCTGCTCTACCGCATGCTGACTGGCCAACTGCCCTGGCGGACCGGGACCCGTACCCAGATGCTCCGCGCCCACCTGTACGAGGATCCGGCCCCGATGCCGCCGGTGCCCGGGTTGCCGGCGGAGGTGGTCGCGATCGCCGAACAGTGCCTGGCCAAGGAACCCACCGAGCGGCCGGGCAGTGCCGAACTGGCCAGGGTCCTGGCCGCGGCGGCCGGGGTTGCGGTGCCGGTGCCCGTCGGGGCGGCCTCGGCCGGGCCCGTCGACGGTGCTGGCGGCCCGCCCGGTGGCCTCGTGGCGTCGGTCGAACCGGGCACCACGATCCTGCCGGGCACGGAGACGACCGGGGCACTGCCCCTGCCGACGGGGCGACGTGGGTGGCCGACCGTGCGGGCCGGCCGTGGCCTGCGGGTCGCGGCGGTCGGGGTCGGCCTGCTGGCGGTGAGCGCCGGGGTCTGGGTGGGCGCCGGGGGGGCCGGGGGTCCGGACGGTTCGGTGGCACCGGCCGCGGCGGGCGGTCCGGCGGGTCAGGGCGGTCCGGCGCTGGGCGGACCCGCCGGTTGTCAGGTGGACTACACGCTCCGGGCGGACCAGGACCGGCGGTTCGAGGTCGACCTCAAGGTGACCAACCTCGGCTTCAAGCCGCTGCGGGACTGGACCCTGACCTTCGCCTTCCCCGGCGACCAGGCGCTGCTCGGCGCCCCGTCACCGGACTCCCGGCAGGAGGGGCGTGAGGTGCGGCTGCGGCCCGTACGGGGCAATCCGGAGGTGACCCTGCCCGCTGGCGGTGCCGCCCGGTTCACCCTGGTGGGGACGTACTCCGGGGCGAACCCGGTGCCGGTGGAGTTCCGGCTGAACGACACCTCGTGCACGGTCCAGGTCGCCTCGGGGGTGGGGGACGCCGGTGGTGTCGCCGCCGGTGCCGAGATCGGGATGCTGCCTCCGGTGCCCTCGCCGACCGCCGACCGGCGTGCAGACGACTCCGGTTCTGGCTCCGGTTCTGGTTCCGGTTCTGGTTCTGGCCCCGGACCGGGGGCTGGCGACCGGGGTGGCCCGGGTCCGGACAGTGCCAAGGACAAGGGACCGCACCGGAAGAAGGACGCCGGCCCGCCGGGTCCCGGCAAGAAGGGCTAGCACCACGAGCCGGACGAGGACGATGGCGACGCGTGACGCCTCTGCGTCGGACCACGTCCGGTCGGGCGGCGGGCGGTGGTGAGTTGAGGCTGCCGTCGGGATCGGCCCGGGCGGTGGTGAGTTGAGGCTGCCGTCAGTGGCGGCGGGCGGTGGTGAGTTGGGGCCTGCCGTCGGGGTCGCCCCCGGGCGGTGGTGGTGGCCGAGGCTGCGGTGAGGGTCGGCCGGGTGGTGGTGATCGAGGCTGCCACCGGGGTCGGCCCTTGTCTGTGCCGGCCACCCGTCGGGTGTTACTTGTGGGTTTCAGCCACATAGCCCGTGCGTGACGTCACTCCTACCGTGAGCCGACGATGCTTCTCCCAACTCCCCCTCATGTGGAGCGATGATGACGGTCCGGACGACGCGGCGGGTGTTTGTCACCGCCACCACGCTGCTGGCCGCGGCGCTCGCCGCGACGGCCTGCGGCAGCCCGCAGGAGACCGCGACCGGAGGCGGTGACGGCACCGCGCCGGTCAAGGTGGGCCTGGTCTACTCCCAGTCGGGGGCGTTGGCCAGCTACGGCAAGCAGTACATCGAAGGCTTCCGCGCCGGCCTGGCGTACGCGACGGGTGGCACCAACAAGATCGGCGACCGTACGGTCGAGGTGACCGAGGTGGACGACGCGGGTGACCCCGCCAAGGCGGTCTCGGCGGCGAAGGACCTGATCGGCAAGGGTTACCAGATCCTCGCCGGCTCGACCGCCTCCGGAGTGGCACTGCAGGTCGCCCCGATCGCCGCGCAGAACAAGGTCCTGTTCATCTCCGGGCCGGCCGCCACCGACGGTGCGACCGGGGTCAACCGGTACACCTTCCGGTCCGGGCGGCAGTCGTACCAGGACGTGCTCACCGCGAAGTCGTTCATCGGCGACGCGGCCGGCAAGAAGGTCGTGGTCTTCGCCCAGGACAGCGCGTTCGGCAAGAGCAACGAGGACGCGGTGAAGGCGGTGATCGGCGGTGCCGGCGCCACCGTCACCAGCGTGCTCGCCCCGGCCAGCGCCACCGACTTCACCCCGTTCGCCAGCCAACTCACCGCCGCCAAGCCGGACCTGCTCTTTGTCGCCTGGGCCGGCACCACCGCCCCGGCCATGTGGCAGACCCTCGACCAGCAGGGCGTGCTCGGCTCCACCACCGTGGTCACCGGGCTGGACATCCGGGCCTCCTGGCCGACCTTCGGCGCGGCCGGTACCAAGATCTCGTTCCTGTCGCACTTCTTCGACGGTGCCGCCGACAACCCGGCCGCCCAGGCGGCGAAGAAGGCCGTACCCGGCGGGGTGCTGGACCTGTTCCACCCCGACGGTTTCACCGCCGCGCAGATGGTGGTCCGGGCGGCCCAGGAGGGCGGCGACGACGTCGACAAGATGGTCACCGCGCTGGAGGGGTGGAGCTTCGACGGGGTGAAGGGCAAGATCACCGTTCGGGCCGAGGACCACGCCCTGCTCCAGCCGATGTTCCAGGCGAAGCTCGCCGGCAGCGGCGACGCGATCACGGCGACGGCGCAGAAGGTGCTGACGCCGGAGGAGACCACGCCGCCGGCCGTCGCGATGAAGGGCTGAGCGGTGCTCGCCACCCGCGCTCTGACCTGGCGGATCGGTGAGGTCGCCATCGTCGACGGCGTCGACCTCGACCTGGCTCCCGGGGAGTTCCTCGGGGTGATCGGGCCGAACGGTGCCGGCAAGACCTCGCTGTTCAACCTGGTCTCCGGCCTGCGTCGGCCCACTGCCGGCCAGGTGCTGCTGAACGGTACGGACATCAGCGCGCTGCCGCCGTACCGACGGGCCCGGCTCGGTCTGGGACGTACCTTCCAGGCCTCGTCGGTCTTCGGCTCGCTCAGCGTGCGGGAGAACGTGCGGCTGGCCGTACAGGCACATCGCGGTGGCTCGATGAGGCTGTGGCGGCGGGCGGCGGCCGATCGGGAGGTGGTCGCCGCCGCCGACGCCGCCCTGGACCGGGTCGGGCTGGCCCACCGGGCGGAAGCCCTGGCCGGCACGCTCGCCCACGGTGAGAAGCGGAAACTGGAGATCGCGCTGCTGCTCGCCGGCGAGCCGACGGTGATGCTGCTCGACGAGCCGATGGCCGGGGTGAGCGCCGAGGACGTGCCGGAACTCGTCGGGGTGATCCGCTCGCTGACCGGCGACAGCGGACGCGCGGTGCTCATGGTGGAACACCACATGGACGTCATCCTCGGCCTGGCCGACCGGATCGCCGTGATGCACCACGGCGCGCTGCTCGCCTGCGACGTCCCGGAGACGGTGATGGCCAACCCGGTGGTGCAGGAGGCGTACCTAGGTGAGTCGCTATGAGTAACCCGCCGGTCCTCACGGTCTCCGACCTGTCGGTACGGATCGCCGGCCTGCACATCCTGCAGGGGGTCTCGTTCGACGTGGCGCCGAGCGGGGTGACCGTGCTGCTCGGCCGCAACGGCGTCGGCAAGACCACCACACTGCGGGCGATCCTTGGCCTCACCCCACGCGGCGGCGAGGTACGCGGCACCGTGCGGACGGGTGACCGGATCCTCGGCGGTGAGCCGACCCACCGGCTGGTCCGGGGCGGTCTCGGCTACGTGCCGGAGGACCGCTGCGTCTTCGCCGGCCTGACCGTGGCGGAGAACCTGCGGCTCGCCGAGCGGCGTTCCGGCACCCCCGGGTACGACCGGGTCTACGAACTCTTCCCGGAGCTGAAGCGGCGTGGCCGGCAGCGGGCGGGTTCGCTCTCCGGCGGGCAGCAGCAGATGCTGGCGATCGGCCGGGTGCTGCTCAACGACAATCGACTGCTGCTGGTCGACGAGCCGACCAAGGGACTCGCGCCGAAGGTCGTCACCGAGGTCGCCGAGGTGCTGGAGCGGGTCGCGGTCGCCGTTCCGGTGCTGTTGGTCGAGCAGAACCTGGCGGTGGTACGCCGACTCGCCCGCGACGCGGTGGTGCTGGCCGCCGGCCGAGTCGCCTGGAGCGGTGCCGCCGACGAACTGTTGCGGGAGCCGGAACTGACCCGGTCCCTGCTCGGCGTCGGCGTCGCCGGTGACCACGCTGCCGGTGCCGGCGGGAAGGCGGATCCGAAGTGAGCACCATCGTGCTGTTGACGCTGACCGGGCTGGGACTGGCGGCACTGTACTTCCTGGTCGCCTCCGGACTCTCCCTGGTGTTCGGGCTGGCCGACGTGCTCAACTTCGCGCACGGACTGTTCCTCTCCGTCGGGGCGTACGCCACCTGGTGGGCGGCGGGGAACCTGCCCGGCGCCGGCCCGTCCGGCTTCGGATTTGTGCTCGCGGTCGCCTTCGGGGTGGTCGCCGGGGCGGTGGTGGGAATGGCCGTCGAGCTGGTCATGATCCGCCCGCTCTACTCCCGCACCATCGAACAGGTGCTGGTCACGGTCGGGCTCTCGCTGGCCGGTGTCGCGCTGCTCCAGGCCACCTGGGGAGCTGACCCGCGTCCGTTCCCGCGACCGGAGTGGACCCAGCAGGTGACCCCGGTACTCGGCGCCAAGGTGCCGAACTCGGGAATCCTGCTCATCGTCGCGGCGGCGGTGGTGCTGGCCGCGCTGCTCGGTTTCCTCCGCTACACCCGGTACGGCCTGATCATCCGGGCCGGGGTGGAGAACCGGGAAATGGTCACCGCGCTCGGGATCGACGTGCGCAAGGCGTTCACCCTGGTCTTCGCCATCGGCGGGGCCGCCGCGGCGCTGGCCGGGGCACTCGGCGGCGTCTACTTCGGATCGGTCTCGCCGAGCCAGGGCGGATCACTGCTGATCTTCGCCTTCATCGTGGTGGTGATCGGCGGCATGGGTTCGGTCGTCGGTTCGGCGTACGCCGCCGTCGCGGTCGGTCTGCTGCAGCAGTTCGTCAACTACTACGGCACCTCGGGTGCGGGGGACATCTGCGTGGTCGCGCTGCTCGCGATCGTGCTGCTGCTCCGCCCGCAGGGCATCGCGGGAAGGGCGGCGGCCGCATGACGGAGACAACCACCTCGTCCGCCGGACCGGCGGTGGCCACCAGCCCCGCCGGATCCCCGCCGACGGAGACCCCGACCGCCGGCCCGGCTCCGGCACCGGGCCGAGGCTGGCGGTCGGCCCTGCGGACCTGGTCGCCGCTGCTGGTGCTCCTGGTCTTCGCGGTGCTGCCGTACTCGACGGTCTCCGTGCCGGGGATCTTCGATGGTCCACTCAACGCGCCCGGCACGCTGCAACTGCTCGCCATCTGCCTGGTCTTCGGCGGGCTCGCCGCCGGCTACGACCTGCTGTTCGGCCGGACCGGGATGCTCTCCTTCGGTCACGCGCTCTACTTCGCGGCCGGCGTCTACGGCACCGACATCCTGATCACGAAGGCCGGGCTGCCGCTGTGGCAGGCGGCGCTGCTGACCCTCACCGGCGGCACCACCCTCGCCGCGCTGCTCGGCGCGGTCGCGCTCCGTACCGCCGGCATCGCGTTCGCCATGGTGACCCTGGCGTTCGCCCAGGTCGGCGCGATCCTGGTGGCGCAGGACTTCTGGGGACTCACCGGTGGTGAGGAAGGCCTGCCACTGGACGTCTCCGGGTTGCCGACCATGCTGGTCGGCGTCGCGAACACGGTCAACCTGTACTGGCTGGCGCTGGCGTACCTGGCGGTTGTGGTTCTGGTGGTGCACCGGGTCGCCGGCTCGCCGACCGGCCGGGTCCTCGCCGGACTGCGGGACGACGAACGACGGATCGGGGTGCTCGGGCTCGACCCGTACCGGTTCAAGCTGGTCGCGTTCACCCTGTCCGGCGGGATGGCGGTCGGTGGCGGGGTCATCTACTGCCTGCTGGTCGGCGGCGCGTCGCCGCACGTCACCTCCTCCGAGCTGACCCTGTCGCTGCTGGTCATGGTGGTGCTGGGTGGGCCGGGGACCCGATGGGGGCCGGTGCTCGGCGGAATGCTCTACATGTACCTGGACCACCGGCTCACCGCGTTCGGCGCCTCCTCGGCGGTGGATTCGCTACCGGGCGTGCTGAGCGGACCGCTGTCCCAGCCGTTGTTCGTCCTCGGCACCGTCTTCATCCTGGCCGTCTACTTCTTCCCGGGTGGGCTGGCCGGGCTCGCCGGCCGTCTCGGCCCGCTGCGCGCCGCCGCACGGCGACGCCCCAGCTGACCCCGCCGCTCCTGCGGGCAACTCTCACGGCAAGGTGACCTATACATGATCCGGTAAAGTCCAGCCGTCCAGCTCGACCCGGGTCCGGTAGTCCCGGTAGCGCACGTCGTCGTACCACCGCCCGCCCCGGCGCAGTCGAATCGCCTGCCGCTGCCCGACCGGAAGTACATGGGCGCGTTCGACGTCGTGCAGGTAACGCAACTCCAGTGCCGAGGCTGCCGTGGCGCTGCCACGCCGGCCAACCCGGCTGTGGAAAACTCCGGCGTTGTCCACAGGCGGGCCGGATGGGTTGGTTCGCCCCGACACACCTCGCCGGGTGAACGGTCGGCTCGATCCGGTCAGACCGGGCGGCAGCGCTGGTCCGGGGAGGTCGCGCCGACTCCACAGTGGAACACCTCGACGGGGGCGGTGGCCACGTCGGGCACCCGGGTCACCCGCAGCAACGAGATCCGTTTCGCCACCGGCTCACCCGAGTCGGTGGCGAATTGGATCGGTCCGGCCACCCCCGGGAAACCCTGCGCCGCGTTCTGCCGCAGCACCTCGGTGTGTACACCGAGCGGGTTGACCGCCCGAGGATTCCAGCGCTGCCGGGGGTCGGCGTGCCGCAGCCGCGCCGCGAGGCCCTCCACCGCGCGGATCATCATGGTCGCCGCGTCGTACGCCAGGCTGACCCGCTCACCCACCGGGGTGTCGTCGCCGTCCCGGCAGCGTGGTGGCTCGAGCAGGTCGTCGGCCTGGATCCAGGTCAGGAAACTGCCGCGTACGTCGTCCCGGCGCTCCCGCGCGGCGCGCAGGCTCGCACAGCTGGCCAGTCCGGCCTTGGAGACGTACGTGACCGGGAGGTTGCCCGGTGCGCTGGCCCGCAGGCCGGGATTGGCCATGTACCGGTTGGCCGAGTCGTTGGCGACCAGGTGACGCGGCGGGTCGGCGCCACACTCCTTCAACGCCCGGAGAAAACCGTCGAACTCGGACCAGCGGCCGGTGAAGAGCAGCAGGCCGGGATATCCGCACTCCTCGGTCAACCGCTGCCCGGTGCGCCACTCCTCGACCCGGCCGAGCCGGTCGCCGAACCGCTGCCGGAGCCCGGTGAGCATGGTGCTGACGTACAGGTCCTCGGTGAGGGAACTGTTCTCGCCGGTGGTGTAGTACACCCGCGCCTCGTCGACCCGGAGCACCTGCCGGGCGTACTCGTCGATCATCGCGACCTGGTCCCGGTTGGGCGCGGAGATCTGCAGGTAGAGGTCGGAGTTGGCATCCATGTCGTCCGCGGACAGGGTCGGCGCGATCGCCGGCAGGCCGATCCGGTTGAGTTCGCGCAGTGCGAGGGCGGTGCTGGTCCGGCTGTCGACCAGGCCGACCACGCCGAGCACCGTCGGGTCGTCCCGGGCGAGTTCGGCCAGCATCGCCACCGCCCGGCCGGCGTGCCGCATCTGGTGGCCGCCGTTGGCGACGACGACCCGGAGCAGCGCCGCCCCGTCGGCCCCGGCCGACTCCTGCAGCAGCGCGTACTGGGCGGTCGCCATCCCCTCCAGCTCCTCGCGCTCGGAGACGTACGACTCCTCGTCGGTCCGGGTCCGGTTGCCGGTGAGGGTGCCCAGGTAGACGAGGGTGAGGAACGGCCGCCGCCGGTCGCTGCGTTCCCACACCTGCTCGGCGGCGGCGTTCTGGGCGAAGATCCGTTGCTGGACGGCCCGGAGCCGCTCCTGCCCCGGGTCACGGTTGAAGACGTGTCGTGCCGAGTCGCTGTAGCCGACGCACTCGCCGCCGACCACCTCGACCGACACCGCCGCGCCGAGCGGGGCCGCCGGATGGCAGTCCACCGACCATCGGCTGTCGACCCAGGTCGCGGCTCCGGCGAGGAGCAGCAGGCAGACGGCGGCGGGCAGGAACCGGCGGGACCACCACGGCGGCCTCGGCGGGGTGAAGTTGTGCGTACCGCCCCGTGGCTCGGATCCGTTGCTCGGGTCGCCGAGCGCCAGCACGATGAGCCAGGCCCCGGCCCGGCGCAGCCGGCGCGTCTCGGGCAGCACGTCGGCCCACTCGTCGTACGCCTCCTCGGCGTCGACCAGCGGATAGGGTTCGGGCAGTTCGGGCGGTGGGGCGGTGGCCGCGACGAGGACCAGCAGCGGGTCGTTGCGGCCCGTCTCGTTCCGGACGTCGTTGACCAGGCGGACCAGGGCGTGCCCGGCGTCACCCGGGGTGACGCCGTCGACCAGCAGGATCGGGTACGCGGTACGCCGCCAGCTCCCCGGCCGCCAGAACCGTCGCCGGTACGCCTGCCGCAGGTCCTCCAGAAAGGCGTGTACCAGCAGTTTGTGCACCTGGTCGGGCTGTTCGCCGTCCCGCCAGCCGGCGGTGAGCCGCTCGGCGAAGCCGAGGAAGGTCACCGACTGCCGTGGCGCGAGGTACTGCTGGCGCATGAACCACCGGTAGTGCTGGCCGAGCAGCGGGACCCGTCCGGAGATCGCGACCCGGAAGACGATGCTCGGGATCGCCCGGCGGACCAGCCAGAAGGCGAACTGGTAGACGGTGGCGACGGCGTCCTCGGGGCCACCGCCGGTCGTCTCGTCGGCGAGATGACGCCCACGCCGGTCGCGCAACCGCCGGACCAGGGTCCGGCGGCGGTCGCCCGCGTCCAGTTCCTCGCCCGGGGCCTGGTGCAGCAGCCAGTCCGCGAGCGGATAGTGCCGGAACCGGAGGCGTTCGCCGCCGAAGGCCTCCAGTGAGAGCTGTCGGTACACCGTGCGTAGTGCGACGGCGAGGTCGGTCCCGGCCGCTGGCCGATCGCCCGGTGGCGGATTGTCGTCGAGCGGCGACGAGTCGGCCGCCCCGGTTTCGTCGTCGTCCCGTGCCGGCCGGGTCCCGTCGTCCTGTCGTGCCGGCCGGGGCTCGTCGTGTCGTGCCGCCCGGGTCTCCTCGTGTCGTGCCGCCCGGTCGGCGGCAGGGGCGTCGAGGACGGCGTGCGGAATCCGTCGTCGCTGCCCCCGGCCCAGGATCCGCCGGAGCAGGCTGACCAGGTCGGGAGCGCCCTCGGCGCGGACCAGCCAGATCAAGGGCAGTTTCCGTTCACCCCGGCGCGGGCGGCGGAGCAGGCCGGCCAGCATCCCGAGGAATTCCGATCCACCCGACGGGAGCCGTTCCCGCCCGGAGGTCGACTGCTTCTGGTCCGCCAGCCCTCGCATCACGCACCTCCGACTGTGACCCTGGGTCGTTCAAAGATGACCACAGTGTCGCGAGGGCGGACAAGGGTGGGTCGCGTCGGCCAGGGTGGTCGCCGACCGTCCGCCGGACGTCCCGGAACTGGTCACCGGGCCTCCGCCTGAGGCAGGATCGCAGGAGACGATCAGGACATGGGGGGAGCGATGACCGGACGGTTGGCGGTTGTCAGTGGCGGCGCGACCGGCATCGGCGCGGCGACCGCGGCGGCACTGGCCGAGGACGGGTACGACATCATCGTCGTCGGCCGTCGGGCCGACCTGCTCAAGGAGGCGGCGGACCGGATCGGGGCCGGCTGCGGTCGACCCGACGCGGTCGAGGCGGTGGCGGCGGACCTGACGGATCCGGCCCAGTTGGCTCCGGTCGTGGCGGCGGTCGGGGATCGGCGGGTCGACGTCGTGGTGAACAACGCCGGCGGTTACCTCGGCGGCGACCAGTCCACCCTGGAGGGTGTGGCCGCGCAGTGGCGGGCCAACCTCGACAGCAACGTGCTCACCGCCGTACTCCTGACCGAGGCGCTGCGGCCGGCGCTGCGTCGACCGGGTGGGCGGGTGATCCTGCTCAGCTCGATCGCCGCGCTGCGTGGCGGCGGCGGGCCGTACTCGGCGGCGAAGGCGGCACTGCACGGCTGGGCGTACGACCTGGCGCAGCAGCTCGGTCCGGAGGAGATCACGGTGAACGTGGTGGCTCCCGGCTACGTCGCCGACACCGAGTTCTTCGACGGCCGGATGACGCCGGAGGGCCACCAGCGCCGGATCGACGCCACCCTGGTCGGCCGGGCCGGCGAGCCCGCTGACATCGCGGCGGCGGTCCGCTACCTGGCCGGCCCGTCCGCCGGCTACGTCACCGGACAGGTGCTCGGGGTCAACGGCGGATCCGTTCTCGGCCGCTGACACCTCCGAGTGGCCTGCTCGTTCCGGATCGCGACGTCCGGCCGGGTCCGGTCGCCCGCCCGTGCGCTGAGGCAGTCGTCTGTCGGCATCCGCTGGTAGAAATGTCGGATGGGTGACGATCGGGCAGAGGTACGCGAGCAGGCCGAGGCGGTGCTGCGCCGGCTGGCCGGCGAGCGGGCACGGCTGCGGGACGACCAGTGGCGGGCGATCGAGGCGCTGGTGGTCGACAAACGCCGGGTGCTCTGCGTGCAGCGCACGGGCTGGGGTAAGTCGGCGGTCTACTTCGTGGCCACCGCCCTGCTCCGGCAGGCGTCGGGCGGGCCCGGGCAGGGTGCCCCGGAGACCGGGCCGACGGTGATCGTCTCGCCTCTGCTCGCGCTGATGCGCAACCAGGTCGAGGCGGCGGCCCGGGCCGGGATCCGGGCCCGCACGATCAACTCGGCGAACCTGGACGAGTGGGACGAGATCGCCGCCGAGATCGCCGCCGGTACGGTCGACGTCCTGTTGATCAGCCCGGAACGGCTCAACAATCCGGACTTCCGGGACGGGGTGCTGCCCCGGCTCGCCGCCACCACCGGGCTGCTCGTGGTCGACGAGGCACACTGTGTCTCCGACTGGGGGCACGACTTCCGCCCCGACTACCGCCGACTGCGGACCTTCCTGGCCGGGCTGCCCGCCGGTACGCCGGTGCTGGCCACCACCGCCACCGCCAACGCCCGGGTCACCGAGGACGTGGCGGAGCAACTCGGTGACGCCCTGGTGCTGCGGGGTCCGCTCGACCGGGAGTCGCTGCGGTTGGCCGTACTGGAACTGCCGAGCCCGGCGCACCGGCTCGGCTGGCTCGCCGACCACCTGGACCGGCTGCCCGGCTCGGGGATCATCTACACCCTCACCGTGGCGGCGGCCGGCGAGACCGCCGAGTTCCTCCGCACCCGGGGGTACACCGTCGCGGCGTACACCGGGCAGTCCGACGACGCCGAGCGGCGCGCGGCCGAACGTGACCTGCTGGACAACAAGCTCAAGGCCCTGGTCGCGACGTCGGCGTTGGGGATGGGCTTCGACAAGCCGGATCTGGGTTTTGTCGTGCACCTGGGCGCCCCGCCGTCGCCGATCGCCTACTACCAGCAGGTCGGTCGGGCCGGTCGGGCGGTCGGCGAGGCCGAGGTGCTGCTGCTGCCGGGCGCGGAGGACACCGCCATCTGGCGCTACTTCGCCTCGCTGGCGTTTCCGCCCGAGGAGCAGGTCCGGGCCGTGCTCCGGGTGCTGCAGCCAGATCGTCCGCTGTCGACGCCGGCGCTGGAGCCGATGGTGGACCTGCGCCGCGCCCGGCTGGAGTTGATGCTCAAGGTCCTCGACGTCGACGGCGCGGTCCGCCGGGTCCGAGGCGGCTGGATCGCCACCGGCGAGCCGTGGGACTACGACGCCGCCCGGTTGCGCCGGGTGGCCGAGGCCCGCGCGGTCGAGCAGCGGTCGATGCTGGAGTACGCGGCCACCGACGGCTGCCGGATGGAGTTCCTCCGCCGCTGCCTGGACGACCCGGGGGCGACCGCCTGCGGACGCTGCGACCGGTGCGTCGGCCCCCGGTACCCGGCCGAGGTGTCGGCGCCGGGGCTCGCGGCGGCGCAGGCGTTCCTCGGCCGTCCCGGTGTGGAGATCCCACCGAAGAAACTCTGGCCGACCGGTCTGGAGGCGGTCGGCGTACCGCTGCGGGGTCGGCTCGGTCCGGCCGAGCAGGCGTTGCCCGGGCGGGCCGTCGGACGCCTCTCCGACCTCGGCTGGGGCGGGCGGCTGCGTACCCTGGTCGGCCCGGACAGTGTCGACCCGGCCGGTGTCGACCCGGAACTTCCGGAGGACCTGGCGGGCGCGGTGATCGACGTACTGAAGGTGTGGGCGCACGGTGACGACAGGTGGCCGGCCCGGCCGGTCGGGGTGGTCGCGATCGGGTCGCGCCGTCGGCCGCGCCTGGTCCGTACCCTGGCCGAACGGATCGCCACGGTGGGTCGGCTGCCGCTGCTCGGCGAGGTGCCGGCCCGGTCGGGCGACCCTGCCGATGCCGGGCCGCGCGGCAACAGCGCCCAGCGGGTACGCGCCCTGCACGGCGCCTTCACGCTGCCCGAGTCGATGGCGGTGGACCTCGCCGAACTGGCCGGCCCGATCCTGCTGGTCGACGACCTGGTCGACTCGGGCTGGACGATGACGATGGTCGCCCGGCTGCTGCGCCAGGCCGGCGTGCCGGCCGTGCTGCCGTTCGCCCTCGCGGTGGCCGGCTGAGCGGCGTGGCCGCCACGAGGGCGGAGCGATGGCCGGCTGCCGCCGGGAGTCGGGACGTCCTCCGACCGGGCGGCCGGGGACGGTGGCCGGCTGAGCCGGGTCGCGGGAGTGGGCCGGTCTCGGGTCAGCCGGGGCGGCCGTAGCTGTGGATGGGCTGGTAGTCGACCCGTTCGACCCGGATGCGACGGCCGGTCCCCGGAGCGTGGATGACCTTCCCGTGGCCGATGTAGATCGCGACGTGGTGCAGGTCCCGGTAGTAGAAGACGAGGTCGCCGGGGACCCGGTCGGCCGGGCTGACCCGGGGCACCGCCCGTCGCTGCCGGGCCGCGTTGTGCGGCAGACGTACCCCGGCCGCCGCCCAGGCCGCCATGGTCAGCCCCGAGCAGTCGTACCCGTCCGGGCCCTCCCCGCCCCACTCGTAACGCTTGCCGAGCTGGGCGTACGCGAACCGTACGGCCTTGGCGGCGGCTCCCGGCGCGGAGACGGCCAGCGGTGGGGCGGCCTCGGTGGGTCGGGTAGTGCGGTCGTCGGGCAGTAACCGGGACAGCCGGGCCAGTTCGGTCTCGATCGCCAGCTTGCGCGCGGCGAGCTGCCGCTCCTGGCTCCGCTGCCGGGCGGCGAGGGCCCGGGCCGCGTCGCGGGCGGCGGCCAGCCGGGCGTACGCCTCGGTGAGTCCCGCGACGATCCGCTGCCGCTCCCGGGTCAGCCGGTCCAGCATGATCAACGGATCGAGCAGGTTCTCCCTGTCCCGCATCGTGATCAAGGCGCCCAGGAAGTTCAGCGCCCGGACGTCGCCGACCCGGTACGCCCGGGCCGCCAATTGGCTGACCTCGGCCCGGTGGGTGTCGATCGCCCGCTCCAGCGGCACCATCTCGGCGTGGATCGCGGCCCCGCGGGCCTGGGTCTCCCGCAGTTCCTCCCGCAGGTTGTTGTACTGCTCGACGACGATCTCCAGCTGCTCCGTCGCGGTGCCGAGCTGCGGATCGGCCGCCTCGGCGGCCGGGTCGGCCCGACCGGGGAGCGGGGTGAGCGCCAACGCCACCGTCATCCCGGCGGCGAGGGCGGCGGCACGACGTGGCCATGCGGTGGTCGGCACGATCTTTTCAACGATCGATGGCCGCCCGAGGCGACGCGGTGCCGGTCGGGACCGCCCGCGGACCGTGGGTGACCGGCGGTCCGGGGCAGCTGACCAGCGGGTAACCTGCCGGATATGAGCCAGCAGCGGTCGGCGGATCGTCGGACCAGGTCCGACGGTTCCCGGGGGCGGGCCGGCACCGACGAGTCGGTCGAGTCGGCGGTACCCGACCGGGGCACCGTCCGACTCGCGCTCACCATCGCCGGCCTGGTGCTCGCCCTGCTCGGCGGCTTCGCCCTCGGCCGGCTGAACCCGGCCCCCGGCGCGACACCGGTGGGCGGCCCGGTCGCCGGTACGACGGCGGCCGACCACACCCACCCTCCGGGTACCGCCCCGCACGAGCACCCGACCGGCGCCGGCCCGGTCGGCGGGGCCGACGCGGGCGGACTGGCGGTCAGCGCCGCCGGGTACACGCTGGTGCCGACCGGTACGTCGTTCACCGCCGGCCGCCGCGCCGACTTCAGCTTCCAGATCCGGGCTGCGGACCGGCGGGTGGCGACCGACTTCGCCGTGGTGCACGAGAAGCCGCTGCACCTGATCGTGGTCCGGCGGGATCTGACCGGTTACCAGCACCTGCACCCGACGATGGGGCAGGACGGCACCTGGAGCGTGCCGCTCACCCTGGCCGAGCCGGGGATCTGGCGGGCGTACGCCGACTTCACCGTCCGTGACGGTGCCGGTGCCGAAGTGCCGGTGACGCTCGGTGTCGACCTGGTCGTCGCGGGCGGGTACACGCCACGTCCGCTGCCCGCCCCGGCCCGGGAGGCGACGGTCGACGGGTTCACCGTGACGTACGAGGGAACCGGGCAGGTCGGGGCGACCACGCCGCTGCTGTTCCGGGTCTTCGCCGACGGCAACCCGGTCACCGACCTGCAGCCCTACCTCGGCGCGTACGGGCACCTGGTGGCGTTGCGCGAGGGTGACCTCGGCTACCTGCACGTGCACCCGGAGCCCGAGCTGGCCGGTGGGGCGGTGAAGTTCTGGCTGGCCGTGCCGAGCCCCGGACGCTACCGCCTCTACCTGGACTTCCAGGTCGCCGGCGTGGTCCGGACCGCCGAGTTCACCGTCACGGTCGCCTGACCCGGCCGCTGCCTGACCCGGCCACTGTCGGCCGCTGCCGCGTCCGAGCTTCCGGAGGTCGGTTCAGCCGGCCCGGCGGATCTGTCGATGGGCGAGCTGACGCAGGGTGTCCCGGATCAACTTCTTCTCGTCGGCCGGTACGCCGGGGTCGGCGAGCCGAGCCATGATCATCCGTAGGTCGGCGTCGACCGGCGGTTCGACCACGGGCCGGCGGGCCGGTGAGCCCGGCTCGGCGTCGGGCAGCCCGAGCGCCCGGAACGCGGCGCCGACCGGTACGCCCAGCGCGGCGCAGAAGCCGCGCACCTTGGCCAGCTCCGGATAGTCCTGCCAGTCGCCGGCGAGCCACCGGAAGACGGTGGACCGGCCGACGCCGGTGTGTGTGGCCAACTCGCTGACGGTCCAGCCGCGGTCGCGTTTGGCGTCGTCGATGGCTCGACGCACGAAGCGGGCGAATGCCGCCTGCGGCGAGTCCTGAGTAGCACCAATACTCAGCGGAGTCCCTTTCGCCCGGAGCGGGTGACTCTGCTGAGAGTAGTGCGATGCCAAGGTCGTCAGCGCCGCCTGATTGACCCCATTCCGCCGGTACCCTCGGCCAAATCTGCCCTCCGGTCTCCGGGTGGCCCGCCGGCTACGGGTTGTCGTCCGAGGCCGGCCCGGGCCGGTCGAGCAGGGTCTGCAGACAGGGCGTGACCTGCCACTCCTTGACCAGCCCGGCGTATTCGGCCTGTTGCTGGGCGGTCGGCGCGGCCCCGGTACGCCGGGCCCGCAGCAGCAGGTTGCGCGGGGTGTGTCGGGAGTCGACGAACTCCACCACCTCGACCCGGTAGCCGTGCAACCGGAGCAGCGCCGCCCGCAGCGCGTCGGTGAGTATGTCGGCGAAGCGCTCCCGCAGGATGCCGTGCCGGACCACCGGCTCGTACGGCGTCGGCGCCGGGTTGGCCCGCAGTTGCGCGGCGAGGTCGTGGTGGCAGCAGGGGGCGGCCAGCACCCAGCGGGCCCCCCAGCGCACCGCCCGGGCCAGCGCCTCGTCGGTCGCGGTGTCACAGGCGTGCAGCGCCAGTACCAGGTCGGGTGCCGGGTCGACGGCCGCGTCCAGGATGGTCCCGGCGACGAACCGGACCTGGTCGGCGCAGCCGAGCTGCTCGGCCAGCGCGGTGTTACGACGCCGCTGGTCCTCGCGGACGTCGACGCCGACCAGTTCGACGGTGATGCCCCGACCGGTCAGGTAGCGGTAGGCGGCGAAGGTCAGGTAGGCGTTTCCGCAACCGAGGTCGGCGACCCGCAGCGGGCCGGTCAGTTCGGCGGGCAGGGTGGCCGCCAACGCCCGCAGGAACGCGTCGACCTGCCGTCGCTTGGCGGCGCTGCCGCCGACCGTGGCGAAGAACGGGTCGTCCGGGTCGAGCAGGTGCTCCTTGACCCGGTCGTGCCCGTTGAGCGGACCGACAGTGTCCACCGGGGCCGGTCCGACCACTGTGGTGTGTTCGTCCGCGCTGGCCGGTCCGTCGGCGGTGGCCGACCCGTTCGTGCTGTCCGGTGTGGTCGTACCGGGCGGGTGGCCGTCGCCGCCGGTGCGATCGAGCCCGGCACGTTGTGCCGGGGCGCGATGCAGCTGTGCCTCGCCGCGCTTGGTGACCCGTACCTGCAGGGTGGTGGTGGCCGTCTCGACGTGCCAGTTGCCGAACGGCTCCGCCAGCAGGGCGTCCACCGCCGCGTCCGCCTCCGGCCCGAAGGAGACGTTCCGGGTGTACGGCCGGGCGCCGTCGTCGGTCACGATCTGCAGCCGGGGACCGGCCTTGAGCGCCACCGGGCGCAGCTCGGCGCGTACCACCGTCGGGGCCTCGCCACGGCGTCGCCCGGCGGCGACGGCGCGGGCCAGCCCGGGGGCGAGCAGCAGCGCCCGTACTTCGGCGAGCGCCACGCCGAGATCCTGCGGCATCTCTCTCCACTTTCCGCCGGCGGAACTTTCGCGCCGGCCGGCCACTTCCCGCCGGCAGCGGTGTCGCGCCGACCGACTCCGTCAGGGATCGGGGCCGGCCGGAGCCGGTCCCGTTTCCGGCCGGTTCGACAAAACCGCCGCCGGCGGGTGCCGGCGGCGGGGTGCGCAGGTTCGCTGGTCTAGTCCTCGGTGGACGAGTCGCCACCCGGGGTGGCCTCGCCGGCCGACCCGGCACCGGAGCGCCGACGGCGTCGCCGACGCGGCTTGGTCGCCGTTCCCTCGGTCGCCTCGACCATCGTGGAGGTGCCGCCCGAGCCGACGTCACCGGTCTCCCGCGCGGTGTCGTCCGAGGCGGTGTTCTCCGTCGTTCCGGCGACGACCTCGCCCGCCCGGCGGCGACGACGCGGCCGACGGCGGGTCTCCTCCGGGCCGGCGGCCTCGGTCTCGGGTGCGGTCGGACCGGTCTGGTCGGCCGCTCCGTCGTCCCGGCCGCCGCGTCGCCGGCCACCGGCGCCCCGGGACCGGCCCGCGCCGGCACTCTCGCCCCGGCCCGGACCGCGCCGGCCACCGGCGCCCCTGGACCGACCGCCGAGATCCTCCTCGACCTCGGCCGAGAGTCCGGCCCGGGTCCGTTCGGCGGACGGCAGGGTGCCCGGCGCGCCGGCCGGGATGTCGAGGTCGGTGTAGAGGTGCGCGGAGGTGTGGTACGTCTCCGGCGGCTCCGGCATGTCCAGCCCGAGGGTCTTGTCGATGATCCGCCAGCGGGGCATGTCGTCCCAGTCGACGAAGGTCACCGCGACACCGGTGGCGCCGGCCCGGCCGGTCCGGCCGATCCGGTGCGTGTAGGTGTCCTGATCCTCCGGGCAGTCGTAGTTGATCACGTGCGTGACGCCGGTGACGTCCAGCCCGCGCGCCGCGACGTCGGTGGCGACCAGGACGTCGATCTTGCCGGCCCGGAACGCCCGCAGCGCCCGCTCCCGGGCGCCCTGGCCCAGGTCGCCGTGCACGGCGGCCACCGCGAACCCGCGGAAGTCGAGGTCCTCGGCGACCCGGTCGGCGGCCCGCTTGGTCCGGGTGAAGATCATCGTCAGGCCGCGCTCCCGGGCCTGCATGATCCGGGCGACGATCTCGATCTTGTTCATCGAGTGGGTCCGGTAGACCAGCTGCCGGGTCAGCGGCGACGGTCCGGTCTCGGCGGTGTGCCCGGCGTGGATGGTCACCGGCTGCCGGAGGAACCGTCGGGACAGTGCCACGATCGGGTCCGGCATGGTGGCCGAGAAGAGCATCGTCTGCCGGTCCTCCGGCAGCATCGCCAGGATCTTCTCGACGTCGTCGAGGAAGCCGAGGTCGAGCATCCGGTCCGCCTCGTCCAGCACCAGTGCGTGGACCCGGTCGAGCCGGAGCTGCTTCTGCTTGGCCAGGTCGAGCAGTCGACCGGGCGTACCGACCAGGATCTCGATGCCCTTGCGCAGGGCGTCGACCTGCGGCTCGTACGCCACGCCGCCGTAGATCGGCAGCACCCGTACGCCCCGGGTGCTGCCGGCCGCGGCAAGATCCTTCGCGACCTGCAGACCCAGCTCCCGGGTCGGTACGACCACGAGTGCCTGGGGCAGCCCGTCGCCGCCCTCGGCCGGGGCGAAGACCCGCTCCAGCAGCGGTACGCCGAAGCCGAGGGTCTTGCCGGTACCGGTCGGCGCCTGGCCGATCAGGTCGGAACCGCGCAGTGCGATCGGCAGGGCGTACTCCTGGATCGCGAAGGCCCGGGTGATGCCGACCGCAGCGAGTGCGGCCACGGTCTCCTCGCGTGCGCCCAGCTCCGCGAAGGTGGGAGCCTCGGGACGCACCGGCGCGTCGGCGGCCAGCGCTTCGCCGGCCAGAATGTTCTCGGTGTGATCGCTCATGTGGTTGTGGGGGTGCCCTCTCGTGGTGCGCCCCGTTTGTCCGAAGGGCGCGATGTCGGTAAATGGCGCGGGCCACACGGTCGACGGCGAGTCGCCGAGGAAAAGACCGGGCCGCACGCGCGCCGCGGGGCAGAATTTCCGGGGATCGTCAGGGCCCGTTTCCGGGACGTGGGGAACCCCGAGGCGGGACGTCGGGACATGCCCGTCGGGACATGGCCGTCGGAACCCGTGGAACTCTGCCGGCTGCGGCAACTGATCCATGCTACCTGAGCCCGGCATATGGCGTCTCCACTCCGGCGGGAACGCAGGCGCGCGGGGTCCCCAGGTGTGATTTTGCTAACTCGGGACGGTCGCGGGACGGGGTCCGAGCGGGCCGGGTTGCCCGGTTGTGGCCCTCGATCGCCTGGCGTCCGGCCTGTCGCCATCCCGCGCGCGTCACGGTGTCCGGGCGGTAACCTGCGGACGTGTCCGCCCCCGCAGAACCTGTGCCCGTCGGCCCGCCCCCGGGGCCGGTGGCCGCCTCCCCGGCTCCGACCGGTGGTGCGTCCGCGACTCCGGCACCGGCCGTGTCACCCCCGGCCGACGCCGACCGCCCGGCTCCGGACGATCAGCCCGGACCGGTACCCCTGGCCGCCGTGGTGGACCTGCTCGGCCTGGTCGCGTACGGGGAACTGCTGGCCTTCGACCGGATGGCCGCCGACGCCCGGCTGGCGCCCGACCTGACCCGGCGGGCGGTGCTGAGCGAGATGGCGGCGGTGGAGATCCAGAACTACCGGCGGCTCGCCGACCGGCTGACCGTACTCGGCGCCGCGCCGGACGAGGCGATGTCACCGTTCGTGCCGGCGTTGCAGTCGTACCACGACTCGACCGAGCCGAAGGACTGGCTGGAGGCGCTGACCAAGGCGTACGTCGGTGACGGCATCGCGGACGACTTCCTCCGCGAGATGGCGGCCTGCCTCGACGAGCCGGACCGGCGACTCGTCCTCGACGTGCTGCACGACTCCCGGTACGACAAGTTCGCCGGCCAGGAGATCCGGCTGGCGATCGCGGCCGACCCGAAGGTGGTCGACCGGCTCTCGATGTGGGCCCGGCGGCTGGTCGGGGAGGGGATCTCCCAGGCCGTCCGGGTGGCCGGCGAGCGGAACGCGCTCGCCGCGCTGATCGGTACCGGCCCGGACCAGCAGACCGGCGTCCCGGCGCTGTTCAAGCGCCTGACCGCGACGCACAGCGCCCGGATGACGGCGGTCGGCCTGAACAACTGACCGGACCGCCGGCACGGGGCAGGGTCAGCGGGCGACGAATCCGACGGCGCGCGGGGACGCCTCGGCGATCTCGACGTACGCCACCTTGTCGGTGGGAATGATGACCCGCCGGCCCTTCTCGTCAGTCAGTGACAGGGTGCCGCCGCCATTGCTGCCGAGGGCGTCCGTCACGATCTGCTCGATCTCGGCCGGCGTCTGCGCGCTCTCCAGGACCAGCTCGCGCGGCGCGTACTGCACGCCGATCTTGACCTCCACAGGACCTCCTCGTTCAGGGCGAAAGATCCGCCGTCGGAAAGGCTATCCGATTGCCGGGGGCGGGGGTCAGGCCGACTCGCCCTGGAGCGGAAAGCTCGCGATCCCCCGCCAGGTGAGATTGGTGAGCAGCGCCTCAGCCTCCTCCTTCGGCACCTGGCGGCCGTTGGCCAGCCAGAACTGGGCCGCCGTCTCGGCCGCGCCGACCAGTCCGGAGGCGAGCAGCTCGGCGCGGGCCCGACTCACCCCGGTGTCCGAGATGATGGTGTCGGTGAGCGCCGCGATGCAGCCCTGCTCGACCCGCTCCACCCGGTCCCGGACGGCCGGCTCGTTGCGCAGGTCCGACTCGAAGACCAGCCGGAACGCGCCACTCTCGTGGTCGACGAAGTCGAAGTACGCCCGGACGGCGCCGCTGACCCGTTCCTTGTTGTCGGTGGTCGCCGCCATCGCCTCCCGGACCTTCGCCACGATCGCGTCGCAGTGCGTGTCCAGCAGCGCCAGATACAGCTCAAGTTTGCCGGGAAAGTGCTGGTAGAGGACCGGCTTCGAGACGCCCGCCCGCTCGGCGATGTCGTCCATCGCCGCCGCGTGGTAGCCCTGCGCGACAAAAACCTCCTGCGCCGCCGCCAGCAGCTGTTTGCGCCGGGCCGAGCGCGGTAGCCGAGTTGGTCGGCCGGCAGTCTGCGCGCCGTTGCCCACCTGGGACACGGTCACCTCCGCTTCGCCTCGCACGTCACCGATCCTCGATCCGATCATCGTCCCGGGTCGGGTCCATCCTCCGCGCCCGACCGCACAATTAGCCTGCCGCTGTAACTTATCGGCACTGCCACCACACGGTAGCCTCAGCGGGGGCGACCAAGGAGCGCACGGTGGACGAAACAGGGCAACCCGGAGCCCCCACACCGGGAGAGCACGGTAACGGGGCAGGTCCGCAGGGTGACCCGGCCCGTCCGGTCAACGGCTGGGCGGCCGACGCGGGCTGGCCTGGTACGGAGAACGGCGTGGACGCCTCCGGGCGGCAGTGGCGGCAGCCGGCGGAGCCGGTGCTGAGCCAGGGCTGGGGGGACCGGTCGACGGCGTACCCGTCGCAGCCGTTCCCGGGCGCGTCGGGCGTCCCGGCGGAGCACCGGCAGCCGGTCAACGGCGTACACCCGGGCGAGGGGGGCGAGGCGGAGCGGGGCTGGTCCGGCGGACGTACCGCGCCGGCCGAGCCGAGCTACCCGTACGGGCCGGAGCCGGTTGACCCGTACGCCCGGCGGTCGCCGGGACCGGAACTGCCGGGCGCCCCGGAGGAGTACCCGACCGGCCCACTGACCGCGCAGTCGCCCGACACCGCGGACGCGGGTGAGCCGGCCCGGCACGCGTACACCGAACGGGAGCCCGGCGGCATCATGGCGACAGGTCAACCGCCACGGTGGGGCGAGCCCGTCTATCCCGGCCAGCCCGGACCGATCTCCGGTCCGCCGGCCGTCGCCGTCTCCGCGCCGCCGATGCCGGCCTCGGCGCCGCCGATGCAGATCTCCGGCCCGCCGGCACAGATCTCCGGCCCGCCGGCCGGCCACGACCGGTTGGTGCGGGAGCAGACGGCGTTGATGCCCGCCGTGCCCCGACAGGCCGACCGGGCGCCGGCCCCGGTCTCCGGCGCCGGCCAGCCGGGATCCGCCTCCGGTGCCTGGCCGGTGGCACACCCCGTCGAGCGCGGCGCGCTGCCGAGCGGCCCGAGCGCCGTACCGGCCGGCCCCGCGGACCCGCAGAACGGCCCCGGTACGCCCCAGGGCGGTCCCGGGTCTGCCGACGACCAGGGTGGTTCCTGGTCGTCCGGCTGGGCTCCGCCGTGGGCCGCGCCGAGCCCGGCACCGACCAGTGCGGCTCCGGCTGCCACGCAGACCGCCGGTCCCGGACCGGCCGCCGCGCACGCCACCTCCGCCCCGGCCGCGCCGGGCGGCGGCGGTCATGCCGCGACCACGCACGCGGCCGGTCACGCCCAGGGCGGCGACCCCGCCGAGCCGGTGGACGAGTTCCGGGACGGTGGACACCGCCGGGACGTCGGGTACGCCCCGGACCGGAGTTGGTCGCCGACCGGCTGGGCCAACCAGCCGGTGCAGCGGCTGCCGGTGCAGCGACAATCCACCGAATCGGTCGCCACCGTCCACGATTCCGGATACCGGGACGACCAACCCCAGCCGTCGGCGCACGACGACCACCGGCAACGGTCGGGGTTCGACGACCCCGGCCAGCGTCCCGGGTACGACGATCCCGCGCAGCGGTCGGGATATCCGGCCGGCCCGACGGGCCTGGCCGGTCCCCAGGGGCCTGATCCGGGCAGCCACCGCGCCACGCCGGGAGGTGCCGGCCAGCACGGCGTGCCGGTTCCGACCCAGGACCCGGATTCGCCCGGTTATCTGCCCGGGCCGGGTGGCCTGGTCGCCGCCCGGCACCCGGAGCCGTCCGGTTACCCCCCGGTCCCCCCGGGACCGGGTTTCGGGCCCGGTGGGGAGTCGACCGGCTATCCGTCCGCGGTGGGTCCGGGTTTCGGGCCGGGTGGTGAGCCCGCCGGCTATCCGGCCGCGGTTTCGTCGGGCGGCTACCCGCCGGTCGGCGAACCGGCCGGCTTTCCACCGCGGCGTGAGGCGCTCGCCCTGCCGACCTCGCCCAGCGCCCCCGGTCCGGCCCACCAGCATCCGCCGTCGTCGGCGGCCGAGCCCGGATCCGTGCTCCGCCCCGCCGAGCAGGGCTTGGACGCGCTGCCGCAACGTATTCCCGCCGAGCCAGACGTGCCCACCGTGCCGGAGCCGCCAGCCGTGGAGCCCCCTGCCGAGACGCCGGAACTCGCCCGTATCGCGACCCACCTGCGTCGGGAGGACGGACCGGTGCAGCCCCGCGAGCGGCCGGACGGGTTCGACGTCGATGCGATCGTGGCGGCGGTGCAGGGTGTGCCCGGGGTCCGGGACGCGTCCGTCCGGACCACGCCGGCCGGGGCACACAGCCTGCGTCTGGACCTTTCCGACGGCGCCGACCCGGCCGAGGTGAGCCGGCAGGTGGCCCGACTGCTCCAGGAACGGATGGGGCTCGCGGCGGCCCCGCAGAACCTGCCCGACACGCCGCCCGCCGACCCCGCCCACGCCGGTTGGGCCAGCCCCGGGCCGGCCGCCCCGGCGGCACCGCCCCGGCAGGCGCCGACCGCCGCGTCCCGACCGACCGGACCGGGGACGTACGGCGCACCGACGGCCCAGGCCGGGACGTACGGCGGCGCGACCGGGCCGGGTACGCCGGGCACGTACGGGACCGCGACGGAGGGGGCGCGTCGCCGTCGACCGGCATCGGCCCGGGGTCGCGCCACGGCGGAGCAGCCGGAGGAGGCGGTGCCCCCGACGGAGGCCGGACGGGGTGCCACGACCGTCGGCACCTCGTACTCGGGCAGCCCGGTGACCACCACGGAGAGCGCGCCGTCCCGGCCGCTCAACCCGGGTTCACCGCCCGGACCACGAGTGATCATCGACCACGTGCAGGTGAGCACCTTCGGGCTGGACGCCACGGTCGAGGTCCGGCTCGCCGCCGGGGACCACCCGGCCGCCGGGCTCGCCACCGGACCGGCGGTCGACGGGTACGTGCTGCGGCTCTGTGCCGTCGCGGCGGCCGCCGCGATCGACGAGCTGCTCAGCTCCTCGACCCGGGTCACCGAGCGCGGGCGCTGTTTCGTCGAGCATGCCGCCGTGGTGCCGTTCGGCAGCTGTGAGGTGGCGACCGTGGTGGTCCTGCTGGTCTGCGACGGGTGGGTCGAGCAGCTCGCCGGCTCGGCGCTGGTCGCCGGAGATCCACGCCAGGCCGTCGTCCGGGCCACCCTGGCCGCGGTGAACCGGCGGCTTGAGGCGTTGCTCACCTGACCGGCCGCCGGAAACCCGGCGAAGCGTGACAACCGGGGAGGGGGCAGCGCAGACGTCTCCGCCCCGGTCGAGCCATCGCCGGCGGCCTTTGTCGAGCGGCGGCGCGAACCCTGCCGACAGCGACACACTTGACTGATGAAGCGTGCGCTACTGGAGGCGGACGAGTTGATCGTCCGCGATGAGGTGCCGCCGCCGTGGCCCGGCCGGACGGTACGGATCGATGGTCTGCTCACCCACGTCCGGGACACCCCCGCCACCTCCCCGGACGCCGAACCGGCGCTCTACGTGCACGGACTGGGCGGTTCGGCGCAGAACTGGACGGACCTCGCCGGCCTGCTCGCCCACCGGCTCGACGGGCAGGCCATCGACCTGCCCGGGTTCGGGTTGAGTGGCCCGGCCCGGCGGTACACCATCCCGGCCCTGGCCGACCGGGTGATCCGCTATCTCGAACACTCCGGCCGGGGGCCGGTGCACCTGTTCGGCAACTCGCTCGGCGGGGCGATCTCGGTACGGGTCGCCGGGCTCCGCCCCGACCTGGTCCGCACCCTGACGCTGATCTCACCGGCGATGCCGTTCCTCGATCCGCGTCGCTCGTTGCAGGGCCGGATGGTGCCGCTGCTGGCGGTGCCCGGTGCCGAGCGGCTCGCCGGGCGCTGGCTGACTCAGCTGCCGCCCGAGGAGATGGCCCGGCAGGTGATGGAGGCCTGCGTCGCCGACACCAGTCGGATCTGCGACCAGCGGCGTCAGGAGGCGGTGGAGGAGATCCGGATCCGCTACACGGCGGAGCACTACGCGAGCGCGTATCTGCGTACGCTGCGCGGCCTGGTGGGCAGTTTCGTGCGGGCGTACCTGCCGGGTGCCGGGTCGCTGTGGCGGATCGCCGGCATGATCAGTGCGCCGACCCTGGTCATCGGCGGCTGGCAGGACCGGTTGGTCGACGTACGGGTACCGGCCCAGGTGGCCCGGCTGATCCCGGACAGCCGGCTGCTGATGCTGGACGGGGTGGGGCACGTGCCGCAGCTGGAGGTGCCCCGGACGGTCGCCCGGGCGGCCCTCGGCCTGCTGGGCGAGGTCGGCACCGGCGTCTCGAACGAAGTCGATCTCACGGGACAACAAAATCCGGCGCGCTGACGTCTGATGTAGGCGTGCGGAACAGTCAGCGCCTCCGGCCCCCGTCAGACCCTGCCGAACCCGGGCCGCCCCCGTCGCCTGCCCTCGACCGGATCACGGATCGGGGTCGGGACACGGACCTTCCCCGCGACGCCGCGCGGGGTCGGGGCGGTCGCGACGGCAACCGGGGCCGGGAGGGTCGGGACACGGACCCTCGGGACGCCGCGCGGGGTCGGGGCGGTCGCGACGGCGACCGGGGCCGGGGGCGTCACCGGCCGCGGGCCGGCCGGTCCCGCTGGCTGGCGGTGAGCCTGCTGACGGTGGCCGGTGCCGTCGCCGTGGTCGGCATCCTGGTGCCGCCGGCGGACCGGCTGGTGGCCGACGATGTCCCGGCCGGGGCGGCGACCGGTTCGGCCGTACCGACGGAGCCCGCGACCGCGAGCCCGACCGCGAGTCCCACGCCGTCGGCTGCGCCGCCGCCGGTGCTGCGGCTCGCCGGCCCGGTGCCGTCCAGCGGGCCGGGGACCTTCACCTACGCCAGGGGACGCGGTGAGGTGCTCGGCCGGGCGGGGACGCTGCGGACGTACCGGGTGGCGCTGGAACGTGGTACCGACGAGGACCTCGACGAGTTCGCTGCGAAGGTGGACGCCGCGCTGGCCGACCGCCGCAGCTGGATCGGCAGCGGACAGCTGCGGCTGCAACGGGTACCGGACAACGCCGGCCACGACTTCACCGTCTACCTGGTCACCGCCGGTACGGCCCGGAGGATGTGCGCCGAGTCCGGAGTGGACATCCGGGTCGACGGCAAGCCGTACACCTCGTGTCGGGGCTCCGGGCGGGTGATCCTCAACCTGGACCGCTGGCGGCTCTCGGTGCCGCACTTCGTCCGGGCCAAGGTGCCGCTGGAGACGTACCGGAGTTACGTGGTCAACCACGAGGTCGGGCACGAGTTGGGGCACCGGCACGAGCGCTGTCCCCGGGACGGGCGGCCCGCTCCGGTGATGATGCAGCAGACGCTCTTCCTCAACGGCTGCAAGGCGAACCCGTGGCCGTACCTGGACGGAAAGCGGTACGCCGGGCCGCCGCTCTGACCCACCGCCGGTGCGGCGACTGGTGTCGGTCGGCCACGGCGTGACACGCTTGGCCCCGCCATGGGAAGGCCGGCACAGCGAACCGATTCCGTCCGTCTCCCGGAGCCGTCGACTCCGGGCGACCGTCCTCGCGATCCGGCAGACGGCGCACGGTTGGGTGACCGTCCTGGCGACCCGATCGACGGTTCGCTGTCGGGAGGTCGGCGGGGGCGGCACCGGGTGGCGGCGGCCCGGGCCCGGCGTCGCCGCCAGCGTGTGGTGGCGCTCGCCCTGCTGCTGACCACGGCCAGCCTGGTGCTGGTCGGGCTGGTACACGGCGGGCCGCCGGACGGTGCTTCAGTGGCGGCCGGCGGCTCCGACGGCGTGGTCGCCGGTGGTACGGCGCGCGGCGGTGGCCCGTCCGACACCGCCGGATCACCGGGCGACGGCGCGTCCGGGCAGTCGGGCCGCGAGTCGGCCGGGGAGCCCGCCGACTATCCGACCACCGGTCCCGGCACCTTCGGGTACGCCGGTGGCGGGAAGGTTCTCGGCACCACCGGTGACCTGCGTCGGTACCGGGTCGCGGTGGAGCAGGGGATGGGGCAGGACGTTGGCGGGTTTGCCAGCGCCGTCGACACGATCCTCGGCGACGCACGGGGTTGGACGGTCGCCGAGAAGCTCCGCTTCCAACGGGTCGGCAGAACGGCGAAGGCGCAGTTCACCATCTTTCTGGCCAGTCCGGGAACGTCGGAGCGGATGTGCGCCGAGGCCGGCCTGCACACCGAGCGGTACGGCTCGTGCCACATCCCCGGCGAGGTGGTCCTGAACATCGCCCGCTGGCTGACCGCGGTTCCGGACTACGGCGCGCCGTTGGACGTCTACCAGGCGTACGCGCTCAACCACGAGGTCGGGCACGAGTTGGGGGAGCGGCATCAGGGCTGCCCCTGGCCGGGTGCCCCGGCTCCGGTGATGCAGCAGCAGACGTACGGACTGCGTGGCTGTGCGCCGAACGGCTGGCCGTACGTCGACGGGCGTCGCTACGCCGGCCCGGTGCTGCCGTAGTCCGGTCCCCGGCGCCCCGTCGGCCCGGCCGACTCCGCCCGGTGTCCCGGGGGTCGGTGACTCCGCCCGGTGACCCGCTGTTCCGGTGGCCGCCGTCCGGCGTGCGACCCGTTATTCCCGCTCCCGAATGTCGGGCAGGTGTTCCACCTCATGGTCGTATCGGCTTCCGCGAGCGACAATGGCCCGACATGCCACTGTCGATGCGCTCAGCCGCCCGCTGAGCGAGGATCGGAACCGGGGAGTCCACCGTGTCGCTGCCCCCGCTCGTCGAGCCCGCCGCCGAGCTGACCGTTGACGAGATCCGCCGCTATTCGCGCCACCTGATCATCCCGGATGTCGGGGTCGAGGGGCAGAAACGGCTGAAGAACGCCAAGGTGCTCTGTGTCGGGGCCGGCGGTCTCGGCTCACCCGCGCTGATGTACCTGGCCGCTGCCGGCGTCGGCACCCTCGGGATCATCGACTTCGACACCGTCGACGAGTCCAACCTGCAGCGGCAGATCATCCACGGCCAGTCCGACGTCGGCCGGCCGAAGGCCGAGTCCGCCGCGGCCACCATCCGGGAGATCAACCCGCTGGTCAACGTGGTGATCCACAACACCGCGCTCGACCGGGACAACGTGCTGGACATCTTCGGCCAGTACGACCTGATCGTCGACGGGACCGACAACTTCGCGACCCGCTACATGGTGAACGACGCGGCGGTGCTGCTCGGCAAGCCGTACGTCTGGGGGTCGATCTACCGGTTCGACGGTCAGGCGTCGGTCTTCTGGGCCGAGCACGGCCCCTGCTACCGCTGCCTCTACCCGGAGCCGCCACCGCCCGGCATGGTGCCGTCCTGCGCCGAGGGTGGGGTGCTCGGTGTGCTCTGCGCGTCGATCGGCTCGATCCAGGTGACCGAGGCGATCAAGCTGCTCACCGGGATCGGCGAGCCGCTGGTCGGCCGGCTGATGGTCTACGACGCCCTGGAGATGTCGTACCGGAAGATCAAGGTCCGCAAGGACCCGGCATGCGCGCTCTGCGGTGAGAACCCGACGGTGACCGAGCTGCTGGAGGACTACGAGGACTTCTGCGGCGCGGTGTCGGCGGAGGCGGAGGAGGCGATCGTCGACGCCACCATCACCGCCCGGGAACTGAAGGAGTGGCAGGACGCCGGCAAGGACATCTTCCTGGTCGACGTCCGGGAGCCGGCCGAGTACGAGATCGTCCGGATCCCCGGTGCCACCCTGATCCCGAAGGGCGACATCCTCTCCGGCGCGGCGCTCGCCCAACTGCCGCAGGACAAGCAGATCGTGCTGCACTGCAAGTCCGGCGTACGCTCCGCCGAGGCTCTCGCCGCGGTCAAGGCCGCCGGGTTCCGGGACGCGGTGCACGTCCAGGGTGGCGTGCTCTCCTGGGTGAAGACGATCGACCCGTCGCTGCCCAGCTACTGATCCCACGCTCCGAAGGGGCGGCCGGCGCATCCGCCGGCCGCCCCTTCGTCGTTGTGGCGGCCGGCCGGTGCACCCTCGTTGGGCAGGGCTCATGGCCGTCGACGCCGAGCGATGTCCCCACGCGTCATGTAGTACATGTACTATCTCCTCTCGTAGTCCTTGGACGAGATGGGGTAGATCTATGGCCATCGTCGAGGAGTCGAAGCGACCCAGCGAGCCCGTCGCGGTGCCGATGGCGGCGCCGGTGCTCGACGTACGCGACCTGCGGATGCGGTACGGCTCGACGGACGTACTCACCGGGGTCACCTTCACCGCCCACCCTGGCGAGGTGGTGGCGCTGCTCGGCCCGAACGGCGCGGGCAAGACGACGACGATCGAGATCCTGGAAGGCTTCCGGATGCGCTCGGCCGGCGACGTACGGGTGCTGGGGGTGGACCCCGCGCACGGCGACGAGCGGTGGCGGGCCCGGCTCGGTGTGGTGCTGCAGTCCTGGCGGGACCACGCCAAGTGGCGGGTACGGGAACTGCTCAGCCACCTCGGCACGTACTACACGGCGTACTCCACGGACCAGGTCCGACGGCCCTGGGCGGTCGACGAACTGGTGGACGCCGTCGGGCTGAACGCGCACGCCCACAAGCGGGTGGGTCAGCTCTCCGGCGGGCAGCGTCGCCGGCTCGACGTCGCGATCGGCATCGTCGGCCGGCCGGAGCTGCTCTTCCTCGACGAGCCCACGGCCGGGTTCGACCCGGAGGCCCGGCGCGAGTTCCACGACCTGGTGCACCGGCTCACCGACCTCGAACAGACCACGATCCTGCTGACCACCCACGACCTCGACGAGGCGGAAAAACTCGCCGACCGGATCCTCATCCTGGCCGGCGGCTCGATCATCGCCAACGGTTCGGCCGACCAGCTCGCCCGCCGGATGTCGTCCGAGGCGGAGGTGAAGTGGAGCCGGCACGGCGAGCGGTTCGTGCACGCCAGCACCGACGCCACCCGCTTCGTCCGCGAGCTGTTCCAGCAGTACGGCGACAGCGTCGCCGACCTGGAGATCCGCCGGGCCACCCTGGAGGACACCTACATGGCGCTGGTCCGTGACTTCGAGTCCGGCCGCAGTGGCGCTGCCCTGCGCGACTTCGAGGCAGCGGTCCAGTGAGCGCGAGGAGTGAGCCGGGTTTGCGAGCCCCGCAGTCGCGAACGGAAGACGGTCCAGTGAGCGCGAGGAGTGAGCCGGGTTTGCGAGCCCCGCAGTCGCGAACGGAAGACGGTCCAGTGAGCGCGAGGAGTGAGCCGGGTTTGCGAGCCCCGCAGTCGCGAACGGAAGGGGGTCCAGTGAGCGCGAGAGGCGGAACCGTGAACCCGATGATGCTGGCGGCCCGGGCCGGGCTGGCGCGCGGTGTGGTCGAGGTACGCCACACCCTGACCAACTTCCAGGATCTGTGGAACTACCTCTTCCCCAACCTGATTTTCCTGTGCGTCATGTTCTTCATGCGGGGCGCGAGCGTACCCGGCACGGACTTCTCGCTCGGCGCCCGGAACCTGCCGAGTCTGCTCGGCGGCGGCGTGGCCTTCGGCGCCATGGTGACGATGATGATGACGCTGACCATCGAGCGGGAGGACGGCACGCTGCTGCGGGCCAAGGCGATCCCGCACGGCATGGTCGGCTACCTGATCGGCAAGGTGATCCAGGTGGCCGGCATGACGGCGGTCAGCTCCGTGATCCTGGTGGTCCCGGGGGTGTTCCTGGTGGACGGGCTCGCGCCCGCCGGTCCCGTCACCTGGCTGACCCTGGCCGGGGTGGTACTGCTCGGCCTGGTCGCCTGCCTGCCGATCGGCGCCGTCCTCGGCTCGCTCTTCGACAACCCGCGCAACGTCGGGGTGATCATGCTGCCTATCATGGGCCTGGTCGGTACCTCCGGGATCTTCTATCCGATCAACGGTTTCCCGGTCTGGTTGCAGTGGATCGGACAGGTGTTCCCGATCTACTGGCTCGGTCTGGGCACCCGGTCGGCGCTGCTGCCGGACGAGTTGGCGGCGGTCGAGATCGGCGGCTCCTGGCGACACCTGGAGACGTTCGCCGTACTCGGCGCCTGGGCCGTCGTCGGGCTGCTGGTCGCGCCGATGGTCCTGCGCCGGATGGCGCGACGGGAGTCGGGGTCCAGTGTGGCCGCCCGCAAGGAGAAGGCGATGCAGAGGACCACCTGATGAGCGAGGCCATCTACAACCGGATCGCCGTGCTGCGGGCGGAACGGGGCATCTCACGCCGGGACCTCGCCGACGCGCTCGGCGTCCACTATCAGACCGTCGGCTACCTGGAACGGGGCGAGTACAACCCGAGCCTGCACCTGGCGCTGCGGATCGCCCGCTTCTTCGAGGTGTCGGTGGAGGTGGTCTTCTCCACCGAGCCGTTCCCCCGGATCGGTGCCCCTCGACAGGAGGTCGCCTGACCGGCGGTGTGATCCGTGGCCGCCCCCATCCGGCGACCGGTGGCCCGACCCCGGCCGACCCGCCCGCGCGGCGAGCGCGCCTCCGACCGACGGGTCGGCTCCCGCGACCCGGGACGGCGGTCGGTGCGCCGCCGACGCGCGAAGTGACCCCGCCCGGGCAGGTCGGGGTCAGCTCCGCAGGTGGCCGTCGCCGGTGACGACGTACTTGGTGGAGGTCAGCTCGGGCAGGCCCATCGGGCCACGGGCGTGCAGCTTCTGGGTCGAGATGCCGATCTCGGCGCCGAAGCCGAACTCGCCGCCGTCGGTGAACCGGGTGGAGGCGTTCACCATCACCGCCGCCGAGTCGATTCTCGCGACGAACTCGCGGGCCGCCGTCACCGACTCGGTGACGATCGCCTCGGTGTGCTGGGTGCCGTACCGGCTGATGTGCGCGACCGCGGCGTCGAGCGAGTCGACGACGGCGGCCGAGATGTCCGCGGACAGGTATTCGGTGCCGAAGTCGTCCTCGGTGGCCGGCACCACGTCCGCCGAGTACGCCGCCACCTCCGGCGAGCCGTGCACGGTGACCCCGGCCTCGTGCAGGGCGGCCAGCACCCTCGGCAGGAACGCCTCCGCCACGTCGGCGTGCACCAGCAGCGACTCGGCCGTGTTGCAGGTCGACAGCCGCTGGGTCTTGGAGTTGAGCACGATGGCGAGCGCCTTGTCGAGATCGGCGGCGGCGTCGACGTACACGTGGCAGTTGCCCACCCCGGTCTCGATCACCGGCACGGTCGACTCCTCGACCACCGCCTGGATCAGTGACGCCCCGCCGCGCGGGATCAGTACGTCGACCAGGCCCCGGGCCCGCATCAGCTCCTTGACCGAGTCACGGGAGGAGGCGTCCAGCAGTTGGACGGCGTCCGCCGGCAGCCCGGCACCGGCCACCGCGTCCCGGAGCACGGCCACCAGGGCGGTGTTCGAGTGGATCGCCGAGGACGAGCCGCGCAGCAGCGCGGCGTTGCCGGACTTGAGGCAGATGCCGGCGGCGTCCACCGTGACGTTCGGTCGACCCTCGTAGATGATCCCGACAACCCCGAACGGGACCCGGATCTGCCGCAACTCCAGCCCGTTCGGCAGGGTGCCGCCCCGGACCACCTCGCCGACCGGGTCGGCGAGCGCGGCCATCTGGCGCAGCGCGTCGGCGATCCCCGCGACCCGCTCCTCGGTGAGGGCGAGCCGGTCCAGGATCGCCGCCGACAGCCCGTTCTCGCGACCGGCCGTCAGGTCCGCCTCGTTCGCGGTCAGGATCTCCGGGGTACGGGCGACCAGCGCGTCGGCCATCGCGTGCAGCGCCGCGTCCTTGGCCGCCCGGGTGACGGTGGCCAGCGCGGTCGCCGCGACGCGGGCGCGCTTCGCCGCCTCCGTGGTCCCGGTGCCGGGGGATGTCTGGGTGGGCATCTGCACACTGTAACCACCCGGACCGCCCCGGTCGGTGCGCTGCTCGCGGAGCGGGACGGCCGGGCCTCGGACCCGCTCAGGACGGCTTCTCCCGGCCTGGTGGACGCGGGCGGACATCGGCCGGGCCGGGCGTCCGGGCCGCCTGAGGACGGCTTTTGCCGGCCCGGCGGATGCGGGCGGGGCTCCGGCGGACCGGACGTCCCGGGCCGCCGCTGTTAGGCAGCGCCGTGCGGGATGCGCCGCTGTTAGGCAGCGCCGTGCGGGATGCGCCGCTGTCGGCTCAGAGTAGGACCAGGTCGTCGCGGTGCACGACCTCGCGTTCGTAGCCCGGGCCGAGCGCGGCGGCGAGTTCGGAGGTGGAGCGGCCGAGCAGGCCGGGCAGTTCCACCGCGTCGTAGTTGACCAGTCCGCGGGCGACAGCCGCTCCGGCGTCGTCCACCAGGTCGACCGGATCGCCGGCGGTGAAGGTGCCGTCCACGGCGGTGATCCCGGCCGGCAGCAGTGACTTGCGGCGGTCCACCACGGCCTGCACCGCACCCGGGTCCAGGTGCAGCCGACCCCGGGGCGAGGTGGCGTGGGCCAGCCAGAAGAGCCGGGCCGCCGGACGCTGACGTACCCGGTGGAAGAGCGTGCCCACCGACTCGCCGGCGAGTGCCTCGGTGGCCAGCGGGGTGGCGGTCAGCACCACCGGGATGCCGAAGCCGGTGGCGATCCGGGCCGCCTCCACCTTGGTGACCATGCCGCCGGTGCCGACCCCGGCCCGGCCGGCCCGACCGATCGCCACCTCGGCGAGGTCCTGCTCGTCGTGCACCTCGGCGATCCGGACCGTGCCGGGACGGGCCGGGTCACCGGTGTAGAGGGCGTCGACGTCGGAGAGCAGCACCAGCAGGTCGGCGTGGACCAGCGCGGCCACCAGCGCGGCCAGCCGATCGTTGTCGCCGAACCGGATCTCGTCGGTGGCGACCGTGTCGTTCTCGTTGACGATCGGCACCGCACCGAGGTCGAGCAGTTTGCGCAGCGTGCGGTAGGCGTTGCGGTAGTGGGCCCGCCGGGTGACGTCGTCGACGGTGAGCAGCACCTGCCCGACCGTACGGCCGTGCCGGGCGAAACCGGTGCTGTAGTGGGCGATCAGCAGGCCCTGGCCGACACTCGCCGCCGCCTGCTGGGTGGCGAGATCCCGGGGCCGGCGGGCCAGTCCGAGCGGGGCCAGGCCGGCGGCGATCGCCCCGGAGGAGACCAGGACCAGCTCCCGATGGTCGGCGGCCCGCCGACGCCCGGGTACGGCCGGCTCCACCGGTCGGCCGTCCGGCCCGGTCGCGCCGTCGGCCAGCCATCCGGCGAGTACGTCGGCGAGGGCGCCGACCCGCTCCGCGTCCAGTCCGCCGGCGGCGGTGGTCAGCGACGACGAGCCGACCTTCACCACGATCCGGCGTGCTGAGGTAACTGCTTCCCGCACCCGCCCATTCTGCTCGGGAGGTTCCGGACCGGCCGGACCGGTGCCCCCGGCCTCCCATATCGTGGCAGCTTGTGACCCCGGAGGAGTACGTCGAAGAGGTGCTGGCGGTCGTCGAGCGGATCCCACCGGGACGGGTGATGTCGTACGGAGCGATCGCCGACTATCTGGCCGACCGGTCGGGTCGCGCCTCCGCCCGACTGGTCGGTTCCGTCATGGCCCGACACGGCGCGGCGGTGCCGTGGCACCGGGTGGTCAACGCCGCCGGCCGGTTGCCGCCGGGCCACGAGCGGGAGGCCCGGGACCGGTTGGCCGCCGAGGGGACCCCGCTGCGCGGTACCGGGGTGAACATGACGTCGGCGGCCTGGTGGCCGGACGACTGATCCACCGCCGCTATCGCCGTTAGGGTCGCCACCGTCCGTGCCGGGTCGCTGACCAGGCCGTCCGGGCTGCCGCCGCCTGTGCCGCGCCGCAGACGCCCGGCGCGGACCTGACCCACCACCACCTGGCGCTGGCCGGTGCGGCATCGGGCCGGGTCAGCTGGCCAGTGAGATCGGGCGGGCGCTGTGGCGCAGGATCCGGTCCTTCTCGGCGCCGCCGGGCACGGTCACCAGCAGGCAGCCCGAGCGGCGGGCGACGGTGGCGGTCGAGCCGAGCAGGTGGGCGCTGCGTACCAGCACCGCCGCGAGTTCCGTGTCGGCGATCCGTACCCCCAGGATGGTGGTCCGGACGTGCCGGCCGGCGGCGAGCAGCGCGGCCCGCCAGGCGGCGGCGGCCAGCGCCTGGCGACGGGCGTGCCGGGGCGTCGAGGCGCCGACCACCGACGGGTCCAGCAGTGCGGTACGACCCTGCTGCCAGCCGCTGGCCAGCAGGGTCGGCTGCCCCGGCTCGACGACGTGCAGCCGGTGCAGTTCGTAACGGCGGCGGACCCCGGCGGTGATCCGCTCCGGCCGGGGCGGGCTGCCGAGCCGGGTCAGCAGTTCCGCCAGGCGAGCGGCGGCAGCCGCCGAGCTGAACTCGGCCAGGAGATTGGTCGGCTGCCGCACGCTCCCCGCGCGGGTGCACCGGATCAGGCACGCGGCCTCGAAGGCGTCCGCCAGCGAGGCCCGGTCCAGCGGGCCGGTACCGTCCGCCGGCCGCAGGGACGGCCGCCTGGACGGGTGACTCCCGGTGCTCCAGATCATTCTGTCGCCCCCCGTACTCGCGACGAATAGCTACTCCAACGGTGGCCTTTGAGACCGCCGGACGGTAGACATCGGTTGAAGGCTTGAGCAAAATTTGCGCTGAGCGCGAGCGTCGCCGGGGTGGTGGTGGGGTGGCCGGGACAGGGGCGGACCGGCGTGCGGACCGGAGGCCGGCCGCGCGGCGGGTCACCACTCTGGCCACCGTGTTGCTGCTGGTCACCACGGCGATGCCGACCACCGGCTGCACGTCGCCGAAGTCCGAGACGCGCAGACTCCGCATCGCCACCGGCAGTGCGACCGCCGTGTACTACGCGGTGGGTCAGTCCCTGGCCACCATCCTCAACCGGGAACTTCCCGACGTGACCGCCACCGTGCTGGTCACCGCCGCCTCGGCGGAGAACGTCGAACTCGTCTCCGGCGGGCGGGCCGAACTCGGGTTCACCCAGGCCGACATCCTGCCGCCGGAGTCGCCGTCCGGGTCCGGGCTGAGTGCCGTCGCCCGGGTCTACGACGACCTGCTGCACCTGGTCACCCGGGCGCAGGGACCGGTCCGTCGGTTGGAGGATCTGCGGGGACGACGGGTGGCGGTCGGCGCGCCGGGTTCCGGTACGGCGGTCACCGCCAACCGGCTGCTCGACGTCGCCGACGTACGGGACGGGCTGGCGGAGACCCTCGCGCTCGGTATCGACGACGCGGTGGCCGCGCTGCGGGCCGGTCAGATCGACGCGTTCTTCTTCTCCGGCGGGCTGCCCGTGAAGGCCGTCGCCGACTTCGCCGCCGAGACCCCGGCCCGGTTCGTGGACCTCGGCGCGTGGGTCGAGCCACTGCGGAAGTCCTACCGCGAGGTGTACGTCGGACGCGACATCCCCACCTCGGCGTACGGCACGGAACCGGTGACCACGGTGGCGGTGCCGAACTATCTGGTGGTCGCCTCGGAGTTGCCGGAGCAGCTCGTCTACGACATCACCCGGCTGCTGATGCAGCGGCGGGACGAACTCAGTGCCGCCCATCCGGCGGCCGCCCGGCTGAACCCCCAGTCGGCGATCACCACCATTCCGCTCGTGCTGCATCCGGGCGCGGTCCGGTACTACCAGTCCCACAAGCCCTGAAACCTGTCGGGAAGGGCCCCTTCTACAACCGAAAACGTTAACAAGGAGCCCTTCCTTACGTCCGGAACCAGACTTCGGCGGTGAGGCCGGTCGGCTCGGCGGGGCGCATGCTGAGCCGGCCGCCGGAGGCGTCGACCAGTACCGCCACGATGGTCAGGCCCAGCCCGGAGCCGTCGATGTTCTGGGTGTCCGGCGCCCGCCAGAACCGCTCGGTCGACGATTCGAGTTGTGCCTCGGTCATCCCCGGGCCGTCGTCGGTGACCTCGATGACCACGCCGTCGTCGCGACGGTCCACCGAGACCTCGACCCGACCGCCGGGGTGGCCGAACTTGACGGCGTTGTCGATCAGCGCGTCGAGCACCTGGTCGATCGCGGTACGCACGGCCCGGGCCGGATGCGGGCCGTCGGTCGGCTGGAGGTGCAGCGTGATGCCCCGGTGGTTGGCGAGCGGCTGCCATGCGGCGACCCGCGAGGCGGCGACCGTCGCCGCGTCGACCACCACCATGGTGTGCTGGGCCCGTTCGGTCCGGGCCAGGGTGAGCAGCCCGTCGAGCACCTGGGCCAGCCGGTCGGTCTCCTCCAGTGCCAGTTTGTGTTCGGCGCGGCCGTACTCGTCGGTCAGGCTCGGGCCGAGTTCCTCGACCCGCAGTCGCAGTGCGGTCAGCGGGTTGCGCAGCTGGTGACTCGCGTGCGCGACGAACGCCCGTTGCCGTTCGAGCGCGTCGGCGACCGCGTCCGCCATCTCGTTGAAGCTGGTGGCGAGTCGGCGCAGCTCGGGTGGCCCCTGCTGGGTCGGCACCCGGGCGGTGCCGTCGCCGGCCGCGATGTCGTGGGTTACCACGTCCAGCACGGTCACCGGCCGCAGTACCCAGCCGGCCAGCCGGAACGCGGTCATCACCCCGGCGGAGACCGCCAACAGCCCGATCGCGGCGAGCGCGGTCCACCAGACGGTGATGCTGCGGCGTACCCGGTCGGTGGTGGAGACCGTGATGACGGTGCCGATCACCTCCCCGCCGTCGCTGACCGGTACGGCCACCACCAGGGGCGCCGCCTGCCAGGGCCAGATCACCTCCGGGACGGTCATCTGCCGTCCGGCCAGGGCACCGAAGATCGCGGCGTCGGTCATCTTCGAGCCGGCGAAGTCCCGGGTCGCCGCGACCGGTCGACGTTCCCGGTCGATCAGGGCGGTGGTGATCCCGTACAGCTCGTGGTAGCGCCGGAACTCGTCGTCGACGGCGCTGACCGCGCCGCTGCGCAGCGCGGGGCCGGAGAGGGAGGCGAACCGGTTGGCGTCGGCCAGCCGGTCCGCGCGGATCCGTTCGGTCTCCCGGTTGGCCAGGGTGATCGCCAGCGGCGTCTCCAGGGCGAGCAGGACCAGGATCATCAGCAGGGAGTAGCTGAAGACCAGGCGGCGGCGCACGTCAGTTCCGGTCTACTCGGCGCGGAGCCGGTATCCGACGCCCCGTACGGTCAGGACCAGGTCGGGGTCGCCGAGCTTGGACCGCAGCGATCCGACGTGCACCTCCACCGTGTGCCGGGCCGCGCCGGTGGTCGGCCAGACGTCGAGCAGGATGCGTTCGTGCGGCACCACCGCACCCGGTTGCCGGGCCAGGGACACCAGGATGTCGAACTCCTTGCGGGTCAGCGCGACGGACTGGCCGCGTACCGTGACCAGCCGGGCGGCCACGTCGATCCAGACCGGACCGACCTCGACGATCTCGGCCCGGGGCGTATTGGAACTGGACCGGCGGAGCACGGCGACGATCCGGGCCTCCAACTCGGCCATGGAGAACGGCTTCACCACGTAGTCGTCGGCGCCCATCCGCAGCCCCAGGACCCGGTCCCGTTCCTCACCCCGGGCGGTGACCGCGATGATGCCGAGCTGGGCGCTGCGTTGACGCAACGCGCGGCAGACTTCCACCCCGTCGCCGTCGGGCAGGGTCAGGTCGAGCAGCACCAGGTCGCAGGGGGCGGCGGCGAGGGCGGCGGCGGCGGTGCCGGCACGCTCCACGTCGTACCCGCGCCGGGACAGCGCGGAGGCCATCGCACCGGCCACCCGGGCGTCGTCCTCGACCAACAGGATGCGCATCCGGCTCGCTCCTCGTCCGCGTGCCCTTGTGCCGCGGGGGTGCGCGGCACTGCGATCATCGCGCATCCGACACGGGGGTGTAAGGACCCAGATGCTCAAGTTTGGCTCAGTGGGCGGTCGGTAGCCTATTTCCTCCCTGGTTCCGCCCCGGTCTGGCCGTCAGGCTCGGGAGGTCTGCGCCCATCGAAGGGCCTGGACGTGTCGCCGACGTCCGGGCACCCCTACAGCGCGAGGTCGTCCAGGTTGACGGCGTCGGCCATGGCCTCGGCGCCCCTGTCGTTCAGGTGCACGCCGTCGCCGCTGTCCAGCGCGGGGTGGATGTGGTCGGGGGCGTGCGGGTTCGCGACGGCTCGGGCCACGTCGACAACGGCGTCGAAGGTGCCGGTCGTACGGATCCAGTCGTTCACCTCGCGTCGGATGGCAAGACCCTCCGGTGTGCTGATCCCGGGCGCGGCACCGGCGAAGGGGCCGATGGTGGCGGCGAGGATCTTCAGTCCGGCCGCGTGGGCGCGGTCGGCCAGGGTGGTGAAACCTTCGACGAGGGCGTCGGCGGTGACCGGGGGTTCGCCCAGCATGCCGGGAAGACCGAGGTCGTTGATGCCGAAATGCACCAGGACGTGGGTCAGCGCGGGTATCGACAGGACATCGTGGTCGAAGCGCGCCAGCGCGTGTTCGCCGACTCCGTCGCGGGTGAGGCGGTTCCCGGCGATGCCCTGGTTGACCACCCATCCTCGGTCGAGGCGCCGGTTGAGGAAGTCGACCGAGCGGCGGTTCGCGCTGGTGGTGGTGCCGACTCCCTCGAACCAGGAGTCGCCGAAGGCCACGGCGATCGCGGTGTCCGGCGGGGCGGGCACGTCGACGCCCGCGATGTGGAACCTGGCCGCCACCCGTTCCGACCAGGCGGGGGCGGGCGACGCGACGTGGTTCCCGGCGACTATCTGGGCGATCTCCGCCGGCAGGTGGGAATAGGTGGCCAGCCCGGTCCTCTCCGGGAAGTAGAGGCTGACGACCAGGTCCGTGCCGGCGGCGACGGCGAGATCGACCGGATCGGTGACGGCCTCTCCGCCCGGTGCGATGACGTACCGCTCGGCGCCGTCGAAGGTGAGGGCGGCCTGCCGGTGCCCGACGGCGACCGTCGCGGCGCCGATGGTCAACGGGGCGCGGCCGTAGCGGTTCGTCAGACGTACCCGGATGGCTTCTCCGCCGCCGGCCATGTGCAGCACCTGACGTACGGTCTGGTCGGCGAAACCTCGAGGCTCACCGAACTGGAGCTGTTCGTAGGGACTGATGACCCCGGTACGGAAACCGGCTGTCCAGATCATGGTCGTTCCATCGGGTCTCGGCGTGGGTGGCAGGGTCTCGGGTCGGTGGCGGGGAGGGCGTGGCCGGGTTCCTCAGACGTCCAGCACCACCCGGCCCCGGGTCTGGCCGTGCTCGACCAGTTCATGGGCCTGTGCGATCTCCGCCAACGGCAGCCGGGCGGAGATCGGGTAGCGCAGGTCACCGGCGACCAGGGCGGCGGTCAGTTCGGTCGCGGCGGCCTCGTTCGCCGACTCCGGGAAGTCGTCGTTGCTGAGGAACCGGACCGTGATGTTCTTGAAGCCGAGCGGCCAGTACGGGATGCGTGGCTCGGCCGCGCCCGTGGCGTAGGTGGCGATCACGCCGCCGACGCGGAGGATTTCCAGATTGGTCGCCAGGTTGGCGTCGAAGGCCAACTCGGCCACCCGGTCGACTGGTTCGCCACCGGTGTATTCGAGGATCCGGGCGGCCACGTCGCCGTCGGCGGTGTCGACCGCGTGGTGCGCACCCGCGGCGAGCGCGTGTTCGACCTGGTCCGGGGTGCGTACGGTGGCGACCACGATGGCGCCGCCCCGGCGGGCCACCGCCAGCGCGGCCCGGCCGACCGCGCCGAGGGCTCCGGTGACGAGTACCCGTTGGCCGGTCACCGGCCCGTCGGCGAGGATCGCCCGGTGGGCGGTGATGCCGGGGATGCCGAGTCCGGCGGCCTGCTCGTACGGCACGTCGGCGGGCAGCGGCACGGCGTGCCGGGCCGGCACCACCGTGTGTTCGGCGGCGGTGCCGAACGGGCGGTACGACTGGGCGAGGTAGACCCAGACCCGTTCGCCGATCCGGGACGGGTCGACGCCGAATCCGACGGCGTCGATGACGCCGGCGCCGTCCCCGTGTGGGACTACCCGGGGGAACGACATCGTCGACCCCCACCAGCCCTGCCGTTTGCCCAGGTCGCCGACGTGGATCCCGGAGACCGCCACCCGGACCCGGACCTCGCCCTCGCCCGGCCACCGATCGGGCAGCTCGCCGACCTGGAGCACCTCGCGCGCCGGGCCCTGCCGGTCGTACCAGGCCGCGCGCATCAGGCGTCCGCCGGTTCGGTCATGGTGCCCTCCTCGACGCTGACCACCTCGTCGATCAGCGAGAAGAACGCCTGGATGCCGGGCCGGTCGCCGCCCCGGCGCCTGGACTCGGCGAAGTCCTCGGGCGAGCGCCAGAAGACGATGTCGAGCCAGACGTCGGCGGTCAGCCGGATGAGCTGCGCGCCGAGGAAGCCGGTGCGGTCGGTCTGGAAGTCGCGCAGCATCGCCGGCCGTGCGGCCAGCAGGGCGTCGGCGCGCTCGGCGGGCGCCCGGAACCGGGTCATCTCGACGGTGGTGGTCATCGTTCCTCGATCCGTTCAGGTACTGGGTATCTGGTCCTTGACGCCCAGCATCAGCCTGAGCTGGGTCAGCAGGACGTCGCGGAACTCGGCGGCGAACGGCGTGGGAGGACGCTGTACGCGGAAGATGATCAGCCCGGCCAGGGCGGAGAGCAGGAAGTCCGTGACGGCCTCGGCGTCGTGGGCCAGCGTGAACTCGCCGCGCTCGGCGCCTTCCCGTACGGCGGCCAGGAACGGCGCCCGGTACCGCGTCTGCACTTCGGCGCTGTAGTCGCGGAGGTCGTCGTCGCGCATCGCGGACCGCCAGAACTCGACGAGGATCTGCCGGGTGCTCTCCGCGTTGTGCAGACTCCGGTCCGTCAGCGCGACCAGTCGCCGCCACGGGTCGGCCTCGGCGGTGGCGACCTCGTCCAGGGCGTCCACCTCCCGGTCGGTGAAGACCTCCATGGCCTCGATGACCATGTCCTCCCGGGAGCCGAAGTAGTTCTGCAGGGTGCTGATCGCGACGCCGCTGGCCGCCGAGACGTCGGTGAACCGGGTGTGCTCGTAGCCCCGGGCGGCGAGTACAGCCGCCACGGCTTCCAGGACGGCGGCCCGCTTCGCCCCGCCCGCACGTCTTCTCCGAACCGCCATCCCCGTCATGCCTGCGGGGGGATGTTGTGGTTCCAGCGGAACATGTTCTGCGGGTCCCACCTGGTCTTCGCGGCCCGGAGCCGTTCGTAGGTCGGCTCGTCGTACGCCAGCCGCACGCTCTCGACGGAGGTGTCGGCCGGTGACAGGTAGCTGGGGTGCTTCCGGCCGTCGAGCCGGGTGAGCCGGCCGGCCAGTTCCAGGCCCGGGTCCCGGTCCAGGGCCGGTGCGCCGGGCGGGACGGCGGTCAGCGCGAACGCGGCGAAGGCGACATCGCGCCGTACCGCGTTCGGGTGCTCCGGAGGTCTGCCGAACGCGCCGCCGAGCTGGGTCAGGTTGACGAGCGTGATGCGCCCGTCGGAATCCGGGCCCGCGAGTTCGATGACCGCCTCCACCGCCGACGGCGACAGCTCGTCCAGGGTGACGAAATGCTCGACGGCGGTGCCGGGATCGGTCGGGTCGTTGGCGATGGTGGCGATCCGTGAGACGGGCATGGTGGTCACGGTGTCGGCGAGCACCGGGGCGACCGCCCGCATCGGGGCGATCAGTGTCTCGCCCTCGGCTGCCGGGCCGAGGTGGGAGAACCGTACGAAGATGCTGAGCTTCCCCCGCATGGATTCCGGGACGAAGGGCAGGTCGGGTGCGCGCAGGAAGACGACCGAGGAGGTCAGGTTGTCGGGCGCGTGGGCGGTCAGCGTCCGGTAGGCCTCCAGTACCTCGCGCGCGTTCTCGCCGGAGAACTGGAGGGATCCCGCGTACAGTTCGGTGACCGGGAAGAGGCTGAACTCGATCGCGGTGACGACACCGAAGTTGCCCTTCCCGCCGAGCAGGGCGAAGAACAGATCCGGGGCGGAGTCCGCCGTGACGGTACGGATTTCGCTGTCCGGGGTGACGATGTCGATCGCCCGGACGTGGTCGGCCGCGTAGCCGAAGGCCCGGCCCAGGGTGATGCTCACGCCGCCGCCGAGCGTGTAGCCGACGACGCCGACCTGCGGTGAGGACCCGGCGAGCGGGGCGAGCCCGACCTTGGCGGCCTCCTCGACCACCTGTCCCCAGGTGACGCCCGCTTCGACCCGGGCGGTCCGCTGCTCCCTGTCGATCTTCAGGCCGGTCATCCGACGGGTGGTGATCATGACCGCCTCGGACGGAACGGACAGGGAGGGCCCGTGTCCGGTGTTGAGGACCGCGACCGAGCGTTTCTCCTCCCGTGCGAAGCGGACGGCCGATCGCACGTCCGCCGCGTCGGTGGCCGCGACGATCACGTACGGGTGGTGGGCGACGGTCGTGTTGAACACCGCCGCCTCGTCGGCGAAACCGTCGTCACCGGGGAAGAGGACGGGCCCTCGAACAGCGGCCAGCGCGGACGGGATGTGGGCAGGGTGGGACATGTCGGGCCTTCCTTGACCAGGCTGCGGCGCCGGACGCGAGCCAGCCTGTCGTCAGCGGCTGACGGGCGGCGTGCCGTACCTGTCGGTGTCGCGGGTACCGGTCCGCGGGGTTGTCGTCGACCACGCGGGAGGCCCGTACGAGCCACCGGCATGGAAATACGGTATCGCCGTACCGGATCGGCCGGGCAACCGTCGACCTCAAGTGTTAGGCAGAACACCCTGTTTTGCCTGGCTTATGGCTGACCCGGACCGGGCCCCGACCCGGGGCGGCGGTACGCCGATCGGTCGGCAGGTCCGCACGAACGCGGGAGCCCGTACCCAAGATCGTGGCAGATAACATTCCGGCGCATGGATGCCCCGCAGGCCGGCAGCGGTCCGACGGTTCGCCCGGTGTCCCGGGCCGGTCTGCCTCGGCGGGTGCACGCCGGCTACGCCCTCGGCTCGCTCGCCACCGGTGCCTTCGGCACGGTGCCCGGCCTGGTGCTGCTGCCGTACCTGACCGACACCCTGGGCGTGGCCGCCGGGGTGGCGGCCCTGCTGGTACTGCTGCCGAAGGCGTGGGACGTGCTGGTCAACCCGGTCGCCGGCCGGATCTCCGACCGGACCCGTTCCCGGTGGGGCGCCCGGCGGCCGTACCTGCTGTTCGGCGGGCTCGCCCTGGCGGTGCTCTTCGCCGCCATCTTCGCCGCCCCGTTCCCGGGCGACGCTGCCGGCGGCGGCGTCCCCGGACCGGCCGCCGCCGGGTACGTCGCGGTGGCGTTCCTGCTCACCGCGACCGCGTACGCCTTCTTCCAGGTGCCGTACGTGGCGATGCCGGCCGAACTGACCCCGGACTACCAGGAGCGGACCCGGCTGATGACCTGGCGGGTCGCCGTACTCGCGGTGGCGATCCTGGTCTCCGGCGCGGCGGCGCCACTGGTGGTCGGCGCCGGCGGTGACGGCGTTCCCGGGCACCGCTGGCTGGGACTCTTCGTGGCGGTGCTGATCGTGGCCGGCGCGGTGGGGGCGTTCCTGGGCACCCGCTCCGCGCCGACGGACGCCGTGGTGGCGAGCGAGCCGACCCTGCGGGCCCAGCTCGCGGTCGCGGCCGGGAACCGGCCGTTCCGGCTGCTGCTGGTCTGCTTTGTCGTCCAGTCGGCGGGCATCGCGACCGTGCTGGCCGGGGTGAACTACTTCGCCGAGCAGATCCTGCGGGATCCGGAGACCGGGCCGACGTTGCTCTTCGCCTGTTTTGTCGGGCCGGCGCTGCTGGTGATGCCACTGTGGAGCCGGGCCGGCGCCCGGCTGGGCAAGGTCCGGGCGTTCGGCGTGGCGTCGCTGCTGCTGGCGCTGGGCGCGCTGCTGCTGGTCGCCGCGCCGGTGCTGCCGGCCTGGGTGGTCTACCTGGTGGTGGCGGTGATCGGCGCCGGCTACGCCGGGCAGCAGGTGTTCGCGCTGGCGATGCTGCCGGACTGCATCGCGTACGACACCGCGCGGACCGGTCGCCGGCAGGCCGGTGTCTTCACCGGACTCTGGACGGCGGGTGAGACGTTCGGGCTGGCGCTCGGGCCGGGCATCTACGGCCTGGTCCTGCAACTGTCCGGGTACGTCTCCTCGTCGACGGGTACCGCGGCGGTGCAGCCGGACAGTGCCCGGGTCGGGGTGCTGCTCGGCTTCACGGTGCTGCCGGCGCTGCTGATCGGGCTGGCGCTGCTGGCGGTACGCGGCTACGACCTCACCCCGGAGCGGCTGGCCGCCGTCGGCGCCCCGGCCGGCCACCGGGAGAACGCCCCGGCCGGCCACCGGGAGAACGGGCCGGAGTTGACCGCCGTACCGGAGCGGCACCCTGACAACGGGTGATTATCTGATTACGGTTTGCTGGTGACGGAGGCGGAGGGTGACCCGGGCCGGCCCGGCACGCTCGGGCGGGTGTCCGAGACCGACCGGTTGAAGGCGTTCAGCGACGGCGTGTTCGCGATCGTCATCACGCTGCTCGTGCTGGACCTGCGGCTGCCGCCGCACGAGCCGGGCGGCCTGCTGCGGGGCCTGCTGCACGAGTGGCCGGCGTACCTGGCCTTCACCCTGTCCTTCGGTTACATCGGGGTGATCTGGCTCAACCACCACTCCCTGCTGCGGCTGGTCAGCGGCGTGACCCGGGCACTCAACTGGATCAACCTCGCGGTGCTCTTCGGCGCCGTGGTCCTCCCGTTCTCGACGATGGTGCTGGCCTCGGCGATGACGCGGGAGAGCAACGACTTCGACCACCGGGTGGCGGTTGTCCTCTACGCCCTCAGCGCCGGCCTGATGTCGCTGCCCTGGATGCTCCTCTTCGAGTACCTGCGGCACCATCCTGAACTGCTCGCCAGCGGGGTGACCGTGGAGTACGTCCGCAGCCAGGTGCTCCGGCCGCTCACCGGCCTGATCCTGTACAGCCTGAGCGGGATACTCGGCTGGTTCGTGAACCCGACCCTCGGCCTGGTCCTGATCATCGCGATGGTCATCTACCACGCCTTCACCAGTGAGGGCCTGCGCAGAGGACGTTCCGGTCACCCGCGACGTTGACCATGCCCCGGATTTCCGGGCGACGGCTGTTACGGTGGCCGCCATGGTCGAGGCGCTGCCGGCTGAGGGTGTACCCGCGGATCAGATTATGGCCGAGCTGCGTGACCTGCGGACGGCGGATCTGCCGACGCACGGCGGCCGGCTCTTCGCCTACGTCTACGACCCGGCGCTGCCCGGTCTGGACGAGCTGGCGACGGCGGCGTACGCGTTGTCGGCGCACGTCAACGGGCTCGACCCGACCGCGTTCCCGTCCCTGCTGACAATGGAGAACGCCCTGGTCGGGGCGGCGTCCCGGCTGCTCGGCGGTGGTCCCGGCACGGCAGCGCCGGATGTGGTCGGCAGTGTCACCGGCGGGGGTACCGAGTCGCTCATCCTGGCGGTCAAGGCGGCCCGGGACGCCCGGCCCGAGGTGACCCGGCCCCGGCTGGTCGTGCCGGCCACCGGGCACGCCGCGTTCGCCAAGGCGGCGCACTATCTCGGGGTCGCCCTCGACCAGGTGCCGGTGTCGGCGGAGACGTTGCGGCCGTCGGTCGACGACGTCCGGGCCGCCATCGGGCCGGAGACGGTCCTGGTCGCCTGCTCCGCGCCGTCCTACGCGCACGGGGTGGTGGATCCGGTGGCGGAGATCGCCGAAATCGCGGCGATGGCGGGGGTGCGCTGCCACGTGGACGCCTGTTTCGGCGGCTGGGTCCTGCCGTACCTGCGTCGGCTCGGCGTACCGGTGCCGCCGTTCGACTTCACGCTGCCCGGCGTCACCTCGATCTCGGTCGACCTGCACAAGTACGCGTACACCCTGAAGGGGGTGTCGGTGCTGCTGCACCGGGACGCCGCGGCACGTCGGTCGCAGTACTTCGCGTTCGCCGGATGGCCGGGTTACACAATGGTGAATCCGGTGATCTCCTCCACCCGTTCCGGCGGGCCGATCGCCGCCGCGTACGCCACGCTGCGGCACGTCGGCGACGACGGTTACCTCCGGCTGGCCGAGCAGACCCTGGCCGGGGTACGCGGAATCGCCGCCGCGGTGTCCGGGGTGGACGGTCTGCGGCTGCTCGCCGAACCGGAGTCGACGGTGGTCTGCTTCACCCGTACCGACTCCGGCCCGGACCTGTTCGTGCTCGCCGACGAGCTGGCCGGGCGCGGCTGGCACTGCCAGCCCCAGTTGTCCTACGCCGGCCTGCCGGCCAGCATCCACCTGTCGGTGACCGCCGCGGTGGCGCCCCGGGTGCCGGAGTTCGGTCCGGATCTGCGCGCCTCGGCCGAAGCGGCCCGCCAGGCGGGGCCGGTACGACTGCCCGCCGAGGTGCTGGCCCTGGCCGGCGCGCTGACCCCGGAGCTGCTGACCCCGGAACTGGTCGCTGGTCTGGCCGCCGGGCTGGGTCTGGGTGCCGCCCCGGGGGAGTCGTCCGGGGATGCCGGCGGTCCGGCCGGGGACGGTGGTGCCAGCGGGCCGTTGCCGGTGCGGATGGCGCTGGTGAACACGCTGCTCGACGCCGTACCGCTGGCACTGCGGGAGCGGTTGCTGGCCGAGTTCCTCGGCCTGTTGCAGCGACCCACGTACTGATCCGCCCGCCGGCCGGAAGCGCCCGGGGCCGGGGTCCGGTATCGATCCATCGACAAATGTTGCCGCGATGTATTTACTGTTAAGAATCCTTCTTTTATGTTGAGGAGACCTTCCCGATTACCTGAGGAGCCCGTGATGCGAAGATCCGTGGTTCTGACCCTGGGGACGGTCGCGGCCGTCCTCGCCAGCGTGCTCGTGGCCGCGCCGGCCGCCCAGGCACACGGCTACATCTCGTCTCCGCCCAGCCGGCAGGCGCTCTGCGCCCAGCGGGCGGTGCCGGACTGCGGCCAGATCCAGTGGGAGCCGCAGAGCGTCGAGGGTCCGAAGGGCCTGCGCAACTGCCACGCCAACATCGCGCACTTCGCGGTCCTCAACGACGACGGCCGCGGCTGGCCCGCCACCTCGGTCGGCAACACGGTGACCTTCAACTGGGTCATCACCGCCCGGCACTCCACCAGCACCTGGGAGTACTACATCGGTGGCTCCCGCATCGCGGTCTTCGACGACGGCGGACGGCAGCCGGGGGCCACGGTCTCGCACACCGTCAACCTCGGGGGCCGGACCGGTCGGCAGAAGGTGCTGGCCATCTGGAACATCGCCGACACCGCCAACGCCTTCTACAACTGCGTCGACGTGCAGGTCGGCGGCGGTGGCGGCAACCCGAACCCGAACCCCACCCCGACCCGTACCACCACGCCGCCCACGCCTCCGCCGACCACCAACCCCACCCCACCGCCGGCCGGCGGCACCTGGCGGGCCGGCACGGCGTACCAGGCCGGCAACACGGTGACCTTCAACGGGGCCACCTACCGCTGCCGTCAGGCACACACCGCGATCCAGGGCTGGGAACCCCCGAACGTCCCCGCCCTCTGGGAACGGGTCTGACCCTCGACACCCGTGACGGGTCCGCGCCGAGCACGACGCGGGCCCGCCGCACCGGTTCACCCCACGGCAGGCCCGTCACCCGCAGACCGGCCCGGACCGGGACCGGGACCTGACGGAATCGGATCGGAGGAGAAGGATGGCGCGCTGGCGTCGTACCGCACTCGTCGTCGCGATGCTGACGCTCGGCGGCTGCGGGTCCGTCCCCGCCGCCGCGCCGGTCGGCGCGCCCGCCGCACCACCCGGCCCGGCCCCGACGTCGGCGGCGCCCGGGGCGTCGACCACATCCGGGTCGCCCGGGGCGTCGGCTGCCTTCAACGCCGCCGACGTGATGTTCCTGCAGATGATGGTCACCCACCACGGTCAGGGCCTGGACCTGGTACGACTCGTGCCCGACCGGGCGCGGCGGACCGAGGTGACCGTCCTGGCCGCCGCCATCGAGGTGACCCAGCGGGCCGAGCAGGAGACGATGCGGGGCTGGCTGCGCGACTGGGGTAGGCCGACCGAGGCGGACCCGAACGCGCACGCGCACGCCGACCACGGCGGACTGCCGGTGACCGGACCGGAGCAGATCGCCGCGCTGGGGTCCAAGACCGGGGCGGAGTTCGAGACCGCCTTCCTCAACCTGCTGATCGGCCACCAGCACGGCGCTGTCGAGATGGCCCGGACGGAGCTGCGGTCGGGGACGTACCCCGAGGCCCGCGAGCTGGCCCGGCGGATCGAGCTGTCCCGGACCGCGCAGATCGACCAGATGTTGAAGCTGGTGGGTCAGGCCGGTTCGGCGGGGTAGCTGTACCCGTCCGGGCCCTCGGCGTTGTGGTTCACTGTCGGGTGAGACCACGAGAGGGGGGCGGGTCGTGCAGCTACCGGCGGTGCTCGGCGAACCGATCCGGTTCGTGCTCAACTGGGGCCGGCGCTACTCGCTCTGGGTCTTCAACTTCGGGCTGGCCTGCTGCGCCATCGAGTTCATCGCCACCAGCATGGGCCGGCACGACTTCATCCGACTCGGCGTCATCCCGTTCGCGCACGGGCCACGCCAGGCCGACCTGATGGTGGTCTCCGGCACGGTGACCGACAAGATGGCCCCGGCGATCAAGCGGCTCTACGACCAGATGCCCGAACCGAAGTACGTCATCTCGTTCGGCGCCTGCTCCAACTGCGGCGGGCCGTACTGGGACTCGTACTCGGTGACCAAGGGCGTCGACCAGATCATCCCGGTCGACGTGTACGTACCGGGCTGTCCGCCCCGGCCGGAGGCGCTGCTGCACGGCATCCTGATGCTGCAGGAGAAGATCGCCGCCGAGCAGTCCGGTTTCGGTGGTGTCGCCCGCCCTGACGAGCTCGCCTCCCCCGCCGACCAGCGGCCCGGCCCCGGCGCCGGGCGCAGCGTCGAGGCGCTCACCGCCCCACCCGTTCCACCGCCCCAGGGCTGAGCGGGGCGCGGCCACCCGGTCACCGCTGGAAGTCGATCACGACCTTGATGTCGTCCGGCTCCCGCTGGTACGCCTCGGCGTACGCCTCCACCGGCACCCGGCGGCTGATCATCGTGTCGAGCCAGTCGGGATCGGCGGCGGCCAGCGCCTCGGCGGCGAGTTCCCAGTGCCGCCGGTTGGCGTTCACGGTGCCGAAGACGACGTTGTTCTCCAGGACCAGCGCCCGGTTGAGTGCCCCCGCGTCGAAGTCGATGGTCCGGCCGCCGGTGGAGACGCCGGTCAGGCAGACGATGCCGTTCGGCGCCGCCTTGCACATCGCGTCCAGGATCACCGGCGGGGCGCCGGTGCACTCCAGCACGATGTCGAACTCGGACTCGATCCTGGCCACGTCGCCGGTGTGGAAGCGCGCGCCCAGCGCCTCGACCAGCGCCGGCTTCGCACCGCTGGCCGTACGGTTCAGCACGTGCACCTCGAAGCCGCGCTGGCTGGCCAGCAGGGCGGCGAGCAGCCCGATCGGTCCCGCCCCGGTGACCAGTACGGTGTGCGGCTCCCAGGTGGACCGGGAGCCGATCCGCTCGATGTGTTCCCATGCCTTGGCCAGGATGCTGGTCGGCTCCAGCAGCATGCCCAGCCTGCCCAGTTTCGGGTCGAGGCGGACGGCGAACTTCGGCGGCACCCGCCAGCGGTCCCGGGCGAAGCCCGGCAGGCCCTTGATGCCGTGCTCGGTGTAGCGGCCGTTGCGGCACATGTCCCACTCGTCGGCGGCGCAGTTGGAGCAGGGCACCGGGTCCGGGTACCGGACGATGCCGGCGACCAGGTCGCCGGGGGTGAGCGAGCCGGTCGGGTCCTCGATCACCCGGCCGAGTGACTCGTGCCCGAGCACCAGGCTGTCCAGGCCCGGCGGCGGCTCGCCGTGGCCACCCTCGATGACCTCGTGGTCGGTACCGCAGACGCCGACGGCGATGGCCTCGACCAGCACCGCACCCTCGTCGGGGCCCGGCTCCGGATGGTCCCCGTCCAGCCGCAGCGAGTCGGGCCGGCCCGGGATCACGGTTATCGCACGCACCTGGTTGATTGTTCCCTCCCGGCCCGTCCGGCATGCCCCGAACCAGCCGACCTCGTTCTGCCGGGGGAGGTGTTGACGTCCTGGTCGGAGGTGTTGACCGGCGACGTGGACGCCGGATGGCCATAGGATCGCGGGCATGACGCCGGAAGAGGTCGGGAACCGGTTGGCCACCCTGCTCGCGGGCGCGGATGCCGCCGCGGCCGCAGACGCCGACGCCGACGCGGCAGTGGATGCCGACGCCGACGCGGCAGCGGATGTGACCGTCGGCCGGTCCGGCGGCCAGGCGTACGCCCGGGCGACCGTGGACGTGCCGCGGGGCAGGTGGCGGGCGGCGCTCCGGACGGCCCGGGACGATGACGAACTGGCCTGCGACTTCTTCGACTGGCTCTCCGCCGTCGACGAGTTGGCCGCCGGCTTCGACGTGGTGGTGCACCTCTGGTCGACCCGGCACCGGCACGGGCTGCTGCTGCGTACCCGGGTGCCCCGGGAGGAGCCGGCCGTTCCCTCGGTGGTGGATCTCTTCCCCGGTGCGGCCTGGCACGAGCGGGAGACGTACGAGATGTTCGGCATCACCTTCGACGGGCATCCCGACCTGGCTCCGCTGCTGCTGCCGCCGGAGTTCGAAGGGCATCCGCTGCGCAAGGAGTTCGTGCTCGCCTCCCGGGTCGCGAAGGCCTGGCCGGGGGCGAAGGAACCGGGCGAGTCCGAGGCCGGCACCGCCCGCCGGCAGGCGATGCGGCCGCCGGGCGTACCGGCTCCGGGAGAGTGGGGACCTGCGTCGGCCGTACCCGGGGTGGAGAGTCCGCCGGAGCGTCCGGCCCGGCGGCGGCCCACCACCGGCACCCCCGGCACGCCGCCGCGCCGCCCGGTCTCCGGCCCGCCGGTCTCCGGCCCGCCGGTTTCGGGGCCGCCGGTTTCGGGGCCGCCGGCCGCCGGGGCGACACCGCCAGCCGGCCCGGGGACGACCGACGACGGGGAGGAGTCCTGATGCCGCTCTGGCTGGAACTGCTGATCCGGGTCGTCGGGGTGGTCGCGGCGTTCCTGGTCCTGCCGCTGGTGGTCGGGCAGGCCGAACACAAGGTGATGGCGCACATGCAGGGCCGGCTCGGCCCGATGTACGCCGGCGGCTTCCACGGCTGGGCACAGCTCATCGCCGACGGGGTCAAGTTCGTGCAGAAGGAGGACGTCACCCCGCGTGAGGCGGACCGGGCGGTGTTCCGGCTCGCTCCGGTGGTGGCCCTGGTGCCGTACCTGCTGGCGCTGCTGGTCATCCCGCTCGGCCCGAACGACCTGGTCGGGCAGCCGCTGGACATCGGGCTGTTCTTCGTGCTCGCGGTGGTCGGCGTCGGGGTGGTCGCGGTGCTGATGTCGGCGTGGGCGTCGGCGAACAAGTACAGCCTGCTCGGCGGGCTCCGGGGCGCGGCCCAGCTGCTCGGCTACGAGCTGCCGCTGGTGCTGGCGGCGGCGAGCGTGGCGATGGCCGCCGGTACGTTGAGCCTGCCCGGCATCGTCGAGGCGTGGCAGCCGTGGTGGCTGATCTGGCAGGCGCCCGCGATGCTGGTCTTCTTCGTCGCCGGGCTGGCCGAGATCCGCCGCCCGCCGTTCGACATGCCGATCGCCGACTCGGAACTCGTGTTCGGCTACATGACCGAGTACACCGGGCTGCGGTTCGCGTTCTTCCTGCTCGCCGAGTACGTCGGCATCGTCGTCATCGCCGCGCTGACCACCGTGCTCTTCCTCGGCGGCTGGCAGGGCCCGTTCGGCGACGAGTACCTCGGCTGGCTCTGGACCCTGATCAAGGTGTTCCTGGTCTCCTTCGTGATCATCTGGTTCCGGGTGACGTACCCCCGGCTGCGTGAGGACCAGTTGCAGCGGCTCTGCTGGCTGGTCCTGGTGCCGGTGGCGCTTGGCCAGCTCGTGCTGACCGCCGGGGTCAGGCTCGCCCTCGCCTGACGCGCGATCGGCTGCCGCTCGCCGATGGCCAACACCTCGCCCGGCTATTTAGTCCGGGCTATACTCCAGTCTGTGTCCAGACCGAGGTGGACTGTCAAGGTCACCGGCGATGTCCGGACATGGCTTCGTGAACTGCGGCGGTCTGACCCGGAGACCTACCGCTCGGTGAACGTCGCGATCGACATCCTTGCTGAGGTGGGGCCGGGTCTGGGGCGGCCTCTGGTTGACACCCTGCGAAATTCTTCGATCTCGAACCTGAAGGAGAGTTGCGGCCTCGTTCCGGTCGGGACGTCGCAGTACGGATCCTGTTCGTGTTCGACCCGTGGTCTCAGGCTGTCTTGTTGGTGGCCGGCGACAAGGCTGGCAACTGGTCGAGTTGGTACGCCGGGGCGATCTCTCAAGCAGAGCGAGTGTTTGCTGATTGGATCATCGGCGAGGCGCAGCGGAGAGAGGACAAGGAGCAGTGACGGAGTTTCATGACTGGGAGGCGGTCCGGGCGGAGCTCGATGACGGGGACGAGGCTGCGTTGCTGGCTGAGCGGGCGCGTACGGACGCGTGGGTGAATGCCTTCCACCTGGCTGAGGAGCGTAAGCGGCTTGGCCTCACCCAACGTGACGTTGCCCAGGCGATGGGAGTCACGCCCGGTCGGGTCAGCCAGATCGAGAACGGCGACCTTGATGTGAACGAGGTCGCGACGCTCGCCCGGTACGCGCAAGCTCTTGGCGCGAGGCTGCGGATCATCTTCGACTACGGCACCGACCTACGGCAGATCGCCTGAACATCGTCAAGATTGCGGCTTCAGGGCTGGTCCCGGCGGACGTTGGCGCATCGGAGCGGCGGTCGGCGCGGGGACAAGGGATCGATGACTTTCGCCTAGGCTGCCGCGCATGCGATTCAACAAGGTACATCCGGCCTTTGTGGCGTTACTGGTGGTGTCGTTCATCGGCCTCGCCGTCAGCTTCCTGCTCATGGTGAACGCGTCCGGTGCCTGCATCGCCGACAACGGGACGCACACCGTGGACGCCGCCTGCGTCCGTAAGGCGGAGAACGAGGAGAGCGCTGGCCTGATGATCACGCTTGCGAGTCTCACCATCATGCTCGGCGGGGTCGGCTTCCAGGTCGGCCGTACGAACACGCAGCCGATGGGCCTGCCGTTGCCCGTACCGTCGATGGCGGGCGCGGCGCCGGCCAACCCCGGTCAGCCCCAGCCTTACGCGCCGTTCCAGCAGCCTGCGGGCTACCCCACTCCCGGCGGGCCGACCCTACCGGGTCAGCCCGGCCCCGGCGGAAACCCGAACCCTCACCACCCGCCGCGCTTCTGACCACGGCGGCATCCGCCGGAACGCGATCGGCGGCGAACGGGAGCGGGTGTCGAGGGGAGGGCCGGTCGGTCGAGGGCTTCACGAACCGCTGGCGGTCCGCCGTCGCCGCAGGCCGGTGGCCACTGCCGCCACGGCACAGACGCCCGCGCAGAGGACCAGGGCGGTGGCGGGCCCACGACCGGCCCCGGAGCCGTCGACGGTGACGAAGGCGCCGGCCACGGCCACCCCGAAGGTTGCGCCGACCTGCCGTACCGCGTTGAGCAGCCCTCCGGCGGCGCCCGCCGTCCCAGGCGGTGCCGTGCTGACCACGGCGGTGGCGAGCGCGGGCAGGGCAAGCGACACCCCGAATCCGGTGCCCAGCAGCCCCACCACCAGCAGCGGGTATGACGCCTCGGTCGCCACGGCCGCGCCGAGGGTCAGCCCGGCCACGGTCAGCAGCACCAACCCGGCCAGCACCGGCTTCGCCGGACCGGTCCGGGCGACGATCCGGCCGGTCAGCAACGGGTTCACCGCGAACGGAACGGTCATCGGCAGGAACGCCAGGCCGACCTCGACCGGACTCAACCGCAGCGTCTGCTGGAACACCAGGGGCAGCACGAACAGCATTGCGGACATCGTGAAGTTGACCGCCGCTCCGGCCAGCAGCGCGGACCGGATACCGGGAGCCCGGATGACGGCGGGGGCGAGTACCGGGGCCGCGCTGCGCCGTTCCCGTACCGCGAAGAGCACGCCGGTGGCGCCGGTGGCGACCGCCGCCGCGACCCCGTGCCGTACCGCACCGGAGCCGAACGCGATGAGTGCGTCGGTCAGCAACCCGAGCGCCACGCACGCGACGAGTTGGGTGGGCCAGTCGACGGTCCGCTCTCCACGGGGGCACCGCACCAGGGCACCGCTGGTCAGCGCCAGCACGACGCCGGCCAGCGGCAGGTTGACCAGGAAGATCGCCCGCCAGCCGGCGAGGTCGACCAGCACACCGCCGACGATCGGGCCGGCTGCCAGCGCGGCACCGCTGGTCGCGGCCCAACCGGCAACCGCCTTCGCCCGGGCGGCCGGCTCCGGGTAGAGCTTGGCGATCATTGCCATCGAGGCGGGCACGGTCGCGGCCGCAGCGGCCCCGAGCAGCCCGCGCAGCACGACGAGGGTCCCGACGTTCGGCGCCAGCGCGCACAGCAGGGAGACGAGACCGAAGACGGCGATGCCGGCCCGGAACGACCGGTGCGCGCCGTACCGGTCGGCGACCGCGCCGGCACAGAGCAGCAGACCGCCGAAGACCACGGTGTACGCGGTGACGACCCACTGGAGGCCGGCCACCGAGCCGTTTAGTGATCTCGCCAGGTCGGGTTCGGCCACCGACAGCACCGTCATGTCGAGCAGCACCATGAAGTAGCCCAGCGAGATGCCGAGCAGGGCGTACCTTCTCGTCCCGGGTCCGGCCGGCACGTCGGGTCGGGTGGGGCGGGTGAGGGGGACGGAGGTCATCAACTTCTCCCGAAGGTCGGAAACGGCGCTGCCAGCCTCGATCGGTGCCGTCCCCGGTTCCACCGGCGTTGCCGTACGCCGCGTTCGGAATATCCGTACGCGGCGGCGGCGTTGAGCCCCACCGGACGGGAGGGGAAGCCGGTGGAACTGCGTCAACTGCGTACCTTCGAGGCGGTCGCACTCCGGCGTACCGTCACCGACGCCGCCGTCGACCTCGGTCTGGCGCCGTCCTCGGTGTCGGAGCAGATCCGGGCCCTGGAGAAGTCACTCGGGGTGGCGGTGTTCGACCGGGGCCCCCGGGGCATGCGGCTGACCCCGGCGGGTGAACGCCTGCTGGGCTGGGCCCGGCGCCTCCTCGATCAGGCCGAGCAGGCCCGCCGGGAGGTCACCGCCGCGCCGTCGGTGCTGCGGCTCGGTGCCCTGGAGACGATCGCCGCCACGCACGTACCCGGAGTGCTGGCCCGACTGACCGAGCGCCGACCCGACCTCACCGTCGAGGTACGCGCCGACGGCGCCCGCGACCAGCTCCTCCACGCGGTCGGGACCGGCGACCTGGACGCCGCGCTGCTACTGGACACCGGTGACCGGCTGGGCGACCTCGGCTTCACGCTGCCACCCGCACCGCTGGACTTCGTCGATCTGGAGCCGGTGCCGCTGGTGCTGGTCGCCGCCCCAGACCATCCGCTCGCCACCGCCACCACGAGCGACAGCGGCACCGCCACCAGCGGCGCCACCGACAGCGCCGCCGCCACCGCCACCACGAGCGACAGCGGCACCGCCAACCGGCTCACCCGTGCGGCGCTACGCGGCCAGAAACTGCTGGTGAACATGCCCGCCTGTTCGTTCTGGCTGGCCGGCGAGCGGTTGCTCGGCGCGGATGTCGAACGGGTCCGGGCCGGCGGTGTGCCGGTGATGCGGGCCTGGGCGGAGCAGGGGCTCGGCATCGCCCTGCTGCCCGAGTTCGCGGTCGCCGACCAACTCGCGGCCGGCGGCCTCCGCAAACTCGCCCTCGACATCCCGGAACTGCACCTCCGGCTGGTGTGGCGGGCCGACCGGGAGAGCGACCCGGCGGTTCGCCAACTCCTCTACGCGGCCAGCGCCCAGCGGCCGATGGCCGGGCCGACGTCCCGCAGACGCTGACCGGCGCTGACCCGTCGAGGTGAAGGTTCCGATCTGGGACGTCCCAGGTTGCGACAACCGATCTCCCGTATTGACAGCCCTTGCTGCGCTCGGAATGGTGTGACTGTCGTTTGATGTCGACAGTTGTGCCTTACTGGCCGATCGGGAGGGGATCAGGTGGTCGACAACGGGCCGAGCGTGCCCCGTCGCCAGCTCGGGCGGAGCGGCGCCGTCTGGCGCAAGAGCAGCCGCAGCAGCAACCAGGGTGCCTGCGTGGAGGTCGCCACCAACCTGTCCGGGGTGGTCGGCGTACGGGACAGCAAGGACCGGCAGGGGCCGGTGCTCGCCGTCGAACTGTCCTCCTGGACGGCGTTCGTGGAGTTCGTCAAGCGGCACTGATGTGGCAGCGGCACTGACCAGTGCGGATCAGGCCCCGGCCGTGCTGTCGGGCTTGCCGTGTGTCTGGTCGGCCACCGCCGAGGCGAAAGGTGACCGGCTCCGGAGGCGCTGGGCGGGAGGGCAGCCAAATCCGTCACGCTCGGCCACCGCACCGCTTCAAGGGCGGGGGTGGTCGCGCTCGAACGGCCGACACGGCAGGATATGGCGCATGAGCATCCCGGGCGAAGGACTGGCGAAAGGGCTGGCGGTCACCCTCAAGACGATGACCCGCCGCTCGCACACCCAGCAGTACCCGGATGTCGAGCCTGACCTGCCGCCCCGCTCCCGGGGCGTCATCGCGCTGCTGGCCGAGAACTGCACGGTCTGCATGCTCTGCGCCCGGGAGTGCCCGGACTGGTGCATCTACATCGACTCCCACAAGGAGGAGGTGGCGATGCCCGGCGCGGCCCGGCCGCGTCAGCGCAACGTGCTGGACCGTTTCGACATCGACTTCTCGCTCTGCATGTACTGCGGCATCTGCGTCGAGGTCTGCCCGTTCGACGCCCTCTACTGGTCGCCCGAGTTCGAGTACGCCGAGTACGACATCCGGAACCTGCTGCACGACAAGGAGCACCTCGGGGAGTGGATGGCGACCGTACCGCCGCCGCCCGCGCACGACCCGAACGGTGAACCCTCGAAGGAAGAGACCGCCGCCGCCCGCAAGGCGGTCGGCCCCGGCACCGCCGGGGACACGCCGGGCCGCCCGGCGGTACGGGCCCAGCGTCCCGCCGCCCGCCGTCCCGGAACGGGCCCGGCATCCGCCTCCGGGACAACGCCGGAGGCCGGCACGCCACCCGACGCCGAGGAATCCTCGTGACCGCCGCCGACGTCCTGATGCTGGCCCTCGGGGCGGTCGCGGTCGGTTCCGGGGTGCTGGTGGTCTCCACCCGGCACCTGGTCCGGGCCGGGCTCTACCTGGTGGTCAGTCTGGCCGCCGTCGCCGGCCTCTTCCTGGTGCTGACCGCCGAACTCGTCGCCTGGGTGCAGTTGTTGATCTACGTCGGCGCGGTGGTCGTCCTGCTGCTCTTCGCGGTGATGCTGACCCGGGCGCCGATCGGTGCCGCCGACGACCTCGACCGACCCGGCTGGCCGGCCGCGCTGATCGGCGGCGGGACCGGGCTCGGCCTGGCCGCGCTGCTGGTGGACGCGTACCGGTGGTCGACTGTGGAGCTGCCGGAGCCGGGGACTGCCGAACGGCTCGGTACCGAGCTGTTCAGCTCCTGGGTGCTGCCGTTCGAGGTGCTCTCCGTACTGCTGCTCTCCGCCCTGGTCGGCGCGATCGCGATCAGCGTACGGATCCCGGGGCGGCGCCCGTGAGACCCGTCATCCCGTACGTCGTCGCCGCGCTGCTCTTCGGCCTCGGCGTGTACGGCGTACTGCGCCGCCGCAACGCGGTCCTGGTGCTGATGTCGGTGGAACTCATGCTCAACGCGGTCAACCTGCTGCTGGTCACCGCCAACACCGCCCCGCTGGCCACCGCGCTCGGCCGGGCCGCCCCGGCGCCGGTCGCCCCCGAGCCGTCCCCGGCCGCCGAGACCGCCGCCGCCCTGCCGTTCACCGGGCAGGCGTTCACCCTGTTCGTGATCGTGATCGCCGCCGCCGAGGTGGGCGTGGGGCTGGCCATCGTGCTTCAGCTCTACCGGCTGCGCGGCACGGTGGTGGTCGACGACGTACGCCTCGACGCGCACACCCCGGACGCCGGGCCGCAGGCGATCGTGGCCGCCCCGCCGGCCGCACCCGCCTCGGGCGGGCCGGCGACGAGGGGAGCGGGGACGTGACCGCCGTGCACACGCTGGGCGTGCTGCTGCCCGCCGTACCGTTCGGGCTGGCCCTGCTCGGGCTGCTGCTGCCGCAGCGGTCCCGGGCCGGCGCGGCGGCGCTCGGCATCGTCGGCGCGGCGGTGTCGCTGGCGGTCGCGGTGGCGCTGGCGGTCACCCTGGACGGCCGGGCCACCGACGCGGCCGTCGAGTGGATCAACTTCGGCGGGTTCTCCGTCACCCTCGGCGTCCGGCTCGACCCGGCGGCCGCCCTGGTCGCGGTCGCGGTCGGCGCGGTGGCGCTGGCCGTGCAGGTCTACTCGGTCGGCTACCTGCGCGACGACGACCGGTACGCCCCGTACGCCGCGCAGATCAGCCTCTTCACCGCCGCGATGCTGCTGGTGGTGGTCTCCGGCGACCTGATCCTGCTGCTGGTCGGCTGGGAGGTGATGGGCATCTGCTCCTATCTCCTCATCGGTCACGACCGACGGCTGCCGGAGGCGCCGGCCGCCGCCGTGAAGGCGTTCCTGGTGACCCGGGTCGGCGACGTCGGCTTCCTGCTCGGCATTGTGCTGCTCGGGGTGACCGCCGGCAGTTTCCGGATCGCCGACGTGCTCGGCCACGATTACTCGACCGGCCAGCTCACCGCCGCCTGCCTGCTGCTGCTCGCCGGGGTCGCCGGCAAGAGCGCCCAGTTCCCGCTGCACACCTGGCTGCCGGACGCGATGGCCGGCCCGACCCCGATCTCCGCGCTGATCCACGCCGCGACCATGGTGGCGGCCGGCATCTACGCGGTCACCCGGCTCTTCCCGCTGTTCGAGGCGGCCCCGGCGGCGCTGGCCGTACTCGGCGTGATGGGGGCGGTCACCCTGCTGCTCGGGGCGCTCGCCGCCACCGCCCAGGACGACATCAAACGGGTCCTGGCCTGGTCGACGGTGTCGCAGATCGGCTACATGGCCGGGGCGCTCGCCGTCGGCTCGCCACCCGCCGCACTGTTCCACCTGCTCAGCCATGCCGCGTTCAAGGCGCTGCTGTTCCTCGCCGCCGGTGCGGTGATCCACGCGGTCGGCAGCAACCTGATGTCCGCGATGGGCGGGCTGCGCCGGCCGATGCCGGTCACCTTCTGGTGCACCCTGGTCGGGCTCGGCGCGCTGGCCGGGGTGCCGCCGCTGGCCGGTTTCTGGAGCAAGGACGGCATCCTGGTCGTCGCCGAGCAGGCCGCCCGGCACCCCACCGGCCCGGCCGCCGCCTGGGTCGGCTGGCTGGTCTGGATCGCCGGCCTGGTCGGGGTCGTGCTCACCGCCTGGTACGCCACCCGTCTGCTGCTGCGCACCTTCCTCGGCCCGTCCCGGGCCCAGCCCCACCCGATCGACGGTGCGCCGACCGACACCCCGGCGGCGGTGGCACTGGACGCACCCGCCCCTGGAGCGGACCGCACCCTCGGCACCGCGCCGCTCGACGCCCCGGCGAGCGCACCCGCCCCGACCCGGGCCGGCGTGCCGCACGACCCGCCCGGGCTGCTCCGCTGGCCGATCCTGCTGCTCGCGGTACCGAGTGTGGCGCTCGGGCTGGCGGTCTTCGTCACCCCGTTCCGGTCCGCGCTCGCGCTGGACGAGGCGCACCTGGACGGCTTCGTGATCATCCCGGTGGCGTTGCTGGTGCTCGGGGCGGGACTCGCCTGGTGGCGCTGGCGGGCTGACCCGACCGTCGACCCGGCGACCGGACTCGGGCCGCTGCGTCCGGCCCTCGCCCACGCGTTCTGGCTCGACCAGGTCCAGCACGCCCTCGTCGTACGACCGGTCCGGGCGCTCGGCCGGCTGGCCAGGCGTACCGACGAGGTGGTGGTGGACGGGGCCGTCGAGGGGACCGGCCGGGGCACCACGGGTCTCGGCACCGGCCTGGCCCTGCTGCACCGGGCCGGCGTACCCCGGGCGGCGGCCGCGGTGCTGGCCGGCGCCCTGCTGCTCGGTGCCGCCGCACTCGTCTGGGGAGGTGCGACGTGAACCCGGACGGGACCGTCGCCCTCGGCGGGGTCGCCCTGGTCGCCACCATCGGGTTGCCCGCGCTCGGCGCGATCCTGCTCGCCCTCCTCCCGGCCCGAGCCGACCGGGCCGCCCGGATCACCGGTACGGTCTTCGCCGCCGCCACCCTCGTGGTCGCCGCCCTGCTGGCGATCGGCGCGAACACCGGCGGCTGGTTCGGCTACCAGCCACCGTCCGCCGGCCCACCCGGGGTACGCCCCTGGCACGACCTCGACCTGAGCTGGGTACCCGGCCTCGACCTGCGCTTCCACCTCGGCGTCGACGGGGTCTCCTACCCACTGGTGGTGCTGACCGCGCTGCTGACCCTGCTCTGCTGCGGCTACACCCTGTGGCGGGTGCCGACCCCGGGACGCGGCCGGACCCTGGTCGCCCTGCTGCTGGTCGTCGAGGTCGGCATCCTCGGCACCTTCCTCGCCCTCGACCTCGTGCTCTTCTTCCTCTTCTTCGAGGTCGTGCTGCTCCCGATGTACGCGGTCATCGCCATCTGGGGCGGCGAGGACCGCCGGCACGCGGCCCGGAAGTTCGCCCTCTACACCCTGTTCGGGTCGGTGCTGCTGCTGGTCGGCGTCTTCACCGTGGTGACCGCCGCCGGCACCGCCGACCTGGTGGCGCTGACCGGTGGCGACGGACTGTCCCGGGGCACCCAGCTGGCGGCGTTCACGCTGCTGGCGATCGCCTTCGCGGTGAAGAGCCCGCTCTGGCCGCTGCACTCCTGGCTGCCCGACGCGCACACCCAGGCGCCGACCGTCGGCAGTGTCATCCTCGCCGGCGTACTGCTGAAGATGGGGACGTACGGGCTGATCCGGGTGGCGGTCGGAGTCGCCCCGGAGGGCGCCCGCTGGGCCGCCCCGGTGCTCGGCATCCTCGCCGTCGCGGCGATCATCGTCGGTTCGCTGGTCTGCCTCGCGCAGAGCGACCTGAAACGGCTGATCGCGTACTCCAGCGTCGGGCACATGGGTTTTGTGCTGCTCGGCATCGCCACGCTGACCGCCACCGGCATCCAGGCGGCGCTGATCGGCAACATCGCGCACGGCGTCATCACCGGACTGCTGTTCTTCCTCGCCGGGGCGATCAAGGACCGTACGCACACCGGCGCCCTGACCGAGCTGAGCGGGCTGCGCGAGTCGACGCCCCGGCTGGCCGGGCTGCTCGGCTTCGCCGCGATCGCCTCACTCGGGCTGCCCGGCCTCGCCGGCTTCTGGGGCGAGGCGTTCGCCGTGGTCGCCGCCTGGCAGCGCGGCGGTCCACTCTGGACAACCCTGGCGGTGCTGGCCGCGTGCGGCGGGGCACTCACCGCCGCCTACCTGCTCCGGCTGCTGCGCCGGGTCAGCCACGGGCCGGCCAGCCCGGCGGTGCTCACCCTGACCCCCGGCCTCAGCCACGCCGAGCTGCTCGCCTGGAGTCCCCTGGTGCTGCTCGCGCTCGCCATCGGCCTCGCCCCGACCCTGGTACTCGGAGTCGCCGAGACACCGGTCGGCGCCCTGCTGGAGGCGATCCGATGAGCCGACGGCGGGAGTTGGCGTGACCCAGACCGTGGACAACGTGGCCCTGCTGCCGGCGTACCTGGCCGCCGGTACGGCCGTACTCGTGCTCCTGGCCGACCTGCTGGTGGCCCGGCGCGGCGCGACGGTGGCCGTCTTCGCGACCGGGATCGTCGCCACCGGCCTCGGCGCCGTCGTGGTCGGGGTCGGCGACGACCGCCGCCGGACGTTCTGTGTCGGCGAGGCCTGCTCCTACCAGTGGACCGGTCGGGCGGCCCTGGTCGGCTGCCTCTTCGCCCTGCTCACCCTCGGGGTGCTGGCGTTGTCGACGCCGCTGCTGCGCACCGGGCAGGTGCCGCCGGGGGAGTACTGCTTCCTGCTCGCCTGCTCGATGACCGGGGGTGTGGTGCTCGGCGCGGCCGGTGACCTGATCACCCTGATCGTCGCGTTGGAGACGCTGACCCTGCCGCTCTACGTCCTGGTCGGGATCCGGCAGCGCAGCGTCGCCGGAGCCGAGGCGGCGCTGACCTTCTTCGTGGTCAGCGTGGTGGCGACCGCGGTGACCCTGCTCGGCGCGGCACTGCTCTACGCCGTCACCGGAGTGGTGCACCTGAGCCTGCTCGGTGCCGCCTTCGAGGCCGGGCCGACCCTGCTGGACCTGCCGCTGGCGGTGGTCGCGGTGGCGCTGGTGGTGCTCGGGCTGGTCTTCAAGGTGGCGGCGGTGCCGTTCCACGCCTGGGCCCCGGCGACGTACGACGGTGCTCCGGTGCCGGTCGCCGCGTACCTCTCCACCGCCTCGAAACTCGGCGGGGTGGTCGCACTGCTCGCCGTCGTCGGCAGCGGCGTGGTCTCGGCGGTGGTCCCGTCCGCCCCGACCGCGTTGCCGGCCACCGCCCCCGGGGCAGCCACCCCGCTGCCGGCCGAGGTGACCGGCCCGGTGCTGGTGATCGTCGCGGTACTGACCATGACCGTCGGCAACCTCGTCGCGCTGCGCCAGCGCCGGATGGTGCGACTGCTCGCCTGGTCGTCGGTGGCGCAGGCGGGCTACATCCTCGCCCCGCTCGGCGCGTTGGCGCTGTCCGCCGGCCGTACCCCGGAGGCGCTCGACACGGCTGTCGCCGCCGCGGTCGCGTACACGGTCTTCTTCGTGCTGCTGGAGTTGGCCGCGTTCGCCGCCGTGGTCGCACTGCGGCCGGTGGTCGCCGACGGCGGCGAGATCGACGACTACCGGGGCGCGGCCCGCCGCCGGCCGTGGATCGGGGCGGCGTTCGTGCTGGCCCTGGTCGGGCTGGCCGGACTGCCGCCCGGGTTGGCCGGGCTGTTCGCCAAGGTCACCGTCGTCCGGTCGCTGCTGGACGGCGGCGCCGGCTGGCTCGCCGTCGTGGTGGCGCTGAACGCGGTGGTCGGACTCGCCTACTACGTACGGGTCGCCGCGACCCTGTACGCCCCGGAACCCGACGCGCTCCGGGCCGGTACGGCTGCCGCCGCCCCGCCGGTACCGGACGATCCGGCCGCGCCGGCGGCGCCCGCCGACGGTGCCGCCCTGCCTGGTCCGGCGGTGGTCCGGCCGAGTTGGGCGGTAGTCGCCGCGCTGGCCGGCGCGACCGGGGTGGCGATTGTCGTCGGCTTCGCCCCGCAACTGGTCCTGGACGTCGCCGCCCTGTGACAACAGGGCGTTTTCCCAGGTAGTTCACAGTCATATCCGGATTGTTGAGGGGGTATCCGGTTGTTGAACCGGTCAGCGGGTCCACCGGCCCGCGCACCGAAGGAGTTATCGTGCATAGCCATCACAACGGGCTCAAAACAGCCGCGCTACTTGGCCTGCTCACCGCTCTGATCCTCGGCGTCGGTTACTGGTTCGGCGGCAGCGGCGGTCTGGTGATCGCCGTGCTGATCTCGCTGGCCATGAACGCCGTCAGCTACTTCTGGTCGGACAAGCTCGCGCTGCGCGCGATGCGGGCGCAACCGGTCACCGAGGCCGAGTTCCCGGCGCTCTACCAGATGGTTCGGGAGCTGGCCACCGAGGCCGGTCAGCCGATGCCCCGGCTGTACGTCAGCCCGACCATGCAACCCAACGCGTTCGCGACCGGGCGTAACCCGCAGCACGCGGCGGTCGCGGTCACCCAGGGCATCACGCAGATCCTGGACTACCGGGAGCTGCGCGGCGTGATCGGACACGAACTGTCGCACGTCTACAACCGGGACATCCTGATCTCCAGCGTGGCCGCCGGCCTCGCCGGCATCATCACCATGCTGGCGTACGTCGCCTGGTTCATCCCGCTCGGCGGGAGCGACGACGAGGACGCGCCGAACCCGGCCGTGCTGCTGCTGACGCTGATCCTGGGCCCGATCGCGGCCAGCCTGATCCAGTTGGCGATCAGCCGTAACCGGGAGTTCCAGGCGGACGCCTCCGGCGCCCGGCTGACCCGGGACCCGCTGGCCCTGGCCAGCGCCCTGCGCAAGATCCACGCGGGTACCCAGCGGCTGCCGTTGCCGGCCGACAACCGGCTGACCAGCACCGCCCACCTGATGATCGACAACCCGTTCAAGGGTGGTGGCGTGGCGAACCTCTTCTCCACCCACCCCAACATGGACGAGCGGGTACGCCGCCTGGAGCAACTGGCGTACAGCGGCGGCCCGGTGCAGTACCAGGGCTGACACCGCTCGCCCGACCTCTGACGGCCCCGGGCTCTCCAGCAACCGGTCGGCCCCGGCTCTCCAGCGCTTGAGAGCCGGGGCCGATTCGTCTGTCGGGAGGGTTTCCGGTGGGGCCGTTCGTGGTCCCCGGCGGTTGTCGGGTCGGCGGGGTCCCGTCAGTGCGTCCGCTCGCCGACGTCGGCCCGGGTGTCCCCGGCCAGGTGTGAACCCAGCGCGGCGAGCGCGGCCGCGGGATCGTCGGCGAAGAACCGGACCGTCCGGACCTCGGCGCGACGTCCGAGCGGACGCACGGCGGTCATCGGCGCGGTCAGCTCCAGCAGCAGGTTCGTCTGGGCGCCGACCGCGACCGCGAGTTGCTCTCCGGTGACCCGGATGGTCCCGGACTCGTCGTACCGGCGGATCCGACGGGCTTCGCCGACCAGGTGGCGGGGGACCCGCAGGTCGAAGAACGCCCCGTAGCGGATCCGCACCTCGTCAGGGGTGATCACGTGCGGTCGGGTGACGATGGCCGCGACGACCGCGAGCACGGTCAGGATCCCGTACGCCTCGACGACGACGAGCAGGGTGCGCAGCGCCACCGGGGCGCCGAGACCGCGGAGCAGGATCTCCACCGCGACCAGCTCGATCACCATCACGATCAGGAGCACGGTTGTCATCCCGGTCTGGGCCCCGGTGTACGGGACGGCGGTGCCGCCCCTCGGCACCCCGTGCCGGCGACCGCTGACCCAGAGGGCGAGGCTGACCAGGTTCTTCACGTCGAAGCTCATGATCCGGCGTACCGGCTCAGGAAGCAGCCGGTCGTAGACCGTCCACAGCGCCGCCCGGCGGGACGTACCGGCCCGGCGGGCGTCCCGGAACAGCCGGTAACCGGCGAGCAGCTCCACCCCGAGAGCCGTCGCGACGAGAAATTCGGCCACCACGACCAGCGGACCGGGCAGCGGCACCCCGGAGAGCAGCAGCACGAGGAGCAGCAGCTCGGCGGGTATGAGGGAGTAGAGCACTCCCCGGGCGAGCCGTACCAGCCGGTCGACGCGTACCGCCCCGGGCGGCTCCGCCCGCCGACGCTCGGCGGTGTCTCCCTGACCGGTCACGACGGTTCCCTGTACCGGCGGGCGGGCTGTCGCCCGTCCAGCCCGGAAGCCGCCAGCCCGGGAGCCGGTCGCGGCCCTGACTCCGGCCTCGGCTCCGGCCCTGGCTCCGACCTCGGCCCTGGCTCCGGCGCTGGCGGCAGCCTGTCCGGGTCGGTCAGCCGTCCGCGTAGCCGGCGCATGAGGAGTCGGACGACCTCGGCCTGGGCGGGGGACAGCTCCGTCGACATCATCGCCAGCCACTGCTCCGCCCCCGCGTCGTCCACCTCGGTCAGCAGGGTCGAGAGCAACTCGGTTGGAAGACGCGTGGCGAGTTCCCCGGCGACCTCGTCGGCGAGGACGGCGACCCGGGGGTCCCCGGGCGCGGCATCGGCGAGTTCGTCCAGCCGGGCGTAGTGGGCAGCGGCCCGCGCCGCCGCCTCGGGTGTGGCGAGCGGTCCGAACAGCTCGGCGTAACCGGCGCGGGCGGCCGACGATGATCCGGCCCCGGCCACGGTGCTCCCGGTCGGTCCGTCCCCGGCGAGGGTGAGCAGGTCCCGGTCGAGCCGGGCGATCGGCGAGTCACCTTGCGGCAGGGTACGCAGCACCGCCGCCAGCTCGGGAGGGACCGTCGAATCGACGTCGAGTTCCGCCTCGGCCAGCAGTGCTGCCAGCCGGTTGCGGCGGGCGGTGATCGCCGCCTGCTGCCGGGCGAGGTCGGCGTCCAGTTCCTCCAGTACCTCGCGTAGTTCCCGGCCCTGGGCATCGGCGAGGATGTCCCGGATCTCGTCCAGCGACAGGCCGAGTTCGGCGAGCCGGCGGATCCGGGCGAGCAGAACCGCGTCCCGCAGCCGGTACTCGCGATAACCGTTGCCGAGCCGCTCCGGTTCCGGCAGCAGCCCCAGATGGTGGTAGTGCCGGACGGTACGGGTCGAGACCCCGACCATCGCGGCGAGTTCGCCGATCCGCATGACACCAGTAGAAACGTTGTCGCCACGTCAAGGTCAATGTCGGCCGGCGGGTGGACCGCGACGGCACCCTCGGGGACGGCCACGCCGCCGGTGGTGGCGGGTCCGGGGGTGCTGCCGACCGCGACGAGGCCAGGGGCGAGGAAATCTTCTCCGGCGATGACGGGTCGGTGCCGGTAGCGTGGAAGGGTAACCGTCGGGATCGGTGAGAACCGGAGGTGCGACGGATGACGGAGATCGTCGTGGAATCGGCGGGGATCGCTCTGTTCGTGATCATCGCCGTTCTGGAGGTGGCGTTTTTCGGTTGGGCACTGACGGACGTCCGTCGGCGGTTCCCCGCCCGTCGTAGGACTGACCGAGCCGGCCACCGCTGACCGAGCCGTCGGAGCCAGCGTCCGGCTGTGTCCGCCACACCGGCCCGTACCGGTACGTTGACGGGTCCGCGTTGCCGCGCCCGTCTGCCTACTGCGCTGGCGCCCGCTCGTGCTGCGCCCGTCTGCCTGCCACGCTGGCTCCCGCTCCCGCACCGCTGTACGTGCCTGTTGCGGCACTAATCCAGTTCAGTCGGTTAACGTGCTCGCGTTAGGGTCGGTAGGACCTTCACCCGTTACGTCACGGGATCCGTCGTGACCGTCGAAACCCCAGGAGTGCCCGCTCGTGACCGCGCTGCGTCAGTACCTTCAGGTGTGGCGGATCCCCGGTGCGCCGATGCTCCTGATCGCCGGCATCGTCGGGCGACTCGGCATCGGCATGACCCCGCTCGCCCTGCTCATGGTCGTCGAGCAGGTCACCGACCGGTATTCCCTGGCCGCCGTCGCCGGTGGCGTGTACGCGCTCGCCGGTGCCGCACTCAGCCCGATCGCCGGCCGGATCGCGGACCGGGTCGGACCGAGCCCGGTGCTGCTGGTCACCGCCGTGGCCCACCCGGTGGCGCTGATCGGCCTGCTGCTCGCCAGCCGGGCCGGAGCCGACGCCCTCGTACTGATCTTCTCCGCCTCGGCGGTCGCCGGGGCGACGTACCCGCCGTTGACCGCCGCCATCCGGGGCGCCTGGAACGACCTGACCGACCCCGCCTCCGGCCGGTACGGCCTGCGCAACACCGCACTGGCCGCCGAGACCTCGCTCTTCGAGATCGTGTTCGTGGTCGGCCCGACCCTGGTCGCGGTCTTCGTGCTGGTCGCCGACGCCGCTGCCGCGCTGCTCGGGGCGGCGGTGGTGACCCTGGTCGGCACCGTCACGGTGGCGCTCGGCAAGGTGATGCGAGGCTGGCGTCCGCACCCGCAGGACGCGCACGCCAAGGGCCTCGGCCCGCTGCGGGTCGGCGGATTCCCCGCGCTGCTGTTCTGCGTGGCCGGCCTCGGCATCGCGTTCGGCGCCGCCGGGGTGGCCGTGCCGGCGTACGCGACCGCGCATGATGCGTCGAACGCGGAGAGCCTGGCCGGGATCCTGCTCGCCATGTGGGGGACCGGCAGTGCGATAGGCGGGTTCTGGTTCGGCACCCGGCCGCAGGCCCGGAACGCCGCCCGGCAGTTCGCCCAGCTCCTCGGCCTGCTCGCGGTCACCTTCGTGATCTTCGCGGTGATGCCCGGTCCGCTCGCGCTCGGCGTGGCACTGATTGTCGGCGGGGCGACCATCGCCCCCGCACTGACCCTGGAGAACACCATGGTCGGTCGGATCTCGCCGGCAAGCATGCTGAACGAGTCGTACACCTGGGTGGTCACCGTGGCGGTGGCGGCGAGCGCCGCCGGCGGCGCCGGGGCCGGCATCCTGGTCGACCTGGTCGGCGTACCGTGGGCGTTCGTCTTCGCCGGGGTCGCGGTCGCGGCCGCCGCGGTGGTCGCGGCGCTGCCGACCGGTTCGATCGCCCGGGCCGAGGCGCGGGCCGAGGTACGTCTGGAGCGTGCCCTCGCCACCGAACCGAGCTAGCTCGTTCCCGGTTCGGTGTCTTCCGTGCGGGTCGTCCCGTTCCTCGGCGGCGCGACCCGAGGTGCCCGGCGGGCGGCAAAGGGTCGTAGCCTCCTGCCATGGAGGAGACCTGCGAGGTGATCATCACCGCGGCGGAGGCGGACTGGCTGGCCGAGTTCACCCGTCGCCTGGTGACGGAGCGGCTCGCCGCCTGCGGACACAACACCGCCACGATCCGCTCGATCTACCGCTGGGAGGGGAGCGTCCACGACGAGGACGAGGCCCGGGTGGCCCTGCACACCCGGCGGACCCTGGTGCCGGAGATCGTGGCCCGGGCGAATCAGGAGCACCCGTACGAGGTGCCCTGTGTGATCGCCCTGCCGATCGTCGACGGCAACCCGGAGTACCTGCGCTGGATCATCGCGGAGACCCGGGAACCGGCGGAGCCGGCAGCGGAGGACTAGACAGAGCTACACGGGGGCGGCCCGAGTCCGGGCCCGCCCCCGTGTGGCTCGTCACGCTCCGGCGGTCACCGGTAGTTGGTGAACTGCAGCGCGACGCCGAAGTCCTCGCCCTTCAGCAGCGTGATCACGGCCTGCAGGTCGTCCTTCTTCTTGCCGGTGACCCGCAGCTGGTCACCCTGGATCTGCGCCTGGACACCCTTCGGGCCCTCGTCGCGGATCTTCTTGCTGATCGCCTTGGCCTTGTCCGACTCGATGCCCTGGATGATCTTGCAGTCGATCTTGTACGTCTTGCCCGACGAACGCGGCTCGCCGGCGTCCAGAGCCTTCAGGGAGATGTTCCGCTTGACCAGCTTCTCCTTGAAGACCTCCAGGGCCGCCTTGACCCGCTCCTCCGTCTCGGCCTCGAGGCTGACCGCCTCGTCGCCGGACCAGGAGATAGCGGCGCCGGTGCCCCGGAAGTCAAACCGGCTGGTGAGCTCCTTCTCCGCCTGCCGGAGGGCGTTGTCGATCTCCTGCCGGTCGACCTTGCTGACGATGTCGAACGACGGGTTGGCTGCCATGGTTGCGCTCCTGCTGTTTGCGTCATGAAGGTGTGCCGGGGCCGCCGGGTGGCGGTACGACAAGCCGACCGTACCCGGTTGCGCGGCCCCCCGATGCAACCGCTATCCTTGCTTCCGCTGCCGCGCTTAGCGGGGCGGCACGCCCAGGCGGGTTGCCCGAGCGGCCAATGGGAGCGGACTGTAAATCCGTCGCGAAAGCTACAGAGGTTCGAATCCTCTACCCGCCACAAACAGCAAAAAGGGCCACTGACCAGCGCGAACGCCGGTCAGTGGCCCTTAGCGTAGGTCCCGCTGAGTCTCAGCCCGGACCGTTCGATCTCACTCGTCGTGTCGCATACGTGTCGCCGAGATCAGCCCGGTTTCGGACTGCTCAGGCGGTGGCGTTTCCTCGGGCTCCCACAGTGCTAGCGGCTGCTGGCCTTGGTGGAGGAGGTGCGGCAGTCGGGTTACGCCGGGTCGTCACGCGTGGCGAAGACCTCGCGGGCGGCGAAGGTGGCGTTCACTGCACGGGGGAAGCCGCAGTAGACCGCGGCGTGGAGGATGGCCTCGGTGATCTCCTCGCGCGTCAGGCCGACGTTGAGCGCGGCGCCGATGTGGACCCGCAGCTGCGGCTCGCATCCGCCCAGAGCGGTGAGGACGCCGATGGTGACCAGCTGCCGGCTTCGGGGGTCGAGTCCGGGACGGTCGTAGATGTCGCCGAAGGCGAAGGCTGCGACGTGGTGGCCCATGGCGGGGTTGATGTCGGCCAGTGAGTCGATGACGGCCTCGCCTTGGTGCCCGTCGACCTGGGACAGCACGCTCAGGCCGTGCTCGCGGCGGGCAAGGCTCTCAGGGCTGTTGATGTCGTACTGGGCAGTGCTGGTGGTTCTCGTCATGGCTGGGGTGCTCCTCCATAGGTGGCGATCTTGTACTCGGTGGCGGCCAGGGCCAGCTGCAGCTGAGCGATCTGTGAGCGCAGGGTGTCTCGGTGCTCCAGCAGCATGTCGAGGCGCTCGGGCACGGTGGACTGGCCGGCGTCAACGAGGCCGATGTAATGACGCAGGTCAATGATCGACATGCCAGAGGTACGCATTCGAGTGAGGAAGACCAGACGTCGGACTGCCGCAGCGTCGTACCGGCGGTGGCCGGCGCTGTCCCGCGCGACCTGGACCAAGCCGATCCGTTCGTAATAGCGCAACGTGTGGGGATTGATCCCCAGGTGCGCTGCCACCGTGGCGATGTCCCACTCGGTTGCATCGTCATCGCGAGCGAGCTCGCGCAGCGACTCGATGGAGACCCCACCTGGCGGGTCCACCGCGAGGCGCAATGCCTCCCGGAGTGCGTCATCAACTTCCATGCCGTGCACGCTAGGGCTGTGAGCGCGCTCTAACGCAAGGATCCCGTCAAGTCCTGATCTCGGACATGACGGTGCCGATGGCGTTGCCCGCCCGTGCCGAAACGCAGGCGGACGCCCCGGCCGTACGGGAGCGCGCCGAGCGCATCACCCGCCGGGCGGCGGAGTGGTCTTCACACTGCGCCGTACGCCCGGGATGACCGACGCGGAGTTCGAGCGGGACACCGCCGTTGGTCGGCGCGGACCTTGCCCGTCTGAAGAGGGTTCTGGAGAGCGCCGGCACCCGAGCAACCATGGCCGGCTGTTGTGCATGTGCCGGGCGGATCTGACAGGCACGTGGTGGGACTTTCGGGGCGCATGACTGGCCGGCGAGCGGCAAGGGTGTCCGCCGGCCAGCCGGCGGACACCCTTGGTCGGCATCAGCGGGGAAGATCGAACGGCCGGGGGTACGGGGCCGGCCGGTAGGTGAGGTACCCGTGCGTGACCCCCGGGTCCGACTCCGCCGCGAGCCGGTTCAGCGTCGCGGGCCGGGTGTCGGGCCACCGTCCGGTGCTGATCCTGCCTTCGAGGGTGCGAACGGCCGCCAGCATTTCACCGGCGGTGAAGGTGCAGTGTCCGGCCCGGTGCACGTACGCCTGGCGGAGCAGCCGCGAGCGGCTGGCATCGCTGACTGCCTCGTCGTAGGCGTGCTCGACCTGTACCGGAACGAGCGGGTCGCCGGTGGTGTGGATGCTCACCATCGGCATGGTGAGCCGACCGGTGAAGGAGATGTTCCGGCTCATGTAGCCGACCGCTGTCGGGTCGGCGGTGACACGCGGTGCGCTGGCCAGCGCGGCAAGATCGTCGCGCAGCGACAGTCCTGACCGCGCGTACAGTTCCTCGACCTCCTGTCGGATGGCGGAGTGAGCGAACATGCGGTCGTAGTCGGCGCCGGTGTTCCAGGACATGTTGCCGCCGGCGTGCTCCTCGGCCTCCTGCCGCCAGGAGAGTCCCGTTTTGAGGAACTCGCGGAGCACCTCGAACTGGTTGCGCTGCGCGGTGTCGTGGTCGTTCGCGTCCGGCTCCGGCTGTGCCGGGTTGGTCCATGCCGGGATGTTGCGCAACGCCGCCGCCAGTGCGATACGTGCGCGGCCCTGCGCGGTTGCCTGTGCCGCGTCGAGGGCGGTGGTCAGTTCGACGGTCGAGGCGAGTGCCGTGGCCTGGTCGGGCAGGCGTACCAACGGCGCGGTCGAGCCCGGTGCCAGCAGGGTGCGGATGGCGAACATCGTGTCGAGGCTGTTGTTCCAGTTGGCTACGGCACCTTGTTCGAGCCCGCACATGGTCACGGTGCCGTCGAACCCCTGGCTGTACCGCTCGGCGAGCCCGGTCGTGATCATGCCGCCCATGGACGTGCCCCAGGCGATCGTTCGACGGGCCGTACCGAACCGGGCCCGGAACTCGTCCAAGGCGCTGAGTTGGGCCGGTAGGGCCTGTTCCACCACCCAGCCGGTCTCGGGGTACGAGGATCCGACCTGGGCGTACCCGGCCGCCAGTAACGAGGTGCGGACGTCGTCGCTGGGCGCGTTGCGGGCCGGGTTCGGCACGCCATCGGGCAGATAGCCATGGCTGTAGAGCAGGACGGTGCCGTTCCAGTTTGCCGGCACGTCAATCACGTAGGCCGAGCCGTCCGGAAGTACGCCCTCGAGATGGGCGGTGGTGACGGAGCGCGCAAGCGCGACGTCCGGACTGACGGCGAAGCTGAGCGGGGCGACGAGCAGTAGTGCCAGGAGTGCGGTGGCAGGTCTCTTCACGGGCGGCAGGTTCCTTTCCGGAGCCGGGTCGGATATCGGCGTTGCACCTGTCGTGCAGGGGGAACAACCGCGACGGCGTCGACGCAGATTCGTCGAGAGACTGCGCAGGCTCGGTCAGCAATCAGCCTCCTGCCTGTTGCACGAGCCTGGCTGTTACGTACGCGGTGGTCTCGGCGAGGAGGGCCTGGTCGTATTTGGCGTCCCTGGTGCCCTTGCTGGACATGATCGCGATGACGAGTGGGGCGGCGTCGGGTGGCCATACCACCGCTATGTCGTTGGCGGTGCCGTAGTCACCGGTCCCGGTCTTGTCCGCCACGGTCCATTCCCGTGGTACGCCAGCCCGGATACGTTGCGCGCCGGCAGCGGTGGCGTTGCGCTCCAGCAGGTCGCGGAGGAAGGCACGCTTGTCCGCCGGCAGGACGTCCCCCAGCAGGATCTTCTGGTAGTTGGTACCGAATGCCCGGGGCGAGGTGGTGTCGCGGGGATCTCCCGGGGTGGCTTCCGTGATCGTCGGCTCCCACCGGTCCATCCTGCTGACCGTGTCGCCGAGGCTACGTAGGTACGCCGTGAACCGGGCCGGCCCGCCGAGGTCGCGGAGCAGTAGATTGCCGGCCGTTCCGTCGCTGTAGCGGACCGCGGCATCACACAGTTGTCGGATCGTCATTCCGGTGGCCACATGCCGCCGGGTGATGGCCGCGCTGTCCATCAGGTCGCCTTCGGCGTATCTGATGACGGTATTCAGGTGGGACAGCGGGTTGCGGTGCAGGACAGCCGCTGCCGCCAGTCCCTTGAACGTCGAGCAGAACGCGAACCGTTCGTCCGCCCGGTAAGCGATGGTGGCCCCGGTGTCGGTGGCGAGGGCGTACACGCCCAGGCGCGCGTCGAACTTCCTCTCCAACTCGACCAGTTGACCGTGGTGATCGCTCGCCGCAATGGAGGGAGACGAGGACGCACCGGCTGACGGTCGCGTCGCTGTCCTCTTGTCTTCCGCACATCCGGCCAACGGCAGGAGCGCCGCCACCCCCAGAAGAGCGCGGCGCGTGATGACCGGCTGTCGTGATGTCATGACCTTCCCTCCACCAGGCGAGTAACGACTGACGCAAGCGGGCTGGAGTTGGTTTGCCGTAGCTGGAGTGACCACAGGCCACAGCTCCCTTCGGCACCTCATTACCGGCAAACCGTCATCTATCCGAAGAGATGGCCCAGGTCGGGCGGAAAGCAGTCTGGCACCCGGCAGTGCATGCTGTCCAAGACAGAAATGCGTAAACCAATGCTGATTTCGCATAGATGTAGGCTGCCGGCCGTGGACATCGTCAGGGCCTGCCAGGCGTTCGTGGCGGTAAGTGGGCATGGCAGCTTCACCGTGGGTGCCGCCGCGGCAGGCATGCCGCAGTCGGTGGCCAGCCGGCGGATCGCCGCTCTGGAGGAGCACTTCGGCGCGAAGCTGTTCGACCGGTCGTCGCGAAACGTCAGTCTGACCCCGTTCGGCCGGGACATGCTGTCCTCGGCCCGGCGGCTGGTCGAACTCGTCGAGGCGATGGAGCATGACGCCGAGCGCGCCAGGCAACGCCCGTTCCGACTGGCCGTACCGGCGGTCTCCGCCCCACGCCAGCTCGCCGGGCTTGTCGCCGAGGCGCGTCGGCACGACCTGAACCTCGCCCTACGCGCAGCCGGGCCGGGTGAACGCGCGGCACTCGCCCGGACGCTGGAGGTCCGGGCGGCGATCGTGTCCGTACCCGCGGACGGAGCGCCGTGGCGGATACCGTTGGGGCTGGCGGGCAGCGCCGAGCCGGCGGGGCAGACGATATACGTGGAAACCCTCCGCGCCGGCCGGGCCGGACGTGCGGCACGCCGCCGGCGCCTCTGGATCCAGCCGGAGGACGACGTGCCGCACGTACGCGACCGGGCGATCCGGCTACGGAACGAGGTCGGCCTGCAACCCACCCAGGTCGCGGTCGCCGCCTCACTCGTCGACGCCGCGGCCGACGTGCTCGGCTCGGCCGACCTGTTGCTCTGTTCCGCCGTCCAGGCCGACGAACTGGGCCTGCACTGGCGGCCGATCGGCGAGGTGGAGCTGGTACGCGGTTACGACGTCGCTGCCGGACTGCGCGAGGACGCCCAGCGGATCCGGGCCCTCCCGCTGGCCACGATCGGGCGCTGCCTCGGCATGCCGGACCACGGCAGCCGGAGCGGCGACGTGCCGGGCGACGGTGAGGCGTAGCGGTGGGGACGACGAAGGTTCTGCGCGACGCGCGGGAGGCCCTGCACGACGGCGGCCTGCGCGGCTCGTTTCTGGTACGTGACCTCGACACCGGCAACGAACTCGCGATCGACGCCGAGGTGGAGTACCCCATCGCCTCCCTGGTCAAGGTGCCGCTCGCGATCGCCACGCTGGAACGTGTCGGACGCGGCGAACTCGACCTGGCCACGGCGATCGTGGTGCAGCCCGGCCGCGTCACCGCGCCGGGACCGACCGGCCTGACCAAGTTTCGGCACCCGGCCACCGTCGCGCTCGAGGACCTGCTCTACCTCAGTACGGCGATCAGTGACGGCACCGCGGCCGACGCGCTGTTCGCCCTCACCCCGCCCGCCGCGGTCAACGCGGAGCTGCGGCGGCTTGGCTACGACGGCATCGTGGTACGCCACCTCATGGGGGACCTCACCGAGACGCCAGCCGAGCGGTTCGCGCCGGCCGAGGGGCATCTTGCCCACTCTCTCGCCATCGGTGCGGCGACAGCGGGACAGGGGCACCCGGTGGCCCAGCTCGACATCAGTCGCGCGAACGTCGGGTCGGCCCGGACCTTCGTCGACCTGCTCGAGGGATTGTGGCGGCCGACGACGATCCAGCCTGCCACCGCGGCGCGGGTCCGCGAGCTGATGAGGAACAACGTGATCCGGCAGCGGCTGGCTCCCGACTTCAGCTCCGACGCGTCCCGATGGTCGTCGAAGACCGGCACTTTGCTGAACCTCCGACACGAGGTCGGGGTCGTTGAGCACGCCGATGGGCAGACGTTCGCCGTCGCCGCCCTCACCGAATCCCGCGTACCAGCCGTGCTGCAGCCCGAGGCGGAAGCACTGATGGCACACGTCGCCCGGATGCTCCGCGACCAGTTGCGGATGGCCTGAGCGGATGGGTTGGTCGACCCGCGCCTGAAACACCGCCGCCCTGCGTTTCGGCGGCACGCTACGGGCCGTTGAGCGGCAGCGTCGGTCTGTCCCACAAGAGGTGGTTCAGCGTCACCCGTCCGGGGTTCGGGGCGGGAGTTCGGATTTGTGAGGAGATCTCCCGTATTGCGGTGACTTCGCGTGCCAGACGGAGAACGAGGGTTCTTCCGGTCGAAGACTGGCGCAATCCGCTCGAGAGGACACGGGGCCATGCACGATCTTTCTCGCCGCAATCTGCTCAGGGCGACGGCGGCCGCCGGTGCCGGGGCCGTCGTTCTCCCGGGCATCGTGGCCGGGGGTACTCCGGCCATCGCGGCCGACGGCTGGGGTGCATACCCCGGCGCGAGGAGCGAGCCGGCGACGCTGACCGGCCGGATCGTCCGCCCCCAGGATCCCGGGTACGCGGACGCGAGCCTCGGCTGGGACGAACTTTTCGTACGGTATCCGCTGGTCATCGTCTTCGCCCAGGAGACCCAGGACGTGGTCAACGCCCTCACCTGGGCGCGGCAGAACGATGTCGCACTGCGGGTGCGGAGCGGCCGCCACAGCCTCGAGGGCTGGTCGAACGTGGACAACGGCATCGTGATCGACGTCAGCGAGTTGAAGTGGGCCCAGATCGACGAGGCCGCCCGGGTCGCGACGGTCGGCGCCGGGCTCAACCAGTTGGAGGCGGTGACCACGCTCGGTGAGCATGATCTCGCGGTCACGACCGGTACGGAGGGAAGCGTCGGCCTGTCCGGCGCGACCCTCGGCGGCGGCTTCGGGTTCCTCACCCGCTATCTCGGCATGGCCTGTGACAACCTGATCGGGGCGGAGATCGTCGTCGCGTCGGGTGCCGACGGCGCGAAGGCCATCGAGGTGGATCTGAAGAACCACCCGGACCTGCTCTGGGCGCTCCGCGGAGCGGGAAACGGCAACTTCGGGATCGTCACCTCGCTCACCTACCGGGTAACTCCACTGAGGAGCGTGGCGTACCTGCAGGCGACCTGGGAGGGCCTCGACGATCTCCACGCGGTCTTCGACACGTGGCAGCGCACCGCACCGTTCGCCGACAAGCGCCTCGGAACCCAGCTTGAGATCCACACATCGCAGATCCTGCTGTTCGGGGTACTCGCGGACGGCTCGGAGGCAGAGGCGGAGGAGTTGCTGGACGCGATCCTCTCGATCGGCAGCCCCGAGGTCACGGTACAGACCGGCGGCTGGGGCGACATCTACGCCGCGTTCCAGATTCCGACCGAGGACGAGCCCGCGAACTGGAAGTTCTTCTCGCAGTTCAGCAACAAGCCGTTCCCGGAGAAGGCGATCAGCCTGATCCGCGAGTTCATGGAGAACGCCCCGTCGGAGGACAGCAACTTCTTCACCCAGGCGTTCGGCAAAGGGGCTCAGACGAGGGAACCCCGCGGCGGCTCGGCGTTTCCGCACCGCGACGCGCTCTTCTACTCCGAGCCGGGCGTCGGTTGGGGTACCCGTGGAGAGCCGGACAGCGGCGACGACACCACCCCGATCGCCCAGGCCTGGATCGCCGAGTTCAGCCGGGCGCTGCGGCCCTACGTGGACGGCGCCTACGTCAACGTGCCGAACATCGGGATGCAGGATTGGGAGACCGCCTACTGGGGCGCCAACTTCGAGCGGCTGCGCAAGATCAAGGCGAAGTACGACCCCCACAACGTCTTCCAGTACGAGCAGAGCATCCCACCCGCGTCACGCTGACCCACAGCGGTGCCGGCTGACCGACCAGGGCTCCCGCTGCCCGGGTTACCGCAGGGCGGCCCGCTCGTCGATCCGACGTGTCGGAACGGTGGGGCACGGTGTCAACGCGCACGGCTCTCTCGCCCTCGCCCGGAAACCGCCCACCGGGCCGTACGTCGGAGTGGACCGGTGGGACCGGTAACCGTCGCGTGAGCCGGTGAACCGGTGGTTCGGCTAGGGCGTGTCTGGTCCGGTGACGTGGCTTGTCGGGGTGAGCCGTGCCGTGAGCAGGTCGAGGGTGCTGACGAACCGGGTCACCTGCTCCGGCCCGAGGCCGGCGAACAGTCGCCTGGCGGCGGCCTGGTAGTCGGCGGCGAGTTGTTCGGTGACGGTACGTCCGGCGGTGGTGAGTTCGACGAGGATGGCCCGGCGGTCGGTGGGGTGGCCGCGCCGGCTGACAAAGCCGGTTTCCTCGAGGGCGTCGACGAGGGCCGTGATGTTGCGGGCGGTGACGCCGATGGCGTGGGCCAGTTGACGTTGGGTGGTGGGGCCCTGACGGTGGAGCTGCCAGATGACGGTCGCCCGTGCGCGGCTGAGGCCCCTGGCCACCAGGCCCGCCTGCAGGTAGGCGTTGACGGTGACCGAGAACGCGAAGAGCCTCTCCATGGCGTCAGGGAAGTCCTCGCATGCCGGGGTGGCCAGCTCCAGCTCATTGTGTATGTCGTTCACTATGTATAGCCTCCATGTTTATCGTACCGGCAACGGTTGATCCCCCACGTGCGGGATCTTCGCGGGAAGGTGTTGATCCATGGCAGGGATGTCACACCCGATCTTCGCCCGGGTCTACGAACGGGTGAGCGTGCTGATGGACCGCGCTGGTGCCGCCGATCACCGGCGGGCGCTCGTCGCGGACCTGCGCGGCCGGGTGATCGAGATCGGTGCCGGCAACGGACGCATGTTCCCGCACTACCCGGCGTCCGTTTCCGAGGTGGTGGCGGTCGAGCCGGAACCGCGGCTACGGGCGCTCGCGGTCGACGCCGCCTCGTCGGCGCCGGTGCCGGTGCGGGTGGTCGACGGACTGGCCGACGCCCTGCCAGCCGCGGACGGGGAGTTCGACGCGGCGTTGGTGGCGTTGGTGCTGTGCTCGGTGCCCGACCAGCCCACCGCGTTGGCGGAGATCCGGCGGGTGCTGCGCCCTGACGGCGAGCTGCGGTTCTACGAGCACGTGGCCGCCGCCGAACCTGGTCTACTGCGGCGTACGCAGCGCTTGGCGGACGCGACGGTGTGGCCACTGCTCTTCGCCGGCTGCCGGACCGGCCGCGACACCGGTGACGCGATCGCCAGCGCCGGTTTCAGGATCGACGAGCTGGCGCGGTTCCGATTTCCGGGCACGGGGTCGAGCAGCCCGGCGGCACCACACATCCTGGGCCGGGCCACCCGTACGCCCGACGAGGTGCCGCGGTGACCGGCGGCGACGACGGCCAGGTGCCGGTGGTCGTCTACACCCGGCCGGGTTGCCCGTACTGCTTCCTGCTCCGACGCGGGCTGCGCCGACGTCGGATCGTGTTCACCGAGGTCGACATCTGGGCGGACCCGGCCGCGGCGGCGGCGGTCCGGGCGGTGGCAAACGGCAACGAAACCGTGCCGACCGTGCACGTCGGAGGGGAGTGGTTGGTGAACCCCCGCGCCGGGACGGTCGGCAAACTCGCCCGTCCCGATCCTCGGTAGTCAGGCCCAGCTGAGGCGCTGGCGGAGCAGGGACTGTTCGGCGGGGTTGGCGGTCAGCGCCAGCGCCCTCTCGTCGGCGGCCCGCGCCTCGTCGGGCCGGTGCAGGTCGCGCAGCAGTTCGGCCCGGGTGGCGTGGAACAGGTGGTAGCCCGCCAGCACATCAGCGAGCCCGTTCACCTCGTCGAGGGCCGCGACCGGCCCGGCGACGTACCGGTTGGCGACCGCGCGGTGCAGCCGGGTGACCGGTGACGGGGCCAGGTGCAGCAACATGTCGTAGAGAACCCGGATCTGCGGCCAGTCGGTCGCCTCCCATCCGGGCGCCTCGGCGTGACAGGCCACGATCGCCGCCTGGAGCTGGTACGGGCCCGGCCGCCGCTGGGCGGCCGCGGTGGAGATCAGCCGGGTCGCCTCGGTGATCCCCGCGCGGTCCCAGAGCGTCCGGTCCTGGTCGGGCAGCTGTACCAGGTCGCCGTGTTCGTCGAACCGTGCCGCGGCCCGGGCCCGGTGCAGTCGGATCAGGGCGAGCAGCCCGGTCACCTCCGGTTCACCCGGCATGAGGTTGTGCAGTGTCGCGGCGAGGAACTCGGCGTCGTCGGCCAGGTCCCGACCCCGCTCCGGCTCGGCGGTGCTGGGCAGGTACGCCTCGTTGAACAGCAGGTACACCACGGCCAGGACCATGGCGAGCCGGTCACCGAGCTCGTCCGGGCCCGGGACCCGGTACGGGATGCCGGCCTGGGCGATCTTCCGCTTCGCGCGGGTGATCCGCTGCCCGACGGTGCTCTCCGGGATCAGGAACGCCTTTGCGATCTGGGCCGTGGTCAGCCCGCACACCACCCGGAGGGTGAGCGCCACCTGGGCGGTACGGGGCAACGCCGGATGGCAGCAGGTGAAGATCAGCCGCAGCAGGTCGCCCGGGTCGGGCTGGGCGGGCCAGACCAGGAGGGCGAGTTTGCCGCGGTGCAGCGCGTCCCGGCGCAGTACGTCCAGCCCACGTCGTCGGGCGACGGTGTAGAGCCAGGCGTCCGGCCGATCCGGGATCCCGTCCGCCGACCAGTGGCGTAGCGCCGCTTCCACCGCGTCCTGGACCAGGTCCTCGGCGGCGCCGAAGTCCCCGGTGAGGTGTACCAGCGAGGCGGCGAGCCGGCCCGCGTGGTCACGGACCACCCGGGCCAGCTCGTCGTGTGGCACGACGGTCATCCGGCGACGGGCCGGATCTCGACGATCGGGCAGGCGGGCCAGACCCGGACCATGGCCAGCGCCTCGTCCAGGTCCGCGACGTCGATCTCCACGTAGCCGCTGATCACCTCCTTGCCCTCGACGAACGGGCCGTCGGAGACCAGGGGCTCCCCGCCGGCCAGGCGCACGGTGGTCGCGGTGTGCGCCGGCAGCAGATGGGTGTGGTGGGTGATCTTGTCGCTGTGGTCGGCGAACCACTGCTGCACCCGCAGGTAGGCGCGTTCCTGCTCCGCGCCGTCCATGGCCTGCAGGTCGGCGGCGAACTGCTCGGTGTCGACGAACATCAGCACGTACTTCATCGTCCGGTCCTCTCGGTTGCCGGTCGGTGGCGCGTACCGGTCGACCGTGTCGCCGTGCACCGCCGACCGGGCGGCGGTCGTCGTCTCGTAGACGACCGGCGGGAGCCCCGTTCCGACATCCGGGCGACTGAGCCTCACCGAACCGAACGATCCGACCCGGGTACGGCGGTGGCCGTCTCCCCGATCATCCAACAGCCGACCGGCGGGCCGGCGCATCCGAGCGGCGGTTCGGCACCGGCAACACCAGGGACCGGATCCCCTGATGTCCCGGGGATCAGTCGAACCGCCCACTCGGGCGCGCCGATGCCCGGGGGAGAATTTATCGATGACTGTCGTAGGGATGATCGTCGCTGGTCACGCCGTTGTGTGGGGCGTAGTCCAGCCAGCCGGGCACGCGGTCGCGTGGACCGATGGGCAGGTCCTGCCCGGCCGCCGGCCCTTTGGCCTGCGCCTCGGTCGGCTCGACGGCGGCGCAGCGCGTCCCGACGCGCGGCACGGTCAGGCTGATCAGGTAGGCGTCGGTGGTGCCCCGGGTGCAGTCGCTGCGGTCGTACACGCCGTGGCCCCAGCCCTCGTAGGTCAGCAGTACGGTGGCATCGCGGGACTGTCGGTGGGCGTTGACGGCCCACGCGTAGGCGGTCGCCGGGTCGTGTAGCGCATTGAGCATCAGGATCTTCGGCGCATCGGTGATGCGTAGGCGGTGCTGCGGGTTCACCGTGTCCCCGGAGCGGCCGATGCAGGCCGCCACCGCGTCGCTGCCCAGTGGGGAACCGAGCATGTTGGGCGCGATCCGGTTGGTATGCGAGGTGAGCGCGACGAACTCCCGGTGGTTGCGCACCGGGAGGCTCCAGTCCAGGCAGAACACCGCCGGGAACGGGTACGCCGTCAACTGCGGCTTGTCGGCGGCCCCCGACGCCGCCCGGGTGGAGGACTCGTTCAGCACCGACAGGAACTCGGCGAGCGGCGTCCAGGTCGGACCGTAGAAGTCACTGAAGGCCCGCTCGCGGATCTCCTTCGAGGTGATCACGTTCGACGATCGCGGGTGGGACAACCCGCCGCGGTCGGCCCGTTCCAGCAGGCTGTGCCACACCTTGACCACGTCCTGGTCGTGCAGTGCGCAGGACTCGGTGCGGTCGCACCAGGCGACGAACTCCGCGAACGAGTCTTCGGCGGCCACGGCCTCGGTCTCGGCGAAGCCCCAGGTGTCCAGGCTGTGGTCCATGGTGCTGTCGAGGACCATGGCGCGGATGCGGTCGCCGTGCCGCTCGGCGTATTGCTGGCCGATCAGGGTGCTGTACGAGAGGCCGAAATAGGTGATCCTGCGTTCGCCCAGTGAGCGGCGCAGGGCGTCCATGTCCTCGACCACGCTGAGGGTGTCCACGTGGTCGAACAGCGGGCCGGTGTTGGCGCGGCAGTCGTCGGCCAATTCCCGGTTGAACCGGGCCAGGTCCTCGAACTCGGCCTGGTTGTCCGGCGGGAACGGCGGGCGCTGGTCCAACTTCCGCAGGGAACACATGACCGGCGTGCTGCGGGCGATGCCGCGTGGGTCGATGCCGATGATGTCGAAGCGCTTCTGCACCTCAGGGCTGAAGTATCTGTGGGCCACCAGTGCGAAGTCGACGCCGGAGCCGCCGGGGCCGCCGAGGTTGATGAACAGCACGCCCTCGCGCTTGGCCGGGTCGGTGGCCTTGCGGCGGGCCAGCGCGAGGGTGAACTTCTCGCCGCCCTGGTCGGCCCAGTCAACCGGCATGGGGATGGTGCCGCACTCGACGTCGGCCGTCTCGGGGCACGGTGCCCAGGTGACGTTGGCGCGGTAGCCGCGGTCGCGGTCCACAGGCGCGGCGCCGGCGATGCCGATGCTGCTCGCGACGAGCGCCGCGGCGGTCACACCGATGCCGAGCACCCGGATGATCGGTCGCACAATTCCTCCTTGTTCCTGTCACTCTCAGGCGATCGAGTCAGTTACGAGCGGTTATCAGCTACGGATGGCGACCCTCTTTGCGGCCATCGTCACGACGCGTGTCCCGCGCCACGGCAGTCCAGGCGGTGTGGGCGATCGTGCGGGCAGCCCGCCGGTCCGACAGGTGGCGGTCGATCGTGTCGTGGACCAGGTCCCGCGTCCGGTCGGAGATTCGGTTGCCCCGACGGAGCCACGCCCGTAGGACGACGATCGCGATCACCCCGAGCAGGAGCACACCGCAGATGATCACCGCGTACCGCAGCAGAATGAGGTTGAGGATCATCGGGATCCGCTCGTCGTCGACCTGTTTTAGCAGCATCATGCTAGATACGCTAGCACGGCCATGCTAAAACTGTGAGGTGCCCAAACATGTTGATCCCGAGCAGCGTCGACTCCTGGTCGCCGACGCCGTTCTCGACGAGATCCTCGACAACGGGATCCAGTCCGTGACCCTTGCCCGCATCGCGCAGCGCACCGGACTGGCCATCGGCAGCATCCGCCACTTCTTCACCGACTTCGACGAGGTGCTGACCTTCACCTTCTCGGTGATCGTGTCCCGGATGCGGGACCGGTCCGAGGGCTCGGAGGGCGACAGCGGCACGGACGCACTCGACACCATCGGTGCGATGCTGCTGCGTTCAGCGCCGGGCCGAGTGCCGCACCGGGAGAACGTCGCCTACCTGGAGTACCTCATGCGCGCCCGTACGATGCCGCACCTGAGAGCCGAGATCTCCCAGACGCAGGCCGCGGGTGAACAACTCGTGGGCGACCTCGTTCGCGCCGCCTTGTCGGACACCGGGGCGTCCGACGAGGACGTCCGACTGGAGACCATCACGATCACGGCGATGCTCAACGGCCTCGCGCTCACCGACGCCCACGCGACGGAGCCGCTCGACGAACGCGACGTGCGGCAGATCATCGCCCGCATGCTGGAGCGGCTCCGCGGGGCCTACCCGGCGGGAAGCTGACGCGGTGGCCGGACCGGCCCCGTCACGCTGACCCACCGCCGTGCCGGCTTCCGTACCGGGCGACACTGCCGATCTCGAGTGCGACCCAGGGCGCCCCGTCCGGACCGATGGTGATGCCGTGTGGCTCGGATCCGGGCGTCGGCAGGTCGTACTCCCGGATCTCGCCGTCCACGGTGATCCGGCCGACGCGGTTGGCGCCCCACTCGGTGAACCAGCATCCGCCGGCCGGGTCCGCCACGATGGCGTGCGGGCGGGCGGCCCGGTCCGGCAGCGGAAATTCCTGGATCCGACCGTCCGGGGTGATCCGGCCGAGCTGTCCCGCCCCGATCTCGACGAACCAGAGGGCGTCGTCGGAGCCGGCGGTGATGCCGACCGGTGCGGCCCCGTCCGTCGGCAGCGGATGGACCGTGGTCGTGCCGTCGAGGCCGAGCCGGCCGATCGCGTTCGCCTGGTTGAGGGTGAACCAGAGCGCGTCGTCCGGTCCCACCGTGATCATGGCCGGCATGCCCTGCCTGGTGGGCAGTGGATACTCGGTGACCTCGCCGGTCACGGTGATCCGGCCGATCCGGTCGGTGTTCATCTCGGTGAACCAGACAGCATCGTCGGGGCCGGCCGTGAGCCCGTAGGGTCCACACTCCGGCGTCGGCAACGGGTACGACGTCACCTCGCCGGCCGGCGACACCCGTCCGATCCGGTGGTCCCGGATCCGGGTGAACCACAGTGCGTCGTCCGGACCGACCGCGATCACCGACGGGCCGGCCGCGATCACCGACGGGGAGACAGTGTCCCCGTCCGGGTCGACCGCCGGTTCACTCCCGACACCGTGCACGGGAGAGCGCTCGGTGCGGCCGTCGACGGTCAACCGGACGATGGCGTCGGCGTGCACCAGGGTGATCCAGAGCGCGCCGTCGGGACCCGCCGTGATGCCGTACGGCCCGTCGCCGGGCGCCGACACCGGGATCTCCCGGATCGACGGTGGGGTGTGCTCACGCATCGCCGTCTCCTCCTGTCATCGGGATGTGGCGTCCGTACCGGCCGGCGGACATGGTGCGGTGCGTGCCACGCCAGCGGTGCCGGAACCGCCGGTCGTGGCTGACCACGACCAGCGCGCCCGGGTAGTCGTCCAGAGCCGTCTCCAACTCCTCGACCAGACCGGGCGAGAGATGATTGGTGGGCTCGTCCAGCAGCAGTACGTCGGCAGGCACGCTGAGCAGCCGGGCCAGGGCCAGCCGCTGTCGCTGCCCGGTGGAGAGCCGACCGACCGGCACGCTGATTCTGTCCGGATCGAACAGGCCCAGGGCCAGGAGTTGGTCCAGGTGCTCGTCGGCCGTCCCGGGCAGCCCACGCCCGAACGCGGCGAGCAGCGTCTCCCGTGGGTCGGCGACGGTCGGCTCCTGCGGCAGGTGACCGATCCGGCCCCGACGGAGCACCCGACCGGTGTCGGGTCGCAGGGTGCCGGCCAGGGCGGCGAGCAGAGTGCTCTTTCCCGCCCCGTTCGGTCCGGTGATCAGCAGTCGTTCGCCGGCCCGCACCGTCAGGTGGACCTCGTCGAGCCGGTTGTGGACCGTCACCGCCACGGCCTCCAGCAGCGGCGGAGGCTCGTTCACGGCTTCCGCCGCCGAGGTGGCCGGGATGGGGGAGTCGGTGGTGCGGGGCGAGACCGGGAGCGTGAACCGCAGGGGCTCCGGGGGCGGTGGCACCGGACGGTCGATCAGCCGCTGTAACCGTTGCTCGGCGTTGCGGACCCGGCTCGCCACGGACTGCTGGACCCGAGCGCCGTGCCGGTCGTACGCCATCTTGTTGCGGTCCTTCATCATGCGGCCGGGCGCGACCTCGCGGGCGGTGGTCGCGGCGACCTCCCGCAGCCGGTCGATCTCGGTCCGCCACCGGAGGTGGGCCTCGGCCCAGCGCCGGCGCGCCGCCGCCTTCCCGGCCAGATAACCGGAGTATCCGCCGCCGTAGCGGACCAGGGCGCGGCGGTCACCGTCCACTTCGATCAGTGTGTCGGCGACCTGTTCGAGGAAGACGCGGTCGTGCGAGACGACCACGGTGGTCCCGGAGCGGCCGCGCAGGTGTTCCGCCAGCCAGGTCAGCGCCGCGTCGTCGAGATGGTTGGTCGGCTCGTCGAGCAGCAGCACCTCCGTACCGGCGGCCAGCACCGCCGCCAGGTGCAGCCGGGCCTGTTCGCCACCGGAGAGGCTGCCGAGCCGTCGGTCCCGGTCGACGGTGGCCAGTCCGAGGCCGTGCATCGCCCGCTCCACCCGGGCGTCGGCGTCGTACCCGCCGCGTAACTCGAAGACGGTCAGCAGGTTGCCGTACTCGGCGAGGTCGCGCTCGTCGCCGGCGGCGAGCAGCGGTTCCAACGTCCGCAGCCGCGTCTCGATCTCGCGCAGTTCGGCCAGGGCGTCGTCGATGACCTGCCGCACGCTCAGGTACGTCGGCAGCGGCGCGTCCTGTCCGAGGTATCCCAGGCCGCCGTCGGTGACGACGGTCACCTGCCCCTCGTCGGGCTTCTCCCGACCGGAGAGCAGGCGCAGCAGGGTGGACTTGCCGGAGCCGTTCTCGCCGACGATGCCGCTGCGCTCGCCAAGGGCGATGGCGCAGTTGACCGAGTCGAGGACGGTGTGTTCGCCGTACGACCTGGTGACGGCGTGGAGGCTGAGTTGGGTGGGCATCCGGACACTCCGAAGCGTTGGCGGTCATGGCCGTCCGTGGGGACGGCGCGGGACACGGGAACGCTTCATCGGAGCATCGGAGGACCCCTTAACGCGACGACTGTGGCAATAAGATTCTGGCATGGCGTCACCCTCACGGCGAACCGGTTTTTCTGCCCCGCCGACCGCCCGCGCCCGCGCCGGCGCCTTCACCGCCACCACACATTCGGAGGTCGACTCTTGAAGAGGTGTGTTCGGCGGCGCTCGTCGTCCCTCTGATATGGACGGAAGTTCCGGCATTTCCGACTATCGGGGCGATGGGCATCGGGTGATTCTATGGCGATTCGTCCGCGATACCCCGACTTATATAGATAAAGCTCTTTGAGTCTAATACCGCATCGGCGGAGTTTGTTAGGGGCGATCCTCTACGGGTGGTGAGTCGTATTGAGCGCTGAGTGAATCATGTCGACGATCTGCCGCCGAGGTGGTTGCGGCCGGGCGGCGACATTACCCCTACCGAACGGTTGGACTTGCTCGGATGCATGGTTCGTTGGGTGGGTGACGCCTTTGTGGTGACTGCCGACTGTGGCACCATCATGGAACATCTACTTCCTCTACCTCACTTCGACGGGAGCAACCAATGCCTGCACGGAGGCTGGGCCGGCTCGTGGGCTCTCTCCTGCTGCTCGCGGTGCTCGCCATAGGCAGCTACGCCGCCAGCGCGGGCGGATTCACGAATTTTGGCCAGCAGTCGGTCGCAACTTCCGTCGACTCGACGGCAGTCGACTCGCCAACTCGTGCTGACGCTGTCCTCGCCAACGATTGGCAGTGGGCCTAAGCGGCCATCGACGCCGGGAGGGCTCCGTACACCGGGAGAGACATGCCTGACCGTCCGACCCCGACCCGGAGATCAGCGGAGCGTGCCTGGCTGATCACCGGACCGCTCGCGATGGTGGCGGTCGTACTGTCGGTTGTGCTCGGGGTGTCGGAGGACGAACCCTTCCGGAACTGGTATCTCGCCGTTGGACTGCTGGGCCTTGTCCTGCTGGCCGACCGACCGGTCCTGCACGTGGTCGTCCAGCGCCAAGTGGCGATCATCACGATCACCGAGGTCTGCCTGCTCTTCGCGTTCTTCCTGGTGCCACCGCTGACGGTGGCGGTGATCTTCACTCTGAGTGCGCTCATCGCCAACCTGCGTCGTCGGAACGTGGCGACGAAATTCTGGTTCAACGTCGCCCGTGGGGCGGCCGCCGTGTCAATGGCCGGCATCGTCCTGCTGGCCCTGCCTGAGATGCGCGGTTTCGGTCCGGGCACCTGGGCGATCCTGGCTGCTGCGGTGGCCAGCCATTCGTTGGCCACACTCGCCGCCGTCGCCGCCGTCTTCGCCCTGATGCACGGCGCACAGGCCGGCTGGGAGGTGATCCGTACCTCCGGGCCCGGTCTGATCACCGTCGGGATCAACGTCGCCGTCGGGCTGGTGATAGTGATCTGTGTGCGGGCGAACCCGTGGTCGGTGCTGCCGCTGCTCGCCCTGGTCGGCGGGGCGGTCCTGCTCTATCAGTCGTACGGTCAGTTCTTCCGGCAGCACCGTGCGCTCACCGACGTCTACGAACTGACCAAGGCGATGAACGCGAGCAGCCAGAACGACGCGCTGGCCGACGCGCTGCTGGGTCGGGTCCGGACGATCATGCGCGCCGAGTACGCCACCCTGTGGGTGCCGGCCCAGGGCCGGCACCCGGAGGTGCTGCTCACCGCCCGGGTCGAGGATCCGGGGTTGCTTGACCTCTCGCGGACGCCGGTGACGATCCGGGAGAACGCCCGCGAGCAGGGTCGAACGGTCGCCGTGGGCAGCAGTCTCGGCGGGGACCAGCGGATGCGCGAGGCGTTGCAGGATGCGAACCTCAAGGAGGTCATCGTCGCGCCACTGCGTTCCGGTCAGGTGGTGATCGGGACGCTGGAGGTGGTCAACCGGATCGGCGGCCGCCCGGTCAGCCACTTCACCCCGGCGGACGTCCAGATCCTCGAGACCATCGCGGCGCACGCCGCCGTGGCGCTGGAGAACTCGCGGCTGGTCGACCGGCTGCGCTATGACGCGTACCACGACGGGTTGACCAACCTGCCCAACCGGCGGCGCCTGACCGGTGCCCTCGAAGAGGCGGTCCGGGTCCGGGCGCCGGACGAGGTCGTGGCGGTGCTGCTCTTCGACGTGGCAGGGCTCCGCCAGGTCAACGAGTCGGTCGGGCATGCCGCCGGTAACAAGGTGCTGGCCGAGGTCGCCGCCCGGCTCCGCGCCGCGGCCCCGCCCGGGGCACTGGTGGGCCGGGCCGGCAGCGACGAGTTCGTGGTGACGCTGCGGCTGGAGAGCGTCGACGCCGCGCTGGCGCTCGCCGCCGAGCTACGCGGGCAGATCCGGGACCGGATGGTCTTCGACGTACTGGTGCTGGACGTGGACACGGTGGTCGGGGTGGCGGTCCATCCCGACCACGGCAGCGATCCGGCGACCCTGCTGCAACGCGCCGACCTCGCGGTGACCAAGGCCAAATCGGCCCCGGACGGCATCCAGCTGTTCAGCCCCGGGCTCGAGTCACGATCCTCGCGCCGGCTCGGCCTTGCCGGCGACCTGCGCCGCGCGCTGGAGAACGCCGAGGTGGAGGTCTACTACCAGCCCAAGGTCTCGCTCACCGACCGGCGGCTGCTCGGGGTCGAGTGCCTGGCCCGGTGGGAGCATCCCGGGCACGGCGTCGTGGCACCGGAGGACTTCGTGGCGGTGGCCGAGCACACCGGGCAGCTCGGGCATCTGACCGAGCTGGTGCTCGCCGAGGCGCTGCGGCGCAGCCGGGACTGGACCGCCGACGGGAATCCGCTGCCGGTGGCGGTCAACCTCTCCGCGCGTACCCTCGCCGACCAGCAGTTCCCGGCCCGGGTGCAGGAGTTGCTCACCGAGTACGACGTCGCCGCCGAACTGCTGACCCTGGAGATCAACGAGGCCGGTGTGCTGGACGGCACGGAGCGGGCCCTGCCGGGCCTGCGCCGGTTGCGCGACATCGGGGTACGACTCTCCGTCGACGACTTCGGCAGCGGCCACTCGTCGCTGTCGTACCTGCGTCGGCTGCCGGTCAACGAGGTCAAGGTCGACCGGTCGTTCGTGCAGGGGATGGCGACCGACCCGGTGGACCTGGCGATCGTCAACGCGATCGTGACCCTCTCCCAGCAGTTCGGGCTGGCGGTCGTCGCCGAGGGTGTGGAGAGTGAGCTGACCCTGGAGCTGCTGCAGGACATCGGCTGCCGGATCGGCCAGGGGTTCCTGTTCAGCCGCCCGCTGCCGTACGAGCGTCTGGAGGCCTGGTACGCCGCCCAGACGGAGTCCGAGCCGCATCCTGTCGCCGGCGACGTACGGCGGCTGCGCGCCGTTCCCTGAGCGCCCGGGGCGCCCGTCTCCGGGTGTCCGGCCAACCCCGTTCCCGCGCCACCGGTGGCGAGCCGCCGGGTCCGTCGTACGTGTCGCCGGTGTCCGGGGGATCTGATTTCACCTCTCGGCGGACGCCGTGTACTCTTACCCGTGCGCGCCACCGGAAAGATCGCGTGCGCGCCCCCTTAGCTCAGTCGGCAGAGCGTCTCCATGGTAAGGAGAAGGTCTACGGTTCGATTCCGTAAGGGGGCTCAGAGGGTTCAGCTGGACCCGTCCACGGCGGTGTAGCTCAGATGGCAGAGCAAGCGGCTCATAATCGCTGTGTCGCCGGTTCAAGTCCGGCCACCGCTACTTTTCGGTAGCCGGGCAAGCCCGGTACCGGAACAAAAGGGGCGCCGCCGGCGCCCACTTTGCGTGTCCGCGTGGCGAGCGTCTACGCTGGTACGTCGTAGTTGATTCCGTTATCGAGGAAGGCGCCCCGCCGTGGCCAAGGCGACCGATGTCCGTCCCAAGATCACTTTGGCGTGCGTGGAGTGCAAGGAGCGCAACTACATCACGCGTAAGAACCGCCGTAACGACCCGGACCGCATCGAACTGAAGAAGTTCTGCCCCCGGGACGGCAAGCACACCCTGCACCGCGAAACCCGCTGACACCGGGCCGACCAAAGTCGGCTACCGGATCTTCCGACCGCCGTCCCGACCCGGCCGAGCGCGCTTCCAGGCCCGCTCAGCCGTCGTCGGGGCGGCGATGTCGTTTTCCGGCCGTCCCGGGCCGGCCGTGTAGGTTCGGCGGCATGTCGCTGGACCCGTCCTTCGTCGGCCGTACCTATCCGCCGACCGCCCCCTATCAGGTGGGGCGCGAAAAGATCCGAGAGTTCGCCACCGCGATCGGCGCCACGGACCCCGCCTACCACGATCCGGACGCCGCGAAGGCCCTCGGCCACGCCGACGTCGTCGCGCCGCCCACCTTCCCGATCGCGATCACCATGGCGGCCAGCCGCCAGATCGTCGACGACCCGCAGCTCGGCATCGACTACAGCCGGGTGGTCCACGGTGACCAGCGGTTCCAGTACGTCCGGCCGGTGGTCGCCGGTGACGAACTGGTCTGCGTCAACACCGTCGACGAGATCACCACCCGGGGCGGGCACGGTTTCCTCACCACCCGGACCGAGGTCAGCACGACCGCCGGGGAACCGGTCGTCACCGTCTGGTCGAAGCTCGTCGTACGCGGAGGGGCCTGATATGGATCTTGCTACCCGTACCTTCCGGATCACCCGCGCGGACCTGGTCCGCTACGCGGGGGCCTCGGGTGACTTCAACCCGATCCACTGGAGCGACCGGTTCGCCACCAACGTCGGCCTTCCCGGGGTCATCGCGCACGGCATGTTCACCATGGCGCTGGTCGGCCGTGCGGTGACCGACTGGGCCGGCTCCCCGGACGCGGTGGTGGAGTACAACGTCCGGTTCACCCGGCCGGTGGTGGTGCCCGACGACGACGAGGGCACCGAGATCGAGGTGAGCGCGGCGGTCCGGGAGGTTACCGAGGACGGCCTCACCCGGCTCGACCTGACCGCGACCTGCCAGGGGGAGAAGGTTCTCGCCCAGGCCCGGGCCGTGATCCGTACGCCGGCCTGAGGGCGCCCGGCAGGGGCCGGCGGACCTGTCGCCGGCCCCGAGCCGGAGGACCGGTTGGGAAACTCGTGCCTCTACCCGTACACTGGTCCGCCGTGGGGCAAAGTGACCCCTGCTCAGGCGTGTACGCCCGATCAGGGATCAACTGCCCCCACAGGGGTGTAGCTCAATTGGCAGAGCAGCGGTCTCCAAAACCGCAGGCTGCAGGTTCAAGTCCTGTCACCCCTGCGCCTACGGCCTGACCGATCCCGGGATCGGCGTCGCCACCACCACTGGCGACCGGCCCGTGTTGGTGGTGTCGGCGGGGCTGACCGAGCGGAGTGTCCGCCGAGGTCCGTTCCACCGCCTCCGCCGGCCGCGGGCCGTTCCGGGGGACGGTCGTCCGGGGGTTCGGTCGAGGGCGGTCAGCGTCCGCGGCGGAGACTCCGGGGTCGGCGTGACCACGCAGCACGCGTTCACCGACGCGTGTACCCACCACCCGGCGACGGAGGGCGAAGTGGCCGAGAAGAATCGGCGCGACGAGAACGACGACGACCGTCTCGAGAACGAGGCGATCGATGACGTTGTCGACGATGACGCCGACGACGAGGCGGAGGAGCCGGTCTCGCGCGGTGGCACCGCCACCCGGGAGCGGACCAAGACCGACTCGGCGGACAGCCGCAAGACCAGGACCGAGGGACGGGTCGGAATTTTCGGCCGGCTTGCCCGGTTCTTCCGCGAGGTAGTGGCGGAACTGCGTAAGGTCATCTGGCCGACCCGTAAGGAACTGCTGACCTACACCGCCGTGGTGGTCGTGTTCGTCGCCGTGGTGCTGACGATCGTGGCCGGGCTGGACTACGCCTTCGCGAAGGGCGTGCTGTGGGTCTTCGGCGGCTCCAGCTGACCACCTGCCCCACCTGCTAGTGACGGAAGTGAGCGAGCGTGCCTGAGTACGACGAGACCGCCGAGACCACGGACGAGCAGTCCGCGGTGGCGACGGCGAGCGGTGCCGAGTCGGTCGAGGCCGCCAACGAGCCGGAGTTCGGGACGACCGAGCCCGACGAGGACTTCGATCCCGTCGCCGAGCTGCGGCAGAAGCTGCGCTACGCGCCGGGTGACTGGTACGTGGTCCACTCGTACGCCGGTTACGAGAACAAGGTCAAGACGAACCTGGAGACCCGGATCACCAGCCTCGACATGGAGGAGTTCATCTACCAGGTCGAGGTCCCGACCCGCGAAGAGGTCGAGGTCAAGAACGGCAAGCGCCTCCAGGTGCAGAACAAGGTCTTCCCCGGCTACATCCTGGTCCGGATGGAGCTGACTCCGGAGTCGTACTCCTGTGTCCGCAACACCCCGGGCGTGACCGGCTTCGTCGGTGCGACCGACCGGGCCGACCGGCCGGCGCCGCTCTCCCTCGACGAGGTGCTGAAGTGGCTCGCCCCGGCGGTGGAGACCGAGACCAAGAAGGCCAAGCCGGAGATCAAGGTCCTCGACTTCGAGGTCGGCGACTCGGTCACGGTCACCGACGGTGCCTTCGCGTCGCTGCCGGCCACGATCAGCGAGATCAACGCCGACCAGCAGAAGCTCAAGGTCCTGGTGTCGATCTTCGGCCGGGAGACCCCGGTCGAGCTCAACTTCAACCAGGTCGCCAAGATCTGACGATCCGCCGCCCGCCGGTGGCCCGGTCCGGCTCCCGCCGTGCCGGCCCGGCGGAGGTCGGACGCCCGTGGAGTACCCCGGGCCGTCGGGTCCGACCGGCCGGCACCCCGTCAGGCGACCTCGGCGACCCGCCGGATCGTCTCCTGCGCTACTCTTGACCGTCGCCCGTCCGCAGGCGCGTTTGACCGTGCGCGCCGTCGGGTGCCGTCAGGTGCACGTTCCCAGTTTCAAGCCCAGGAAGAGACATGCCTCCGAAGAAGAAGCTCGTCAAGACGTTCACGCTTCAGCTCCCGGCGGGCCAGGCCACCCCGGCACCGCCGGTCGGCCCGGCACTGGGTCAGCACGGCGTCAACATCATGGAGTTCTGCAAGTCGTACAACGCGCAGACCGAGGCGCAGCGCGGTGACATCGTGCCGGCCGAGATCAGCGTGTACGAGGACCGGACCTTCACCTTCGTGCTGAAGACCCCGCCCGCCGCCCGGCTGCTGCTCAAGGCCGCCGGTGTGCCGAAGGGCTCCGGCGTGCCGCAGAGCACGAAGGTCGGCTCGGTCACCCGCGCCCAGCTGCGGGAGATCGCCGAGAAGAAGATGGCGGACCTCAACGCCAACGACGTCGACCAGGCCGAGAGGATCATCGCCGGCACCGCCCGGTCGATGGGCATCACGGTCAAGGAATAACCCGGACCCCCGACCCAAGCTGATCGTGGGAGGGCCGCGTGGATGCGGCCCGCCAGACACCACAGGAGTGTTCACCGATGCAACGCAGCAAGAGCTACCGCAAGGCAGCTGACTCCATCGACCGGAACAAGCTCTACACCCCGGTCGAGGCCGTCCGGCTGGCCAAGGAGACCACCTCGGTCAAGTTCGACGCCACGGTCGAGGTCGCGATGCGCCTCGGCGTCGACCCCCGTAAGGCCGACCAGATGGTCCGGGGCACCGTCAACCTGCCGCACGGTACGGGTAAGACCGCCCGCGTGATCGTCTTCGCGGCCGGCGCCAAGGCCGAGGAGGCGACCGCCGCCGGTGCGGACGAGGTCGGCACCGACGAGCTGGTGGCCCGGATCCAGGGCGGCTGGCTGGACTTCGACGCGGCGATCGCCACGCCGGACCAGATGGCCAAGATCGGCCGGATCGCGCGGATCCTGGGCCCGCGCGGCCTGATGCCGAACCCGAAGACCGGCACGGTGACCATGGACGTCACCAAGGCGGTCGCGGACATCAAGGGTGGAAAGATCACCTTCCGGGTGGACAAGCACTCGAACCTGCACCTGATCATCGGCAAGGCATCCTTCTCGGAGTCGCAGCTGGTGGACAACTACGCCGCGGTCCTCGACGAGGTGCTGCGCTCCAAGCCGTCCGCGGCCAAGGGCAAGTACCTCCGCAAGGTCACCCTCACCACGACCATGGGGCCGGGCGTTCCGGTCGACCCGAACGTGGTGAAGAACCTCCGGGAGTCGGCCGAGGCCTGAGCCTCGCCGGAACAGCCGTCCCGCCGACGCGGGGCGCCCAGCGTGCGGACGCTGGGTGCCCCGCGTCGGTTTTTTCCTCGGTTTCTGGCACGCTGCTCCGCATGCGTCTTGACGGGGTCTGGCTGCGGTACGGCTGGCGTGCGCCATGGGTGCTCCGCGACGTCCGGGTGGAACTCGGCCCCGGCCGGTCGGCGGTCGTGCTGGGGCGCAACGGCGTGGGCAAGTCGACCCTGCTCCAGTTGGCCGCCGGGGTACTGAGTCCGACCCGGGGCACGGTCCGGGAGCGGCCGCCCACGGTCGGCTGGGTTCCGGAGCGGTTCCCGGCGAACCAGCCGTACACCGTCGAGCAGTACCTCACCGGCATGGGCCGGGTGCGGGGCGTCGCCGGCCCGGCGTTGCGCCCTGTCGTGGAGGGCTGGCTGGCCCGGCTCGGGCTCACCCCGTACCGGGACGTCCGGCTCGCCGCCCTGTCGAAGGGGACGGCACAGAAGGTCGGTCTCGCCCAGGCCCTGCTCCGCCCTCCGGAACTGCTGGTTCTCGACGAGCCCTGGGAGGGCCTGGACGCGGCGACCCGTGAGCTGGTCCCGGAACTGATCCGCGAGGTACGCGAGAACCACGGCGCCGTACTGGTCAGCGACCATCGGGGCGAGACGGTCCGGCTGCCCGACGCCGAGCAGTGGACGGTCGTCGACGGGACGGTGTCGGTGGTGCGTCCGGCGACGACCGGTGCCGGGACACCGGGCGCCGGGGAGATGTCCGTGGTCGAGTTGGCGGTACCCGCCACCCGGGTGGCCCAGGTCGTCGCCGACCTGCGTGCCGCCGGCCACCAGGTGCTGGGAGTACGACCGCCCGCGCCCGAAGGCGGGGTGCCGGGACCGGGACGTGGCCCGGCGGACGACTCGACAGTTCCGCCGGGAGCAGGACAGGGGCCGGCGGACGACCCGGTGGTCGGGCCGGCGGCGCCGGGCTCGTTGGTCGGTTCGGTCGATCAGGGCGGTGGCCCGGGGGAGGCTTCGTGATTCCGCTGGTCGTGCTCCGACTGACCGGTTTCGTGCGGACCGCCCGGGCGTTGCCGCCGCTGCTGGCCGGGCTGCTGGCCCTGGTTGTCCTGCACGGTGGTGCCGGGGCGCCGCCGGCCGAGGCGTACGGGGTCTCCGCGGTGATCCTCTTTCCCGTCCTGGCCTGGCAGACGAGGCTGTTGCTGGACACCGAACCGGACGTCCAGCGTCGGCTCGCCGTGGTGGCCGCCGGCCGGAGAACGGAGTTGGTCGCCGGTCTGCTCGCCGCCGCGACGGCGGGACTGGCCCTGGTGGTCATCGCTCTGGTCGTGCCCTGGCTGGTGGGTGGGGTGAGTGGTCCGGACGGCCCCGGCGGCCCCTCCGTCGGGCAGGGGCTGGCGGTCGGGCTCTGGGCCCACCTGCTCGTCCTGCCCCCGGCGGTCGGGCTGGGCGCGCTGTCGAGCCGGGCGGCGGTGGCCAGTCCGCTCTCCGGGCTGGCCGTTCTGGTCTGCGGGGTGGTCTGCGCGTTTGTCTTCGGACTGCGGGACTCGGTGGTGCCCTGGCTGGTACCTCCGGTGCTGGCGGTCGCCCGGACCAGCACCGCCGGGCCGACCGCGATGAGCCTAGGACTGGTGACCGGGCACGCGGTGCTCTGGAGCGCCGTGGTGATCACCGGCTACGCGTGGCTGCGGCGGCGGCAGGCGTGAGGCCGGGCGGGGTGTGGTGATCACCTGGATCGGGCGGTGACCGCGCTGGCCCCGGTCGCGGCGGCGGGCGTGAGCCGGCGTACCCGGGGGTGATTTGGCCGTCACGCCAGGCATGCCGTACGCTTCAGTTTCGGTCAAGCTGTCTTGGCCGAGGTTTCCACCCAGAGACCGCTGGTCACCGTGCCCCGGCACGGTTGAAGGTCCCGCTCGACGGGCGGCCCGCGCAGGGAGAAACGGTGTGTCGTGCCGGGTCATGATCATGTGACCCTTCCCGCCCCGTGCGCCCTGCGCCGGGGCTTCTTGTTGTGGCGGAACCGTCGAACACCCCGGAGCCCGATCGCGCCGTACGGCCGATCGGCCTCGACGGTGATCAGCCTGGAAAGCAATGAGAGAGGAGGGACATGGCGGACAAGCCGGTTCGGGCCGACAAGGCCACCTCCGTCGCGGAGCTCACCGAGCACTTCCGCAACGCCGGAGCCACCGTGCTGACCGAGTACCGCGGTCTGACGGTTTCCCAGCTGACCCAGTTGCGCCGCTCGCTAGGTCGGGAGACCACCTACGCGGTGGCGAAGAACACGCTGGCCAAGCGCGCTGCGACGGACGCTGGCATTGCCGGGCTCGACGAGCTGTTCACCGGTCCTACCGCGCTGACCTTCGTCTCCGGTGACGTGGTCGAGGCGGCGAAGGGCCTGCGGGAGTTCGCGAAGGCCAACCCGAAGCTCGTCATCAAGGGCGGTGTCTTCGAGGGCCGGGCGATCTCCGCGGACGAGGTCAACAAGCTCGCCGACCTCGAGTCCCGTGAGGTTCTGCTGGCCAAGATGGCCGGCGCGATGAAGGGCAGCCTGAGCAAGGCCGCTGCCCTGTTCCAGGCGCCGCTGGCGCAGACCGCCCGCCTGGCGGCTGCCCTGCAGGAGAAGCGTGAGAAGGAGGAGCAGGCTGCCTGACAGCCCGCTCCGACGTACCCCATATTCGTGTAACAGGTAAGGAAAGGACGCCAGATATGGCGAAGCTCAGCACCGGCGAGCTGCTCGACGCGTTCAAGGAGATGACGCTGATCGAGCTGTCGGAGTTCGTGAAGCAGTTCGAGGAGACCTTCGACGTCACCGCCGCCGCGCCGGTCGCCGTCGCGGCCGCCGGCCCGGCCGCCGCCGCGGCCGAGGCCGAGCCGGAGAAGGACGAGTTCGACGTCATCCTCGACGCCGACGGTGGTAAGAAGATCCAGGTCATCAAGGTCGTGCGTGAGCTGACCGGCCTGGGCCTCAAGGAGGCCAAGGACCTGGTCGAGGCCGCGCCGAAGGCCGTCCTGGAGAAGGCCAACAAGGAGACCGCCGACAAGGCCAAGGCCAAGCTCGAGGCCGAGGGCGCGAAGGTCACCCTCAAGTAACTCGTACCACCTCGTCCGCTCGGGTCCGGCGGCGGTCCGGTTCCGGCTCCGCCGGCCGGGACCACGGTCCGCCGGTCCGGGTGGACGATCGTGTCGACTCGACGTGAGTTGACGCACAGTATGTCGCCGACGGGCGGCGCTCCGGCGCCGGAACGCCGCCCCTGGCCGGCTGCTGACATCCAGCGCCCAACCGTGTT